>JAJZZC010000011.1 GCA_021797775.1 Bacillota bacterium
CCCAGGCCGGTGGGCCACCCGCAGCCGCCGCTGCGGCAACCGGGCCGGCGCCGGGGCTCGGTCGCGCGGCCTCGCCTGCGGCGCCTCGTTCCGGCACGGGGGCCGGTGGGCCGCCGCTCCCGGGCGGGCGGGGGCTGGGGGCTTTGAACCTGCAGGTCGAGCCACCCGGCCTCGGTCCGGTGGACATCCGCGTGCAACTGCGCGGGCCCGTGGTCAACGCCACGCTCTCTGTAGCGAGCGGCACCGCGGGCGGGGCGCTGCGGGCCGGGGGCGACTCGCTGCGCGCCGGGCTCGGCCGGCACGGTCTGCAACTCGGCGAACTGCGCGTCGGGGTCGGCGCGGGAGGGCAACGGCCACCGGATCAGGGCGACGCAGGCTCCGGGCCGCCGGATGGCCGCACGCCCATCGGAACGCCGGGGGCGGCGGCCCGAGCGGACGCGGCGCGCCCTGCGGCGCCCGCCGCCGGGCCGCGGCGCGGGCGCCTGGACCTGATCGGCTGACGCCGCCTCTGCCCACATGGGGGTGAACGGGTTGGGAAGCAGCATCAGCGCGCTGTCCACGGGCACGACCGGCACGACCTCGACGTCCACGCCGCCGGGCGGGGCCCTCAACGAGCAGGCGTTCCTGCAACTGCTGGTGGCCCAGATGCAGTACCAGAACCCGATGCAGCCGACGAGCAGCACGCAGTTCGTCACGCAGCTCGCGCAGTTTGAGACGCTGGCGGTCTTGCAGAACATCCAGGCGGAGTTGCAGACCATCCAGAGCGACTTGACGTCCGGTGGTTCGGCCGGCACGACGCGGGGTGGCGGGCATGGCACGGCTGGCAGCGGTACGGCGGCCACGAGCACGAGCACGAGCACGAGCGCGACGGCTGCGGGTAATGGCGGCGGCACGGGAGGCTGACGGGGCGCCCGCGGGCCGGCGGCGGCAGCGGGGCGGCCACGCATGGAAGCGGAAAGGTCGGTGGGCAAGCGATGATGCGCTCCATGAGCGACGCGGTGTCCGGTCTGCAGGCGCACCAGACGTGGATGGACGTGATCGGCAACAATATCGCCAACGTCAACACCCCGGGGTTCAAGTCCGGCGACGTGAACTTCGCCGCGGTCTTCGCCCAAACCCTGTCCGCCGGCAGCGCGCCGGCGCTGGGCCTCGGCGGCACTAACCCGCAGCAAGTGGGGCTCGGGGTGGGGATCGGCAGCATCAGCCAGAACCAGAGCGAGGGCGCGCTGCAGCAGACGGGCAACCCGACGAACCTCGCCATCCAGGGCAACGGCTACTTCGTGCAGGACATGGGCAGCCAGGGGACCGGCTACACCCGCGTCGGCAACTTCAGCTTCGACAGCGCGGGCAACCTGGTGAGCGGCGCCACAGGGTTCAAGGTCATGGGCTGGATGCCCGGCGCGACCGGCGCCCTGCCGGCCGAGAACGCCGCGACCCTGCAGGACATCGTGATCCCGCAGACCGTGACGCATGCCCCGGTGGCGACGAGCACGGTGCAGTTCAGCGGCAACCTCAACGCCACGCTCGCCGGTTCGACCACGGCCACGCCGGTCTCTCTCCCGGTCACCGTCTACGACTCGCTGGGCAACCCGCTGACGCTGACCTTCACCTTCACGCCACCGACCACCGCGGGGAGCACCACGTGGAGCTGGTCGGCCGCGTTGACGAATCCCCCGGCTGGCGCGAGCCTCGTCAGCGGCTCGTCGGGCACCGTCGCATTCTCGACCTCCGGCGCGTACTCCAGCGCCGGCACGACCACCGGTCCCGTCGCGGTGACGGTGTCCGGTGCGGCCCCACTCTCCATCACCCCGGACTTCACGGCGCTGACGCAGTACGGGAGCGCCACCAGCGCCCAGGCGGCCGGGCAGAACGGGTACGCCGCCGGGACCCTGCAGAGCCTGTCCGTTGACTCCAGCGGGCTGATCACCGGGCACTTCACCAATGGCCTGAGCGAGACCCTCGGCCAGGTGGCCCTGGCGACCTTCGCCAACCCGCAGGGCTTGGTGCAGCAGGGCCAGGATGTGTACGTCACCGGGACCAACTCCGGGGCGCCACTGGTCGGGGCCGCCGGCACCGGCGCAGCGGGGACGGTCGTCGCGGGGAGCCTGGAAGGCAGCAACGTCGACCTCGCCAGCCAGTTCACCCAGATGATCGCGGCCGAACGGGGCTTCCAGGCCAATGCCCAGGTGGTCACCACCGCCAACACCATGCTCCAGACGCTCGTGCAGCTCGGTCAGTGAGCAGGCAGAGGGCGCGGGGGGCTCTTCCCCCCGCGCCCTCTGCCGCTCCCCAGGGAGGAAGGACCGCCCCATGAAGCGCGTCGGACTGGTGGTCGGGATCGTCCTGCTCGTGGCCGGTGCTGCCGTCGGCGGGGCCCTGGTGCTGCCACGGGACCTGCCAGCGCTGCACCTGCCCCGGCTCGGCGGCCCGCCGCGGCCGGTGCTGGTCTCCGTGCCGTCCATCACCACCAACCTGGCCGGGGTGTCTGCCAGCCACTTCGCCCAGGTGGCGTTCACCCTGAAGCTGAGCAGCCCGGCGCTGGCCCGGCGCTTCGCGCGGCGGCAGGCGGCGGTGCTGAACGCGGTCATTGCGGACATCCGCGCCGAGTCGCTGGCCTCGCTCGGCGGGTCGGCGGGCATGAGCGATCTCGCCCGGGTGATCACGTCCTCGCTGGACGGTGTGCTCGGGCAGCCGCGGGCGGTGCTCGCGGTGTTCTTTACGCAATTCGTCGTGCAGTAGGCGGTGGTCGCAGGCCCATAGCGTGGGGAGGGGACGGGAGCACGTGGTGGATCTGACGGCCGACGAGTTGCGGGCGCTGCGTGACGCCGTGGGTACCGAGGCGGGGGCGGCCGCGGAGGGGGGCACGGTCTTTGCCGTGCCTCGCGGCGCGCCGGCCCGGCAGAGCGTCCGTCTGTACGACTTTCGGGTGCCTGACAAGTTTCCCAAGGACGTGTTGCGGCAGATCGGCCACGTCTACGACGGGATGGCGCGCGCCCTGACCACCTCGCTCTCCGCCCAGCTGCGCGCCACGGTCAGGGTCGAGGCGCCGCTGCCCGAGCAGCGCACCTACGAAGAGTTCATCAGCGGCTGCAACGATCCGGGCATCATCGCCGCCTTCGCGGCCGAGCCCCTCAGTGGCAGCGCGCTGCTGGAGGTGGACCCGGAGGTGGCGTACCCCATGATCGACCGGCTGCTGGGGGGCTCTGGAGAGGCGGGGCACAGTGTCTCCCGGCCGCTGACCGAAATCGAGACGACGGTCATCCAACGCGTCCTCGGGACGATCCTCGCCAATTGGCGGGACGCCTGGTGGAACGTCGCGCCGGTGCGCCCGCGGGTGCTCGGCGTCGAGACCAACCCGCTGTTCGTCCAGTTGGCGGCGCCGGGCGACATTGTGCTCAGCGTCACCCTGACATGCGGCTTCGGCCGGCACGAGGGCCGTCTGCGCTTCTGCCTGCCGCACACCATGCTGGAGCCCGTCCTGCGCCGGCTGCCCGATCGCGAGTGGAGCCGACACGCCGAAGGCGAGGGCGCGGTGGGTTCGCAACCCGAATTGGCGCGCCAGCTGGCCCGGGTGGTCGTCCCGGTGCGGGTGGAGGTGGGGAGGGCGCGCCTGTCCCTGGCCCAGGTGCGCGCGCTGCGCCCGGGCGACGTGCTGCCGCTCGGCGTACCCGCGACGGCCTTGGCCTGGGTGCACGCCGCCGACCGGCCGCGCTTCCGCGGGCGCATTGGCGTGCAGGGCGGCCGGCTCGCCGTGGAGGTCGCGTCCATCGAAGGGGAGTGAGTGCGATGGGAGGCAGACAAGCGGAGGCGCCAGGCGTGGCCACCGGCGAGGAGGCGGACCGGGCGCCCGGGCAGGTCGTTAGGGCGGCGGGTCCACCGCCATCCGAGGGGCCTGCCACCGCGCCGGAAGGGTCGCCGCCGCTCCGGGAGGACGCCGAACGGCCCGCCCCAGGATCGCCGCTGGCCGCCGCGCCCCTCCCCGCGGCGGCCGCCGTGGCCGCCATGTTCCCCAGTCTGGAGGGGCGCGGTGCCGCCGCGGACATGGCCCTCCTGCTCGACGTGCCGCTGCTGGTGACGGTGGAGCTCGGCCGGACGCAGTGCCTGGTCCGCGACATCCTGGCGCTGGCGCCCGGGGCCGTGCTGGCCCTGGAGCGGCTGGCCGGCGAACCGGTCGACGTGCTGGTCAACGGCCGGCGCATCGCCCGGGGGGAGGTGGTGGTGGTGGACGAGAGCTTCGGCGTCCGCGTCACCGAGATCCCGGCCGCGGACGAGGGCCGCGCCCGGTAGACGGGCGGCAGGGGTGGGGGTGGGCCCAGGTGGGGGGCGCGTGGCAAGCGATCCGCTTCGTCCTGGCCTTCGCCCTGGTGCTGGCGGCCGCGGCCGGTGGCAGTCGTTGGCTGGCGCGCCAGGCCCGTGGCGGTTCGTCCGCGGGCGTGCGGCTCGTCGGTGGCGTGTCGCTGGGCGGAGGGCGCTCCGTCTGCGCGGTCCACGTCGGACGCCGGGTGCTGGTCCTGGGCGTGGCGGACCACCAGGTCCGGCTCCTGCAGACCATCACCGATGCGGACGAGGTCGAGGCGATGGTGGGTGCGGCGGCCGGACCACCGGTCGCCACCGCCTTCGCGCGGGCGCTGGCGACATCCTGGGCCCGGCGCGGGATCCGGTCGGCAGACGAGGGGGATCACGTTGCGCAATGAACGGGTGGTGCCCCACGATCGCCGTGGTCGGAGGCGCGGGAGGGCGCTGGCATTAGCGCTGGCTGCCGGATCGGGGCTGGTGGCGTTCGCGGCGGCGGCCCCGGCGGCGGCTGCCGCCCCCGCGGTGGCCACGCTGCCCGCCCTTGGACTTGCCGCCACGAAGGCCGTCGGCCCCAACACGGTGGCGCTCGGCGTGCAGATCGTGCTCGCGCTGACCGCCCTGTCCATGGCCCCCGCCATCCTGTTGCTGATGACCTCGTTCACGCGCATCGTGATCGTCCTGTCCTTTGCGCGCACGGCGCTCGCCACCGGTCAGATCCCTCCCAACCAGGTGATCGTCGGCCTCGCGCTGTTTTTGACCCTTTTCGTGATGGGCCCGACCTTCGGCCAGGTGTACCGGCAGGCATGGGTCCCTTACCGCCAGGGCAAGCTCGGTTTCACACCGGCCCTGGTCGCGGCGGAGCAGCCGCTCGGGGACTTCATGCTGGCGCAGACTCGCACCGCCGACCTGCAACTGTTCACGGGTCTGGCGCGACGCGATCAGGCCCTGGCTTTGGGCGCGGCCGCGGGGACGGGCGCGGCCGCGGGGACGGGCGCGGCCGCGGGGACAGGCGCGGCCGCGGGGACAGGCGCCCCAGCCTACGGTCCAGGCCACCTCCCGCCGCTCACCGTGCTGGTGCCGGCCTTCGTCATCAGCGAACTCCGGACGGCCTTTGAGATGGGGTTCCTGCTGTTTCTGCCGTTTGTGATCATCGATCTGGTGGTCGGCAGCACGCTGATGGCGACCGGCATGATGATGCTGCCGCCCATGCTCATCTCGCTACCCTTCAAGATCCTGCTGTTCGTGCTCGTGGACGGCTGGACGCTGCTGGTCCAGTCGCTGGTGCTGAGCTTTCGCTGAGGGGTGGGGGACGTGACCGAGGGGCTCGTGCTGCAGATCGGCCAGCGCGCCATCTATGTGGCGCTGCTGCTGGCGGTGCCCATCGTCGGCGTGGGGCTGGTCGTCGGCCTCATCGTGGCGGTCGTCCAGGCCAGTACCTCGATCAATGAGCAGACATTGAGCCTGTTGCCGAAACTCGCCGCCATGGCCCTGGGACTGCTGTTCTTCGGGCCCTGGATGCTGTCGACCCTGGTGGACTTCACCCGCCACCTGCTCGTCTCGCTGCCCGCTTGGATTTGAGCCGCAGGGATCCCGACCGGTGGTCCGCAGAGGCGCCGACCCGGAACACTCCACGGAGGGAGGCGGCCGCCATACCGATCCTCGCCGCGCTGTTCGGCGGTCCCGGGGCGTTCGCCCTGTATTGGCTGGTCCTGGCGCGGGTCGGTGGGGTGTTCGCCGTGGCGCCGGTCGTATCGACGTCCACCGTCCCCGCCCCGCTGCGGGCCGCGTTGTCCGTGCTGATTGCCCTCGCCGTGCTGCCCGCGGCGGAGGTGCATCCGGGGCCCGTTCCGCAGGCGCTTTGGCCATACGTCGGGCTGCTGGCCCACGAGGCGGGTGTCGGGCTGGTCATCGGCTTTGTCGCCCGTATCGTGTTTTCCGCGGCTGAGATGGCGGGCGGGTTCCTCGACGTGCAGGTGGGCTTCTCGCTGGGCGCGCTGATCGACCCGCTCTACGGCCAGCAGACCACGGTGCTCGCCGGCTTCTTCAACGCGCTGGCCATGCTCCTCTTCCTGCTGGCCGGCGGGCTCGAACTGCTGGTGCTCGCCGTGGCCGGCTCGTACGCGCGCATCCCCGTCGGGGCCACCGCGTTCTTTGGCGCCGGCGCGATGCAGGCGGTGTCGGCCCTGGCCTGGGCGATGCGTACCGCGTTCCAGATCGCGCTGCCCGCCCTGGCGCTGGGGCTGGTACTCAACCTGGCGCTGGGATTGGTCGGCCGGGCGGTGCCCCAGCTCAACGTCCTGGCCAGCGCTCTGCCGCTGCAGGTCCTGGGCGGGTTGCTCGCGATCCTGCTGTCCCTGCCGGTGACGGCGGCCGTGTTCGGCGCCCTGGCCGGCGAGACCGCGACCTGGGTCAGGGGGCTGTTGCCGTGAGCGCCGGGCACGAGGCGCCAGCGGTGGGCGCCCGACGGGGGTCCTTCGACCTGCAGCTCTTTGCTGTGGAGGAACGCGCGCTGCCGGCCACCCGTCGGCGGCGGGAGCGCGCGCGTGCGGAGGGCCGTTCCGCGCGCAGTGCCGATCTCGGCGGCGCTTTGGCGCTCTTCGCCGCGGGCGTGGCCCTGCTGGCGGTCGCCCCTTCCGCCGCGCTCGGCTTCGCCAACTGGAGCGCGCGCCTGCTCGCCGCGCCGCCGCCAGCGGAACTGACGGTGGGAGACGTGGCGGTCCTCGCGCGGGAGGCGGGTGGCCTGGCCGCCGCGCTACTCCTGCCGGTGCTGGCGGCGGCCGCGGGGTTCAGCGCCCTGGCGGACATCGCGCAGACCGGGTTTGCGCTCTCGCTGCGCCCCCTGCAGCCGGACCTGGCACGCCTGAACCCCGTTCAGGGCCTCGCCCGGCTGGTCTCCTTGCGCGCCCTGGTCGACCTGGGTCGCGCCGTGGTCAAGGCGGGCGCCGTCCTGGCGCTGGCCTACGGCCCGGTGCGCGGGCTGATCATCACCCTCGCCGGCGGGCGGATCGCCCTGGTGGCCGCCCTCGCCCTCTGCGGCCGCACCGCGCTGAGCATCGTCTTCCGCGCGGCCGCGGTACAACTGGTCGCCGGCGGGGCGGACTACGCGTTCCGGCGCTGGGACATGGATCGTTCGCTGCGTATGACCGCGCGGGAGGTCCGCGACGAGATGCGCGAGACCGAGGGGGACCCGGCCTTACGCGCCCGGCGGCGCGGCCGGCAGCGCGAACTGGCGCGGCGGCGGATGCTGGCGGAGGTGCGCCGGGCCGACGTGGTACTGGCCAACCCCACGCACGTGGCCGTCGCGCTCCGCTACGACCCCTCGCGTATGGCCGCGCCGCGCGTGGTGGCCAGCGGCGCCGAGCACATGGCCGAGCGCATCAAGGCGGTCGCGCGGGCCGCGGGCGTGATGGTGGTGGAGAACCCGCCGCTGGCGCGGGCCCTCCACGGCGCGGTCAAGGTCGGCCAGCACGTCCCGGTCGCGCTCTATCAGGCGGTGGCCGAGGTGCTGGCGTACGTGTGGCGGGTGCAGGGGCGCCCCGCCCCGCAGGGTGACCCCGTGAGCCCGCCGCAGGCCCGAGACGGGCGACGCGGCGGGGGACGGGATGGGGGGGTGGGACGTTGAGACTGCGGCTGCCCTTCAGTACCGACCTGCTGCTCGGCGGTGCGGTCATTCTGATGGTGCTGATGATGGTCGTGCCGCTGCCGACCTTTCTCCTGTCGCTGCTCATCGCCTGCAACCTGGCCATATCACTCTGCGTGGTGCTCCTCTCGACGTACACGCAGCAGCCGCTGGATTTCTCGGCGCTCCCCTCGCTGCTGGTGCTCACGACGCTGTTCCGCCTCGCCCTCAACGTGTCCACCGCGCGCCTCATCCTGCTGCGCGCCAACGCGGGCGCGGTGGTGCAGGCCTTCGGCCAGTTTGTGGTTGGCGGCAATCCCCTCGTCGGATTCATCGTGTTCCTGATCCTGGTGATCATCCAGTTCGTTGTCATCACCCGCGGCGCCGAGCGCGTGGCGGAGGTTGCGGCGCGCTTCACGCTCGACGCCATGCCTGGCAAGCAGATGTCGATTGACGCCGACCTCAATGCCGGGGTCATCAACGACAAGATCGCCCGCCAGCGGCGCGAGGCCATCGAGCGCGAGGCCGATTTTTACGGCGCCATGGACGGGGCAAGCAAGTTTGTCAAGGGAGACGCCATCGCCGCCCTGCTGATCATCGCCATCAACATCGTGGGCGGTCTGCTCATTGGCTTGCTGCAGCGGCACATGAGCATCGGCACGGCTCTGCAGACGTACACGCTGCTCACCGTGGGTGATGGACTCACCGCCCAGATTCCCGCGCTGCTGATCAGTACGGCCACGGGCATCGTGGTCACCCGGGCGGCGGAGCAGGAGAACCTGGGGCGCGAACTGGGGATCGAGTTCTTGGCCCAGCCCCGCGTCCTCCTGTCCGCGGCGGTGGCCATGCTGCTGCTGGCGCTGGTACCGGGCCTGCCAAAGCTACCCTTCGTGGCCATTGCCGCTGTCGTTGGCCTGATCTGGTGGCGCGCGGGCCGCTCCGCCCCCCAGGCGGGTCCGGCGGCTCCGGCGGCGGGCAAGCGCGGGGCCGCGTCCGATGCGCTGGAGCCGCCGCCACCAGGCGCGACGCCCGCGGCCACCCTGCCCCTGCTGGATGTCGATCCCCTGGAGATCGAGATCGGCTACGGCCTGCTGCGGCTGGCCGAGGGTCCGGGCGGTGGGGAATTGATGGCGCGGGTCGCCGCCACCCGGCGGCAACTCGCGCTTGACCTCGGCCTGGTCCTGCCGCTGGTGCGGGTGCGCGACAACCTGCAACTGCCGCCGACCGCCTATGTCTTTAAGCTGCGCGGCGCCGAAGTGGCCCGCGGCGAGTTGCGCCTGGACGGCTATCTGGCGCTCCCGACCGACATCGGCGGCGAGCGGGTGCAGGGCGTGCCGACGCGGGAGCCTGCGTTCGGCCTGCCGGCGCTCTGGATCGCCGCAGCGGACAAAACGCGCGCCGAGCTGGCGGGCTACACCGTGGTCGACCCGCCCACCGTCCTCGCCACCCACTTCAGCGAGGTGTGCAAGCGCGCGGCGCCGGAACTGCTGACGCGGCAGGAGTGCCGGGCCCTGCTGGACGTGTTGCGCGCGCGCCAGCCGGCCCTGGTGGAAGAGTTGGTGCCCGCTCTGCTCACCGTGGGCCAGGTACAGCGCGTCCTGCAGAACCTCCTGCGCGAGGGCGCGTCCATCCGCAACCTGACCACCATCCTCGAGGCCCTGGCGGACGCCGCCCCCCTGACCAAGGACGTCGACGTCCTCACCGAGAGAGCGCGGGCGGCCCTGGGCCGGGAGATCACGCGCGATCTGGGCGAGGGACGCCTCGGCGTGCTCACGCTGGACCCTGAACTGGAGGCGCGCATGGTCGAGATGGGCGCCGTCGGCGCCAGCCCGGGGCTCGACGGCTCGGCCCTCCGGGGCTTGCGCCAGTCGCTGGAGCAGGCCCTGGCGTCGCCTGCCGCGCGCGGGCGCCAACCGGTCGTCCTCACGACGCCGGCCGCCCGCCTCCCCTTCCGGCGCATCACCGAGCGGGCCTTCCCACAGTTGAAGGTTGTGTCCACGGCCGAACTCGTGGGCGACGTGCAGGTCGAGAGTCTCGGGCAGATCGGGGTCTGAGCGCCCCATGGCGATGGAGGTGCAGTCGGTGAAAATTAAGCGTTTCGTCGCCGATGACCTTTCCGCGGCCGTGTTGGCGGTCCGGCGGGAGTGGGGGACGAACGCCGTGATCCTCGGCACCTGCCGCAAGCCTCGGCCCGGCTGGCGGCGCCTGTTCCGGCGTTACGACCGTATGGAGGTGACCGCCGCCGTGGAGTCGCCGCCCGCCCCGGCCGGCGGCCTGTTGCCTCGTCCACCGATACGGGGCACGGGCGATGGATGGGGCACGGGTCTGCCAGCGCCCTCCAGCGGGCGCCCCCTTATAGGGGCTCCGGTCTGGGCACGCACCGAGGCGGCAACGACCCCTGGGCGCTATGCGCCGCCCGGCACGCGGCCGGCTCCAGCCGTGCGTGGCGGGGAGGCGGGGTGGATGCACTCGGGTCCGGCGGAGGCCCTGGAGGCAGCCGATGCCGATGGAGGCGGGCGTTGGCCGCCTCCCTACAGCGGAGCCGGGTCCCCAGGCGCGCTGGCGCGCGGCGGGAAGGAGGGGTGGGCGCCACCCCCGCCCTGGGCGGGCGAAGGTGCGCGCTCGGCGCACCCGCACGGGCCCGTTGCGCCCTCGGCTGGGGCCCCCCTGAGCCGCGGGGCGGATGGGGGACGGTGGTTCCCCGGCACGGCGGAGGCCGGGGTAGCGGACGGGCCCGGGCGCTTGCCGTACCCCTACGTGGCGGAGGAGGGCGAGGGCGGGCGTTTGCCACGACCCGATGCTCCAGGCGCGCCGTCCCGCGCCCCGCTGGCGCGCGGCAGGGACGCGGGACGGCCGCAACGGGCACAGGCGTCGGGTGAAGGGGGGCGTTCGCCGCGCTCCTGCGCGCCGGGCGGGGACGCCGGGTGGGCGGGACTGGCGGCGGGTGCGACGGGGGAGGACGGGGAGGTGTCTGAAGATGGCGCGGCCGCGGCTCCCCCTGCCCGAGAGACGGGGAGGCCTGCCGCGGGCGACGCCCGGTCGCCGCGACGCGGTATCTGCGCCCCACGGGTGGACCTCATGGAGGGCGGTGCGCCGGAGGCCCTGCGCGCCGCGCTCTTCGCTGCGCCCGCCAGGCCGGCCACCGTGGGCCCTCTGCCGGTGCGACCGCAACCGGGTGGTCGGGCGGTGGTCGTGCTCGTCGGTCCGACCGGGACGGGCAAAACGGTGACCGCTGCGAAGCTGGCGGCGCACCTCCACCTCCAGCAGGGGTGGCGGGTGGGACTCGTCAGCACCGACGCCCTGCGCGTCGGTGCCGTCGAGCAACTGGGCGCGTACGCGCGACTGCTCTCGCTCCCCTTTGAGGCGGCGCCGACTCCAGCGGCGTTGGAACGAGCGTTGCAGCGGATGGCGGCCACCGACGTCGTCGTGGTGGACACCGCCGGGTGCTGCCATCGCGACGGCCGGGGGCTGCGCGACCTGGCGGCGCAACTGGAGGCGGCGGCCCGCGCGGCTGGCGGATCGGCCGCACGCACGCCTACCCCGGCGCCGCCGGTCTGGATCAACGGCCATGCGGCACCGCGGGCTGGCGAGCAGGGATCACCGCCGCCTCCCGTGGCCAGCGCGGAGGACGCCCAGCCCCGGCCTGCCAGCCCGTCTGCCACGCCATGGCACGGCGGGATCGAGGTACATCTCGTGCTGGAGGCGACCGCCCGGCGCGCCGAGGCCGAGGCCGTGCTCGCGACATACCGCGCGAGCCTGAACCCGTGCGGCGCCGGGGCGGCGCGCCTGCTGCTCACCAAGCTCGACGCGTGCGCGGCTCCCCCGGAGGTCACGGGGGTCGCGGCAGCCCGCGGGCTCCCACTCTCCTATTTCGCCGCGGGACCGCGCGTGCCCGACGACCTGGCCGTGGCCTGGCCAGATCGGCTGGCGGAGGCGCTGGCGGTGGCGCGCGCCGCTCAGGGTGCGTAGGGGCTCTCTGCTCTGCCCGGGGGCCCGCAGAGGGTGTTTGAGGGGCAAGGAGGCACGGGCATGGAGGCGACAGGGCGGTGGGAACCGGCGGGCCGAACGGGCCCTTCCCCGGCTGGCGCGACCACGGCACGCGTCGTGGTCGTAACCGGGGGAAAGGGCGGGGTGGGTAAGAGCAACTTCAGCCTCAACTTCAGCTTGGCGCTCTGTGAACGCGGGCGGCGCGTGCTGCTGGTGGATGGGGACAGCGGGCTCGGCAGCCTGGATGTACTCTTGGGGATCTGTCCCGAGCGGCACCTGGGGCACGTGCTCCGTGGCAGTTGCAGCGCGACCGACGCCCTGGTGCGTGCCCCCCTCGGGCTGCACTTGCTGGCGGCCGCTTCCGGGCTGCAGGCGTTGGGAGATGCCGCGGCCGAGGAGGTGACCCGACTCGGGACCGCCCTGGGTAGCCTGTCAGTCGCGTACGACGTCTGCGTGCTGGACGCCGGTGCCGGGCTGGGTCCCCTGGTCCACGCACTGCTGGCGGCCGCCAGCGAGCGCATCGTCGTGACTACGCCGGAGCCGACGGCGCTGGCCGATGCCTATGCCACCTGCAAGGCCATCATCGCCTCCGAGCCACGGGGGGAGACATGGCTGCTGATCAACATGGCGGAGAGCGCCGCGGAGGCCGAGGCCGCGGCGCGTGGCATCGTGAGCGTTTGCCGTGGCTACTTGGCCTGGTCACCCCGACCACTCGGCTGGGTACCGCGGGATCCGCGCGTCTGTCGCTCGGTCCGGGAGCAGCGGCCCTTCCTGCTGGCGAGCGAGCAGGGCCCCGCGGCCCGCGCCATGAGGGGGGTGGCCGCCGCCTTCTGCTCGGAAAGCCCGGTGGAGCGTGGACCGGGACTGCGCGATCTCCTCTTGTCTCTGGTGCAGCGCGTGGGTGGCGCCGCCTCCGGCTGCCAGGAAGTCCAGGCCAGAGGGCTCTGGCGGACTCCGCTGCCCCGAGGGGGTGCTCGGTCATGACAGACAGAGCCGCGCGGAGCGACGGGGTTTCCGGGGGTGGCCATCAGCCACCCCCCGCAGGTGACTCGGTCCCCGCCTGCGGGCCAGGGGGCGGATCGGAACCGCCGTCCCGGCCGGCAGCCGCTTCGACGGACGCTGCGGGGGCGCGCGCCACGTACCAGCGGAGCGGCCGGCCCCTGGACGAGGCCGTCGTGGTGCGCTACTTGCCGCTGGTGAAGCACGTGGCGGCCCGCCTGGCCATGGGGCTGCCGAGCCACATCGAGATGGACGACCTGCACAGCTACGGCATCTTCGGGTTGCTCGACGCGCTGCAGAAATTCGATCCGGGACGGGGCGTCAAGTTTGAGACCTATGCCTTCACCCGCATCCGGGGCGCCATCCTCGACGGACTGCGCGCCATGGACTGGGTGCCGACCTCCATGCGGCAGCGGGCGCGGCAGGTGGAGGATGCCTTCTCGCGCGTCGAAGCGCGCCTGGGCCACAGCGCGGAGGACGTGGAGGTCGCCGAGGAACTGGGCATGGGGCTCGGGGACTTCCATCGGCTGATGCGGGACATGGAGCGGGCCAGCGTCCTTTCGCTCGACGAGCTGTGGGGCGAGGACAGCGGCGAGGAGTATACGCTGCGCGACCTGGTGCGCGACGACCGGGCGCCGGATCCCACCGAGTCCGCGGAGTGGCGGGACCGGGAGGAGATCCTGGCCGCGGCCATCGACGCCCTTCCCGAGCGCGAGCGCACGGTCCTGACGCTGTTCTACTACGACGGGCTCGTGCCCAAGGAGATCGCCGCCGTGCTCGGGGTGTCGGTCTCGCGCGTCTCCCAGTTGCACACGCGCGCTGTGATGCGGTTAAAGGGGCGGCTGACCGCCACCCAGCGCTCGTTGCTCTGAAACCGCCGGGGGGGCGCGCCGTCTCAGGTTCGCGCTACCAGGAACGCGATGGTCCGTGAGGGGCGGTGCTTATGGAAGTCGGCGGGGTTGTCCCGTCGGCGCAGCCTGCGGCAGGGGTCGAGCGGATGGCGGAGCAACGGCGGCGGCAAGGGAAGTCCGGCGGGGATCCGGCCAAGGCAGGGGGCGGCAGGAATAGCGCCGTCCGGCGGCCGTCTCCGGTATCCGCCGCACCGCCACCCGCCGCGGGCCCGGACGGGACTACCGTCGTGGGCCGGCGCCTGGACATCCGCCTTTGAGCGTGCGGCTCTGTGCCGCCTGCGGGGAGGCGCTGGGGCTTGCGCCGCGGGGCCGTGCGTATCCAACGCGCGTCCGCCCCCGGCGACCGCTCCGGTTTTCGCGGCTCTGGGTGGGGCCGCGGCCTGCGCGCACCGCCCCCCGCGGCGCTGGCGTGTGGCCCCTTGTCACCCGGCGGCACGGCCGCCCCACTCGCCTGCCAGGGTGTCCCACCCGGGTGGCCGAGATCCACCAGGTGCTGGCCGCCTGGCCATGGGCCCCCTCGCTTCGTCGTGCCTGACGCGCGGCATGCTCTCCGTGTCCAGGTCGTCGCCTATGATGGCGCGGCCGGGACGCCACATCGGGGGTATGCGCGGACGGCCGGCCGGAGCCGGGACCCTCGCAGCCCTGGGGGTGTAGTCATTGCGAGCGTCAAGGGGCGCGCCGGGCGCTGCGGCTGATGTTGTGGACGGTGGCGGCTTTGCCGTGCGGCGGCGTCTCCTGGAACGGCGCCGGGAGCTGGCGGCGCTACGGGCCGGTCTACGCCAGGGCGGCGGGTTGGAGGAGACCCAGGGGCAGGCGCTTTCGGAGCTCTCTACTTACGACAACCATCCCGCCGACATCGGCACGGAGACCTGGCAGCGGGGCCAGGCGGTGGGCATGGCGATGGACCTGGCATCCGCAGTCGAGGAGGTGGACGCCGCGCTGGAGCGGCTGCAGTCAGGGGCGTACGGCCGGTGCGAGACGTGCGGGGGCCTGATCGCCCCTGGCCGGCTCGCCACGCTCCCGGAGGCGCGGCGCTGCACGGCGTGCCAGGAGGCTGCGGACGCGAGCGCCTGGCGCGGCAAACCCGCGCCGACGCGCGTCGAAGAGGAGGTCCTGTCCCCGCCCTTCGCGCGCACCGAGCGGGACGGGGACGACGCGGTTGGTTTCGATGGCGAGGACGCTTGGCAGGCGGTCGCGCGGTACGGATCGTCGGACACCCCCGCCGACGTCCCCGGTGCCCACCGCTACCCGGAGATTGTCGAGGACGTCGGCGAGCGCCACGGGGCCGTGGAGGCGGTGGAGAACGAGGTCACGGCCGAGGGCGAGCCCATCCTGGACGTGCCGGAGGGCGACACGCTCTGAGGGATGCGTCTCTTCGATGTCCGGTGGGCCTGGGGTGCGCTCGTCTGTGCCCGTCCGGACGGCGCCCCTACCGGACGCGGCTCGCGCAGTCCGGTTTGCCCGGCCGTCTCCCTGCTGCAATCTGTCGTGGTAGAATGCAGCGGCTCCGGGTTGCACCGGCGCGCGGGGGGAGGCGTCCCGGCTGGCCGGCGCCTCGCCGGCCAAGGGGGGCGGCGTCCGTTGGCCATCGCGCTGACCGCGCTCTTGGTCTTCGGACTGGACACGGTGAGCAAGTGGCTGGTAGCGACCCGCATGGCTCCTGGCCAAAGCATTCCCGTCATCCCCGGCTTTTTTTACATCACGTATGTGCGCAATGCGGGCGCGGCCTTCGGCCTGCTGCAGCACCGCACGCCGCTCTTCGTCGCTGTGGCCGTCGCGGTGATCGCGCTGATCGCGGCATACGGCCGCAGGCTGGCCCACGGTTCGCGCCTGCTCGGCGTCGCGCTGGGTATGCTGCTCGGCGGGGCGGCGGGCAACCTCATGGATCGGGTGCTCTACGGCCAGGTGATCGACTTCCTGGACTTCCGGGTATGGTCCTTCGTCTTCAACGTAGCGGACAGCGCCATCGTCGTCGGCGCTATCCTCTTTGTGCTCGATCTCTTGCGCCCCCCGGCCGGGGGGGTGTGAGGGCGTGTCGGTGGACGCTGGGGCCGAGCCCTTTCCGCGCACGTTCCTCTGTGCCGACGGCGGCATGCGCCTCGACGTGTTCCTCGCCACGCTGCTCGCGCCCGAGGCGGTATCGCGCATGCAGGTGCAGCGCAGCATCCGCGCGGGTCTGGTGCGGGTGGACGGCCGGGTGGGCAAGGGCGGGGAGCGCCTGCCGGCGGGCGCCCGCGTGGAGGTGGCGGCCCTGGCGGAGGGCCAACCGGCCCCGCTGCAGCCGGAACCCATCCCGCTGCACGTGGTGTACGAGGACGAGGACCTCGCCGTGGTGGACAAGCCGCGGGGCTTGGTGGTGCATCCGGCGCCGGGAAACGCGCGCGGCACGCTGGTCCACGCGCTCTTGGCGCGGTACGGGAGCCTGGAGGGCGTGGCGGGTGGACCGGCGGACGCCGATGCGGGCGACGCCGCCGTCCGCCCGGGGATCGTCCACCGCTTGGACCGCGACACGACCGGCCTGCTCCTTGTCGCCCGTACCCGGCGGGCGGGTCTGGCCTTGCGGCGGCAGATCGCCGCGCGCGAGGTGGCGCGACTGTACCTGGCCATCGCCCACGGCCTGCCGCCGGAGCGTTTCACGGTAGACGCGCCGCTCGGCCGCGCGCCGGACGGGCGGCGTATGGAGGCGGTGGAGGGCGGTCGGCCAGCCAGGACCCACGCCGCCCTGCGCGAGCGCTTCCCCGGGCCGCCGGCCTGCTCCCTGCTGGAACTGCGCCTGGAGACGGGCCGAACGCACCAGATCCGCGTGCATCTCGCCGCGGCCGGGTACCCGGTGGCGGGCGACGCGCTCTACGGGCAGCCCGAGCGCGACGCCGCGGCGGGGCTGCACCTGGCCGGCCAGGCCCTGCACGCGTGGCGCCTGCGTTTCCGTCACCCCGCCGACGGGCGGGAGGTCACGGTCGAGGCGGCCCCGCCGCCCGACTTCCTGGCCGCCCTGACCGCCCTGCGGGGGCGGTGATGCGGGCGCTGCCCACTGGGCACCACAGGAGGTGCCGTGGGCGGTGCCGCGGCCTGGGGCTCGGTCCTTCCGCCCCCCCCCACGCCCGCCGTGGGCGGCCCCCTTTGGCGGTGCGATCGCGCAACGGGACGGCCCGTCGCCTTGGCGGGGTCCGGCCTCTCGGCACGGCCTCACCCCCTCGGCGTCGCGGGGTGCTTCTGCGCCCGCGGGGTCCGGCTGATCATGCCAGACGCGGGTGAAGGTCGGGCAGGTCGAAGCCAGGACGGCGGCATGTGAAAAAGGGGGGCAGATGCTCGACCCATCAGGAGGTCAGGCATCTGCCCCGTTAGCCCCTATCGGCTACACGGTCACGATCTGGTGACCGGATGAACTGCCGCCGCTGCGGCAGCCGTGAGGAACCAGCGGCTATGCGCCTTGCGTCTCGCCCCCGGCGGACCGGCCCGGAGGCGATCGGTGATCCGGCGGCGTTTCCGTGGAACCGCTCACGTTGCCCGTACACATCGCCTCCTGCGTCGTGCCTTCCGCCGGGCTCCACGTCCGCCCTGAGATTCGCCTCGGGCGGATGCCCGCCGCCCGGCCCGTCTCCTCGCTCGCTCGACCGCAAGTGCAGCATAACCCCGTGAGCGTGAGGGTGTGCAGGGTCGTTGGGGCCTTTCGCCTGGGCCGGATGCTCCCGGCCGCTCAGGACCACCGAGCCCCTGCCGGGGGCCGCTCGGCGGAGGGAAGCCGTCCGTGCTGCCCGCGCACAGGCGTCCGCGGCGCCGCGGGCGCCCGCACCCCGCTCCGCGACCCGGCTCGCGGGAACGGGGTTGGGCTGGTCCATGTCGAACCCGCTCTGCGAGGGGCGCCGGGGGCGGCCCGTGCGGTCGGTCGCCCCGGCTGACGGGCGGCGCCTGGGCGGCGTCAGGCCAAGGGATCGGGGGCGGGAGCATGCCGGACGCGACGCTGACGGTGCTGGGACGGGCGGGGGCCTTTCCGCAGCCGGGAGAGGCCTGTCGTGGTTATTTGCTGCGGGCGGGCGGGGAACAGGTGCTGGTGGGCTGCGGCAGCGGCGTGGCCGGCCGGCTAGCTTGGGCCCTGCCGGAACCGGCGGGCCTGACGGCCGTGCTATTGCCGGACCTCCGCCCTGACCACTGCTCCGACCTCTGGGCGGTCGGCTCCCTGGCCGCGTGCGCGCGGGAGCACGGGCGCCGCCGCGGGCTGCTGCCGGTGTACGCCTTCGGGGAACCGGACGCGGCATGGCGGGCCCTGCACCGCCCGGGTGTGCTGGACGTACGACGCTTCGGGGCCGCCGACGTCGTGGCGGTGGGCGGCTGGCGCTTCTCGTTTGTGCGCCAGTCCCACCCTTGGCCCGGCGTGGCCGTGGTCGCGGTGGCACCGGGCGGCGTACGCTGCGCGCTCGTGACGTTAGGCCGGCCCGGCCCCGAGCTGGCCGGCGCCGTGGCGGGGGTGCCATGGCTACTCGTCGAGGTGGGGGGGCCCGCCGACGGCCTGGACGAGGGACTGGAAGGCGGGATGGCCCCGGTGGAGGCTGGTCGGCTCGCCGCGGATGCCGGCGCGTCTTTACTGCTCCTCTCCCACATGCACCCTGAAGACGACGCGGCGGCGCTGCTGGCGGCGGCGCGTCGGGTGTTTTCACGCTCGGAGTGGGCGCTGGAGGCCCGCACCTACGAACTGGGCTGACTCCCGTCCGTACGGCCGGGCGGCGCATGGGCGTGGCGCGTCCGAGCGGTTTGGCACCGGCCCCCGACCGGGGGGGTGCCGCAGCCCCCCCGGCCCGGCGCCGGGCTGCGGCGAGCGAGCGGACAGCGACGACCGCACGGGGGCTATGGTCGCTGCCCGCCGCCGCACCCGTCACGGCCCCCACGGGGCTAGCGCGAGGGCGGCGCGCGCGGCGGCCAGGGCCTCGGCGGGTGGCGTGCCCTGCAGGCACTGGCGCAATGCGCGCTGCAGGGGGACCATCGTCCAGAGGGCCGGGGGGATAACCAGGTCGGCCTCGGGATGCCGTACAAAGACGCTGAGGTCCACCGGAGGCATGGTGGCGCGCCAGAGCGCGGAGGCGGCTAGCGCACGCAAGGAGGGGACGCCCGCCCCGGTCGGGGCGGCTGCGGCTTGGGCGGAGGCCGTGACCCCGAACAGGGCCAGGGCTGTGGCTTCGGGCCGGCGCACGGGCTGCCCCGTGACCACGGCGATCCCCTGGGCCTGCACGGGGACGGCGGCCCGCGCGGGAAAGCGCGGCAGGGACGCGACGTTCCAGGCGAAGAGGTCGCCGATCGCGGTGGTCAGGTAGGCGAGGTCGCGCTGGTGCCCGAAGTACATGGCCGCCCCGGCGGTGGCGAACAGGTCGCGCGGGGACGGCACCGGCGTCTCCGGCTCGAACGCGTGCAGCGTCAGCAACGCCTCGACGCCGCGCACCCCGGCCGGGGAGGCCAGCCCGTCCAGGTCCGCCGGTCCCAGCCCCCCGCCGAACCCGGCGATGAAGGCCCCGAGGAGTTCGGCGTCAAAGCGGCCGACCGCGTTGGCCAGGGGATGCGGCACCGGGCGGGTCCGGGGGCCGGCCAGCAGCCGGCAGACGTTCATGAAGCCCTGCAGCGTCCAATCACCGGGCAGGGCGGGCACGCCCGCGCGGGCGAAGGCGTCGACGTTGTAGTAGACGACCAGTGGGTCGCGGAAGAGCGGCGCGCTGAGCAGGCGCCCACCCGCGCTGCAGTACGTCAGGAGCGACGGATAGACCCCCGCGCCCACCCCCGTGGCGCGCAGGGTGGGCGTGAGGCTGTGCATCAGCACCCCGGCGTTCGGTAGGTCGCGCACTGCGGGCGGCACGAGGATCAGGTCGGCGGCCCCGTCGCGCCCGCTGAGCATGGCCGTAGCCACCTGGACCAGCGTGGAGCGCGCGACGCTGATGCGCACGCGGGCCGCGGGCTCCTGGGCGCGGAATGCCCCAACTAACGCGGCCGCGGCCTGCGCGGCAAACGGTGGCTCGGTCGGCCCGACACCGGACCCCACCAGCAGGGTGAGCGGGGGGGTCGGCAGGCGCGAGGCCCGTGCGGACTCCATTCCCTGCAAGAGCGTGGCGCCGACGCCCGCTACCAGCGCCGCTGCCCCGGCCAGCGCGGCGCGCCGCCCGACACGCCGCAACGGCGATCCCCCCCTCCGCCCCGCGAGCGCCCCGTCCCACGATAGCATGATGAACAGCTGTCTGGAACAGGGGCGATGCGGAAGTCCGCTGTCGCCAGGCCGCGGTTGCCTTGCCCCTTGTGCCCCCCCACTCCCTTCTGCTTCTGGCCAGCCCAGGCAACCGCCTTGGGCAGCCCCACGTATGCCGTTCCCCTTCTCATAGTCATTTGTTTCCAACCGCCGCAGCGGCCGGTTTCCGACTCGAAGGTTCCTGCTTCACAGCGACCGGTTTCACCAGGCCGTTCTCCTGGCCAGAGCCTTCCGCTCCACAGGCGTTTACCGTCTCCGGGGAACTCCCGGCGACAAAGATCCGCAAGGATCTGGCGTCTACGCTCTTACGTGCCGGACGCTTCTTCCCGACACAGCCGCCAAAGCATAGGTATTTCAAGCAGCGGTGGCCGGTTGGTTTTCGCCGACTATTGGAGATACTATAGCACAAGAGCGGACAGAAGGCAACCTTTACGGTAGCAGTTGGGAACCCCCCCCCCCACTCCCGATGGTGCGCCTTCGGGGGCCGGCTGCTTTGGGCCGTTCGGCCACCCTTTCCCTCTGCAATCTGCCCCGTGCCCGTTGTCTCCACGGATCCGATCCCGGCGCAGGGAAGCGTTAGCGATCGCTGCCCCAGGCGTTCACGTGCGCACCGATCGCGCAAGGCTCTGTACCGGGCCGCCGGACCGAGGCTCTGCCCGCGCCATCGAGGCTGGCGTGGCGGCGACCGTCGACCCGGGCCCAGCACGCGTCGGCCGCGCGGGTCGTGACGTCCCGGCGGGCGCACCGGACAGGGCCGCGTCGTTCTGGGCGAGTCGCTTGCGCCACCGGCCGAATTCGGCGCGTACGGCCGCCAGTGGCCCCCGTGACCCCACGGGCGGCGCGGCCGCATCCAGGCGCCGAACCCGTGCGCAGCAAGCGGTGGCAGGCGCGAGCGGACCGGCGTACCGCTCCGAAGTCACCCCCGCTCGTGGCGCCGTCTGGGCGAAGGCCCCCCCGCTGGAATGACGCCACCCTGGCGCACGGGAAGGTGGAGGCAGGTGCGTGCGGCGTGCGCGGCGTAGGCCCTCGGCGTGGGTCTTTCCGGGGCGGACCCGTCCGCTCTGCGTGCCGCGGTAGGGCAGCGCGTGCCCCCTTTGGTTCCCGGGCCCCGCGCTCTGCTCCGCCGGACAGGCTCGGCGGACGGACCGCACACGCTGCCGGGGGCCCGGCCGCCGCGGCCTCCGCCGGACGGCCATGGCGAGGACCTCTGCCGCCAACTGGGCGTGGTGGCCCCCCTCTGGTGCCGGGGCCTCGCTGCTCCGCTCCACCGGACGGCCATAGCGGCGGCGGCAGCGGACAGGCAGGCGCGGACCCAGCTGGTGCCGGCGACCAGGGATGCGCAGCGGAACGGTGCCGGTCTCCGCCGCGGGCGCCGGGGCGGACCCGTTGAACCAGATTTTCGCAAAGGGGCGGCCCGCCGCCTTCGCGCCCAAGGGCCGGCCCCATCGCGGGGTCCTTCTGCGCCAGCGGTGTCCGCCTGACACGACGAGATTCAGCTTGAACGAGGTGAAGTTGGTGCAAGTCGGGATGATCGGCCTCGGCCGCATGGGGCGAAACATGGCAGAGCGCCTGGTGCGCGGCGGGCATGAGGTCGTGGGGTTCGATCGCAACCCCGAGGCGGTGGCCGCGGCCGCCCCGGCCGGGGTCGCCGGCGCGACCTCGCTGGCGGACCTGGTGGCGCGCTGTCAGGCGCGGCGCGTCTGCTGGGTGATGCTGCCCGCGGGCGACCCAACCGAGCAGGCCGTCGAGACGCTGGCGCACGTGCTGGAGCCCGGCGACACCGTCGTCGATGGCGGGAACTCCCGCTACACGGACAGCCGCCGCCGTGGACACCGCCTCGCCGACCGCGGTATCCACTTCCTGGACTGCGGCACGAGCGGCGGCATCTGGGGACTCGCCGAGGGATACTGCCTGATGGTGGGCGGCGAGGCGGAGGCCTTCCGCCACGTGGAGCCGGTGCTGGCGACGCTGGCCCCTGAGCACGGCTACCTGCACACCGGGCCCGTCGGCAGCGGGCATTACGTGAAGATGATCCACAACGGCATCGAGTACGGGATGCTGGAGGCCTACGCCGAGGGCTTCGAGTTGATGGACACCCACGAGTACCCACTCGACCTGCCGGCGATCGCCGAGCTGTGGCAGCACGGGAGCGTCGTGCGCTCCTGGCTGCTGGAGCTGGCCGCCGGTGCCCTGCGCGAGCACCCGGGTCTGGAGGGGATCCGCGGCTACGTCGAGGACTCCGGTGAGGGGCGTTGGACCGTGGAGGAGGCGATCCGCCTGGGCGTGCCGCTGCCGGCACTGGCCTTCTCGCTCTTTGAGCGCTTCCGCAGCCGCCAGGAGGACGCCTGGAGCGACCGCTTCATCGCCGCCCTGCGCCAGCAGTTCGGCGGCCACGCGGTGCGCCGCGCGCCCGAGGGGGGTTGAAGCAGTTAGCGCGATGCTCAACGGGCAACTGGGCGTCCCTCAAGGCGGACTTGCAGATCGCTGCCTATGAGCAGGCAGCCCAGCAGTCGGTAGGTTGATCCGAAGCGCAGTGCGGCCGGGGAGAGTGAAGGGGGACTGGGCGATGCCCGGAGATCCGCGCGCCGTTGACATGGAGGCCCTCAGAAGCGTCGTGGAACGTAGGCGAGTCCTCCTCGCCGGCGGCGCACTGTCTGCGGTAGCGGTAATGGCCGGCGGCGGCCAGCGCGCCCCTTCCACCAGTTCGGCCTCGGGACAGGAGGTCAACGTACGAATCCTGGGCGCCAAGGGCGACGGTGTGACCGACGACAGCTCGGCCGTCCAGAGCGCGTTGAATAAGGGGGCAGCCTCCAGCACGCCGGTGGTCTTTCCGGCTGGCCGCTACCGCATCACAAGAACGCTCCAAGCGCGTGCTCCTCTACATGTGGCCGGGCAGGGTGGCGCCGCCGAGAGTGTTCTGGTGTTCGAGCAGACCTCAACGCCAGGCATGCATGTGCTGCAGAGTACCGACCACCCGGCATATCCACCGCCCCTGATTCAGATTCATGGGCTCGGATTCAACTACAGCGGGACGGCGGCCGCGCTGCTCTTGGACGAGAGCAAGATCGCAGCGGTGTTGCAGGACACGTTCGTGACAACCTGTCGCTTCGACCTGACCGGGGGCTCTGGAAGTGGGGTCGAAAGCCTCAATCAACGCGGCATCATTCTCAGCCATAACCACTTCCTTGGTTCTGGCTCGGGAACGGGCATTGCTCTGGTGGACTCCAGCAACTCTAAACTGATCAGCAACCTGTTTTTCAAGCTCGAATACGGGGTACACGGAGAAAAGGGCACCGCCGCCACGATCCCGGGGCTTCCCGCTGGCCAGCATAAGATCTTCGATGCGGGATGCGTCTTCATCGGCAACGACCTTGTGTTTGCCAAGAATGGCCTAAGGTTCGACAACTGGGAACTGGTACAAGCCGTGGGCAACATCATCGACGAGTGCGACTACGCCATCCACATGGTGGATTGCTTCCACTCGATCATCGACAGCAACTACCTGGCCACGACCGGCGCTGGAGCCGCGCTGCTGATGGAGACTCAGTCTGGGCCCTTCGGCGAGAACGTCATCCGCGGCAACATCATCCGCAGCTACAGAGAGAGTTCGGCCGGAACGGCCAACGTGGAGATCTTGGGTGCCAGCGCGCAGGCGACCGTCGATTCTGTGATTATTGAAGGAAACGTTATCGGATTCTACGCGCAGTATGGGCTCCATCTCCGCGGTGCCACCAACGTACTTGTGAACAGCAATATCTTTTCGCACAGCCCGGGTCCTGTTGAAGGGATTCCGGTCTATGACGAGACACCCGGCAGTGCCACCATTTCCGGCAACGTCGTGGATGGACCGGTGGTGGGCAAAGGTGATGTCATCTCGGGAAACCAGCTGAAACAAGGGTGACCACGCAGTCCCCCGAAGAAGGGGGGGGCCAAAGGCAACACTAAACCGACCCGGGCGTGACCCAGGCTGACCAATTGTACCCTGCACTATCTCCGTGTGTTGTGCAGTGTCGACAGCCATCCCGCCGCGGCGCTGGAGGGTGGTGGGTACAGGCCTCAACGGCTGCAGCCGGGGCCATCCGTACGGGGGTTGGCGATCCCCACAAACGGCTCCGAGCCCTATTGGCCGGGCGGGGCACGGCCCGCCCGCGCCGCGTCACGCCCGGTATCCATGCCAGGGGTCGAGGTCGTGGTACTTGGTGTCCCGCTCCCAGAACCCGGGCCGGTCCTCGGCCATCCACTCCAGGCCGACCAGCCACTTGCAACTCTTCCAGAAGTACATGTGCGGTACGAGCAGGCGGAGTGGGCCGCCGTGGGCCGTCGGCAGGGGTTGCCCGTTGCGGGCAAACACCAGGGCGACGCCGGTCCGGCGGCAGTCGGCCAGGGACAGGTTGGTGCTCCAGCCGCCAGCGGCGTGCGCCATGAGGAAACGGGCCTCGGGCCGGGGGACCGCCAGCGCCTCCGCCTGGGCAAAGGGGACGCCTACCCAGCGGTTATCCAGCAGCGACCAGCCGGAGACGCAATGGACGTCCGCCTCGATCTCGACGCTGGCCGTGCGCCGGAGGTCGTCCAGGGCCAGTTCGCGCTCGACCGCCACGGCGCCGAACAGCCGCAGCCGCCACGGCGAAGGCCCGTCGGGCACCTCGCCGTGGTGCAGCACCGGCCAGTGCGGGGCGACCACCTGGCCCGCCGGGACGCGCGGAAGGCCCGCGGGCGCTGTCACCCGGATGTGGGGGGTGGGCCGCTGCCCGGCATGCGGGGCGGAAGCGCCGCCGCCAAGCGGCGGCTCTGCGGGAGCGTCTGCCATCACGCCCAGGCCTCCTGTGCGTTCAAGGCCCGGCGCACGCGCAGGGCGACGGCCGCCGCCAGCGCCCCCTTGGCCAGGTCCCAAGGCAGGAAGGTGAGCAGGCCGAGCAGGGAGGCGGGGCCTGCGGGCACGTGGCCGAAGACCAACATGCCGGCGTACCCGAAGCCGTAGATGATCGCGATGCTGACCATCGCGGCCACGCAGAGGCGCCAGAACCCGCCCAGTCTCCCTGCCACAGCCGCCCCGGCCGCGGCCGCGAAGGGGTAGGCCCAAAGGAAGCCCCCCGTCACGCTGACGAGCACCGCCGGCCCGGCCGCGCCGCCGGCGAAGACCGGGACGCCGATGGCGCCGAGGACCAGGTAGACGACCTGCGCCGCGAAGGCCCAGCGTGGCGGCAGGACGGCGGCGGTCAGGCAGACCGCGAAGACCTGGAGCGTGAAGGGCACCGCCGGGACAAAGGGATTGGGGATGGCCAGCAGGGAGCAGACTGCGGTGAGGGCGGCGAGCAGCGAAGCGAGCACCAGGCGCCGGAGGTGCGCGGAACGTGGGCTCAAGGCAGGGCCTCCATTCTAGGGCATGCCACCCGGTGCGGGGCCGCCGTAAACCGGACCGGATGGCGTGTGGTTGACAGTACGCCGCCGACGGCCGGCGTCCTGCTGAGCGGGAGCGGCGTGCAGGGCGGTTCCATGCTGTTGGGGGGCTCGCGCCGGGATGCCACACCTCTACGCAGAGCCACCCGCACGCAGGTGCCCCGACGGCTGCCCGCCTTCGTCCGCCTGACGGGTACAGGACTTGCACCGTTCCGGCCGAGGTCGATCCTGGGCGCCTGACCGCAGCCGCCCGCCCCCCATCGCTGCCCACAGCCAAGTGACCCGCCCCCGGGCCAGCGCCCCGTCCGGGGCGCAGCCCGGCACTGCGGGCGGGGGCTCTGGCGCCCCCGCGGCCCCCCGCTGACCAGGGAGCGGTGGGGCCGACGACAGCCCCACCGCTCCCTGGTGCTGTTCGGGACGGGATGATCGCAAGCCGGCCGTTCGCCCTGCCTCGGGAGACCACCGCTGATGCGAACATACACAGCGAACCGAGCATGAGCATGGTTTCATTTCGGCACCGCCGTAGGCCCGGAATGGCGCTGGCCAGATGAAACCCGGTTTCCTCCTCACAGCCGTTCCTCAGCCGCAATGGTCACCCACGGGTATGTGAGGAGACCCTCATTTTTGACTGGGCCGGCACCCTTGTGGATTACGGATTGGAGGCACCCGTGGTAGGCATCCGCGAGGTGTGCGGCCGAGTTGGCCTGTCCTTTACCACGGAGGAGGTCCGGCGAGACAAGGGCCTGCGCAAGCGCGACCACCTGTGGGCGCTCCGCACGGTACGGCCTCCGCATCGAGACATGCGCGCATTCCGGGGAGGTCCCGACGGGGCGACCCGCCCCCTGGATGTGCCTGCTCAACGCCATCCGGCTGCAGGTGTGGCCGCCCGCGGTCATGGCGAAGGTCGGGGACAGTGATGTCCGTAAGACCCGCCCATCAGGGCAGCCGCAGACGGGGCATTTGGGCGTTGGCCCGGCATCTCGGCTGCCGGATGCTTCGTTCACAGTTTGCGGGCGCGGCGACGGGACACCCGGATGGTCCGTCCCAGGTGGGACGGGTGATCGGCGGCCAGCCCAACGGGCGACGCAGAAATCCCTCCCTGACGATGGAGGGCTGCGGCGCGCGGAGCCTGCCGCATCGGGATCAGACAGCCACGTTGCAAGGGCAACCTCACCCGGGCCCAGCGCGTGCGGCCGTACGGTGGTCGGCACCACGAGATGAGCGGCTATCCAAGTTGTTCCATGGTCGCGGGGGCTGTCCCGTCCTTCAGACCCGGTGGGCCCCGGCCCGGACCGTGTCAGGCTCCGTCGGCGCCGCGGCGCCGCGGCGCCAGGGGCCAGCCCCGAATCTCCCTTGAGGCGGAGGCATCCCATGCAAGCAGTCATTCTGGCTGGCGGCCAGGGTACGCGGCTCTTCCCGCTCACGCTGCACACGCCGAAACCCCTGATCCCCATCGTAGGCCGGCCCCTGCTCGCGCACCTGATCCCGCACCTGGTATCGCAGGGGATCGACGAGGTGTTCGTCACCAGCGGCTACCTGGGAGAGGTGGTCCGCACCGCCCTCGCGGCGCGCAGCTGGGGAATCCCGGTCCACATGTGGCGGGAGGCCGTGCCGCGCGGCACGGCCGGCGCGGTGCGGGACCTCTTGCCCCGACTGCACCCTCCCTTTCTGGTCGTCTCCGGGGATGTCGTGACGGGGTTGGACTTGGCGGCGCTCCTGGCAGCCCACCGCCGAGCCGGCGCCAGCGCCACGCTGGCCGTCATGCCGGCGGTGGATCGACTGCGCTTCGGCGTGGTGGAGATGGACGGCGGCCGGATCACACGGTTCACCGAGAAGCCCGGCATCAACGAACTCGTCCCCGGCCTGCACTTGAACAGCGGTGTGTATGTGTTGGAGGGCGAAGCGCTGGCGGGTGTTGCCCGGGACCGTCCCGCCGACTTCGCCCGCGACACCTTCCCCCAACTGCTCGCGGGTGGCCACCGCCTCGCCGCGGCGGCCACCCTGCGCTTCTGGCGGGACGTGGGCACGGGCGAGTCCTTCCGCGACGCCCACTTCGAGGCGCTGAACGGGGAATGGCCGTGGGAGACGCCGGACCTTGGCGCCCCGGCGTCCGTCGGGCCTGGGGTGCGCATCGAGGGCCGGGTCGGGTTCGGCCGCGATGTCAGCCTCGGCACCGGGAGCCGGATCCACGGGCCGGCCTATCTCGGGGACGGCGTGCGTCTGGCCCCCGGCAGCGAGGTGACGCGCTCGGTCCTGCTGCCTCGAAGCGGGAGCGCCGGGCCGTGCCTGCTTCAGGACACGGTGGTCGACGCTGGCGTGCGCGTCCCGAGCGGCGCCGCGGTCAGCGGTGCCCTGCTGGGCAGGCTGGCGCCCGTTGCCGCCGCGCGGCCCGCGCGCCACCGCCTGCATCCCGTTCCACGCGGCAGCCATGTCCGGGCAGGCCACGCGGTGCCCTGACCCGTTGCGGCCGGGAAGGAAGAACGGCCGGGTGGCCCGCCCGCGGGCGCGGCCGGAATCCAGGAACGGCGGTGAGGGATGATGCATCGACCCAGCCCGTACACGGTTCCGGATGTCGCCGTCGCCCACCTGCCCTCTCGGCTGGCGCCACTGCTGGAGATGGCCTTCGACCTGCGCTGGACCTGGGACGCAAACGTGCGTCAGCTCTTCGCGACCATCGCCCCCGACCTTTGGAACCGCGCCCCCGCCAACCCCTGGCTGATCCTCAAGACGGCCTCGTGGGAACGGCTGCTCGATCTGGCGGCGGATCCCGACTACTTGGCCAGGCTGGACGCCGTCTGCGCCGCCCGCCAGCGGGAGTTGGACCAAGCCACCTGGTTTGAGCGGGAGCACGAGCAGGCGGCCGGCATGCTCGTCGCCTACTTCACCGCCGAGATCGGTGTCGCCGAATCCCTGCCGCTCTACGCGGGAGGGCTCGGCATCCTCGCGGGGGACCTCCTGAAGTCGGCCAGCACACCGTGCGCGTGGTACCGTCCCGCCCCCTGGCCCGCGGCCCTCCCCCTCGTCCTGTGGGAGCACTGACGGCGACGGTTCCCAGCCTGAGCATGCCGGCGGCACCGAACCCGTGCGGTGGCGCTGGGGGTCCCAGGGCGGCGGAGGGGGGTGCCCACGTGTCGCCGGCGGCAGAGGTCCCAATGGGCCCAGCGCCCACGGAGATCCTTGTCTGCAACGCGGGCTCCAGCAGCCTCAAGTGGGCGGTCTTCCGTTGGTCGGACCTCGCGCAGACGGGCAGCGGCAGCCTGTGCTGGGACCCGGCCGCACGGGCTCGCGGCGACGCGCACGGGCGCGCCGTGACTGCGGCGCTGGGCGACATGGACATACGCCGCACCGCTGCGGTGGGGCACCGGGTGGTCCACGGTGGCGTACGCCACGCCGAGGCCGCCGTGCTTGACCCCGTGGTATGCCAGGATATCGCCGACCTCGCGGATCTGGCGCCGCTGCACAATCCCGCGGCCCTGCAGGTGATGGAGGCCGTCGCCGCGGCCCTGCCCGGCACGCCCCAGGTCGCCGCTTTTGACACCGCCTTTCACCACACCCTCCCCCCGGGGGCGTCGGCGTATCCGCTCCCCGGGGCCTGGAGGCGCGACTGGGGCATCGCGCGCTTCGGCTTCCATGGCTTGAGCCATGCCTACGCCGCCCGGCGCATCCCCGAACTGCTCGGCCTGGACCCGGCCACGGCCCGTATCGTCAACTGCCACCTCGGCAGCGGCTGCTCCCTCTGCGCCATCGCCGGAGGGTGCTCGCGCGACACCACCATGGGCTTCACCCCGCTGGACGGTATCCCCATGGCCACGCGCCCCGGCGCCCTGGACCCGGGGATCCTGCTGCACGTGCTCGAACGTGGTCTGCTGGACCTGCCGGGCCTGCGCCAGGCGCTGGAGGAAGAATCCGGGCTCCGCGGCCTCTCCGGTCTCTCGGGGGACATGCGGGAACTCCTCCAGGCCCGCGAGCGCGGCCACCCCGGCGCCGCACTGGCGCTGACCGTCTTCACACGCCGGGTACGCCAGGGGATCGCCGCCATGGCCACCGAGATGGGCGGGCTCGACGCCATCGGCTTCACCGGCGGCATCGGTACGCATGCGCCGGCGGTACGCCGTGAGGTCCTCGCCCCGCTGGGGTGGCTCGGGATCCGGTGGCGGGCGCCTGACTCCGCGGCGCACCCCTCCACCGACCACGAGGAGACGGCGCCCGGCGCGCCGGTGCGCATCGCCGTCTTCGCCACGCGCGAGGAGTGGATGGTGGCCCAGGCCGTGCGCGCCCTGCTGCCCGCGCCGCGCGCGGAGGTCGTGCGTACGGAGGGGGGCCGCGCGGCATCTCCGGGCAACGCCGTAACGGATGGGCCGCCCGCCGCTGCGGGCGGTCGCCCGGGCGGCTGACGCATGGGGTGACCGTCCCGGCGCCGCGGCTGAGACCGCGCCGGGGTGGCGAGGGCGCCCCCGCCCCTGGACGCGCCCCCGGGCCGCCGGAGTTCGGCTGCCGCTGGTCGCGCGTCCCGGGCCCGAGGAACGCGACAGAGGGAGGGAAGCCGGCCGGTGGGCGAGCCGGGGGGGGCACGTGCACCAGTCCCCCACGGCTCCGCCGCGCACGTCCGGGTCGCCATGGGGGAATTGCTGTGGGTCGGGGGCGAGCAGCACCACTGGAAGGAGGACGCTCCGCCGGTCCTGGCGGTGGTGCCGCCGGACACCCCGGTGGAGGTGCGCTTTGAGGCGAGCCGTGGGGCTGCGGCGGAGGTGGTGTACACGCTGGACGGCGGGCGCAACCCCGTCGCCCCCACGGCGCGCCACCTGCCGGCGCGCCGCCTCGGTCCGGGGCGCGAGGAGGATGCGGATCTCTGGTCCGCGACGATCCCGGGGGCCCCGGCGGGCACCGCCGTCCGCTACATGTACGTCGCCCGGCGGGAGGGCGAGTCGGCCCACCGGCCCGGCGGCTGGACGTCCTACGTGGTCTCGACGGCCCCAACTTCGCTCGACGGTCCCCGCTGGGACGAGGCACACCCCGCCTCGTGGCTGCGGCCGGCCGGGCCGGTGTTCCCCTCACCGGAGGACTGGGGCAGCCTCACGATCTACCACGTGCTGATCGACCGCTTCTGCGACGGGGACCCGATGAACAACCGCCTGCATTATGCGGGCTACGATCCCGCAGCCCCCGCGGGGGCGCACGGTGGCGACCTCGCCGGCCTGCGTGCCCGTTTGGACTATATCCGCGCCATGGGATTTCGCGCCCTCTGGCTCAGCCCCGTGCTGCAGAATTGGCAGGCCTATCATGGGTTTAACGTCTGCAACTTCCTTGACGTGGACCGGCGCCTCGGCACGCTGGAGGATCTGCGGGCCCTGGTGGCGGATGCCCACGCGGCGGGCATGTGGGTGATCCTGGACATGCCGCTGCAGCACATGGCCGGGGCCCTGTTGAGCTACGCCGACGACCGGGAGCGCTTCGACCCGCGCTGCCACCCCGTACGCTTCGCCTTCGGGGCCGACAGCCCGGTGCCCCTGCCGCTGCCGACCTTCTTTCGCGACGCGACGGTGCGTGACAGCCCGCGCTGCACCTTTGGTCGCTTCCACCGCTACGGGTGCCTCGGACGTTACGACGACCAGGGTTCCCCCCTCTCCGAGGCGGAGGTCGGCGATCTCTTCGGGCTCTCCGACTTGGCGACGGAGGACGCCGCTGTACGCGCCGCCATGGTGCGGATCGCCCAGTACTGGATCGCCCAGACCGACGCGGACGGTATGCGCTTGGACGCCGTGAAGCACGCCGAACTCGGCTACTGGCAGGCCCTGTGTCCCGCGGTGCGCGACTTCGCGGCCCGGATCGGCAAGGGGCGGTTCTTCCTGTTCGGGGAGTTCGTGGACGGCCGGCCGGAGCGCCTTGGCCTCTACACGGGGACGAACGCGGGCGGGCCCGCCGCCTGTGACGCCATGGAGGACTACCCGCTCTACTTCGCTTACCGCGACCTGCTGTGCGCGGGAGGGTCCTCCGCCACCATCGAGCCCCTGCGGGAGCGCGCCGCCGCCAGTGGCTGCTCCCTGGCCAACATCACCTTCCTCGACAACCACGATCAACGGCGGGCCCTGGAGCTGCTGGGCGGCCGTCTGGGGGACGGTCCGAGACGGCTGCGCGTCGCCCTGGCCCTGCTCCTGCTCGGTCCCGGCGTTCCCGCCGTCTACTATGGCACCGAGCAGAGCTTCGACGGCAGCCGTGACCATCGCAACCGCGAGGACATGTTCTTCAACCCCGAGTGGGCCGGCGACCCCGTATCCGAAGGGCGCGACTGCTTCGACCCCCTGCACCCCCTCTACCGCTGGATTCGCCGCCTGCACGTGCTGCGCCAGTGGCGCCCGGTGCTCGCCCGCGGGGGCTTCGTCGAGCGCTGGCACGACACGCCCGTCAGCCGGGGCGTCTATGTCTTCTCTCGCCTGGGGGCCAAGGAGGAGGTGGTGGTCGCGCTCAACAGCGGTCCGGATCCCGCCTTCGTCGCGCAGGTGCCCCTGCCAGGCTCCGGCTTGCAACCCGGCGCGTTGCTGGAGGACGCGCTCTCCGACCTGCAGCCCCTGCCGCTGCTGAGGGTGCGTACCCCCGCCGCACTGTCCCTGGAACTGCCGCCTTACAGCGCCCAGGTGTGGGTGCCGGCGGTCCCCGCGGGGTAAGACGGGGACGGCGGCGCGCTGGGAAACGGCCGGGGCGGGGCGGACGCCAGGGCTTGCCGCGGGAACCGGGGGGGTGGCGCCGATGGGCCGCCCCCCGTGGGAGGCGAACTTCCGCGCGCGGCGGCGGCCGGGACCCGGTATGGATGGCACCGCTGGCGCCACCCGCAAGACACCCTGGGCGCCGACGAGGATGCGCGGCAGGCCGCCGGAGGCGGGCCCGTTGCCCGCGGGACGCCGCGCGCCGTTGTCCGCCGGCGGCAGCGGCGGGTGACCGTTGCGGATGCCCCGAGCAAGAAGATGGCGAAGGGAGCCAAGTGGATGGGGACGGAAGCGGGCGGCGCGGAGTGGGAGGCCCTGGACGCATACTGGCGGGCGACGAACTACCTGGCGATCGGCCAGATCTACCTGCAGGACAATCCCCTGCTGCGTGAACCCCTGCGCCCGGAGCACATCAAGCCGCGCCTGCTGGGCCATTGGGGCACAAGCCCCGGGCTGAACCTGATCTACGCGCACGTGAACCGCCTCATCCGGCGCACGGCGGCCGACATCCTCTTCGTCACCGGACCGGGGCACGGCGCCCCCGCGATCCTGGCGAACCTCTACATCGAGGGGACATACAGTGCCATCTACCCAGAGGTCGCCTGGGGCGAGGAGGGGATGCGCCGCCTCTTCCGCCAGTTCTCCACGCCGGGCGGGGTCCCGAGCCACGTGGGTCCTGGCACGCCCGGCTGCATCCACGAGGGCGGCGAGTTGGGCTACGGATTGGCGCACGCCTTCGGCGCCGTCTTCGACAATCCGGACCTGCTTGCGGTCTGCGTGGTCGGGGACGGAGAGGCGGAGACCGGACCCCTCGCCGCGAGTTGGAAGTCGATCCAGTATCTCAACCCGCGCCGCGACGGTGCCGTGCTCCCGGTGCTCCACCTGAACGGCTACAAGATCTCCGGCCTCACCGCCCTCGCCCGCCTCGATGACGAGCGCTTGACCGCCTTCTTCACGGGGCTCGGCTACCGCCCCCGCATCGTCACGGGGGACGAGCCGGCCGTCGTCCACCGCGCCCTGGGCGCCGCCCTGGATCAGGTCCACGGCGAGATCCGCGCCATCCAGCGGGAGGCGCGCCAGGTCCGTGCCCTGGGCGCGGAGCGCCTCGCCCCCTGGCCGCTCATCGTGCTGCGCACGCCGAAAGGGTGGACGGGCCCGAAGTCCTGGCGCGGAGTGCCCATCGAGGGGACCTTCCGCGCGCACCAGGTCCCCCTGACCGGGGTGCGCACGGACCCCGAGCAGCGGGCGCTGCTGGAGTCGTGGATGCGCGGCTACCGTCCCGAGGAGTTGTTCGACGCGGAGGGCCGTCCCCGGCCCGTCCTGACCGCGCAGGTGCCGCCTGCGCCCAAACGCATGGGCGCCAACCGGCCAGCCAACGGGGGGACACTGCTGGTCGATCTGGACCTCCCGGATCCCGGTGTCTACGCCGTCCCCGTGGCAAGCCCGGGCGTGTCCTGGGCCGAGGGTACGCGCGTTCTCGGTGGCTACATCCGCGATGTCTTCCGGCGCAACGAGCCAGCCCACAACTTCCGCCTCTTCTGCCCGGACGAGACCGACTCCAACCGCCTGGGCGCCGTCTTCGAGGCCACGAGCCGCTGCTTCGTCGGGCCCGTGCTGTCCACCGACGAGGCGGTCTCTGCCGACGGTCGGGTGATGGAGGTGCTGAGCGAGCACCTGTGCCAGGGTTGGCTGGAGGGCTACCTGCTGACGGGGCGGCACGGCATCTTCCCCTGTTACGAGGCCTTCGCCACAATCGTAGACTCTATGTTCAGCCAGCACGCCAAGTGGCTGAAGACGGCGCGGGAGCTGCCTTGGCGCAAGCCCGTGGCCTCGCTCAACTACCTGCTGACGTCGCACACCTGGCGTCAGGACCACAACGGGTACAGCCACCAGGGCCCGGGCTTCCTCGACACCGTGATCACCAAGAAGGCGGCCGTCATCCGCATCTACCTGCCCCCGGACGCCAACACGCTGCTGGCCGTGACGGACCACTGCCTGCGCAGCCGCAACTACGTCAACGTCATCGTGGCCGGCAAGCAGCCGGCGTTGCAGTGGTTGGACATGGAGGCCGCGCGCATCCACTGCGCCCGGGGTGCGTCGGTCTGGGAGTGGGCGAGCAACGACGGAGGCGACCCCGAGGTCGTCCTCGCCTGCGCGGGGGATGTGCCCACCACGGAGGCCGTGGCCGCCGCCTGGCTCCTGCGGCGCGAGCTGCCCGGGTTGCGCGTGAGACTGGTCAACGTCGTCGACCTGATGAGCCTCTCGCCCCCCGCCTACCATCCGCACGGACTGGATCCGCAACGCTTTGTGGAACTGTTCACGGAGGACCGGCCCGTGCTCTTCGCCTACCACGGCTACCCGCGCATGGTGCACGACCTGGTGCACGGACGGCCCAACCCCGCACGCTTCCATGTGCGCGGCTACAACGAGGAGGGCACGACGACCACCCCCTTCGACCTGGTGGTCCGCAACGGCATGAGCCGCTACCAATTGGCCCTCATGGCCCTCGGCTACGCCGCCCGCTTCGGGGCACGGGCACGCGAGCTCGCCGCCAGCTTCTCGCAGAGGATCGCGGCTCACCGGGCCTTCATCGAGGCTTACCTCGAGGACCCGGTCGAGATGCGAGAATGGAATATGGGTTCCGCGACAGGACCGGCTCCGCAGGGTTAGGGGGGTGCCCAGTCGGATTTTCCTTCGCGTCGCTGACCAGAAGGGATGGATCGTCAAACTGCGCTTCCGTGGCTCCAAACGCGAATAGGTACCGAATGAAGCTGGCAGGCGGCGGCTACCCGCGTCATAATAGTCTTTGAATCCTGTTGACTGTATGGGTGTCGCGCATTAGTATCTCCGTTGGCGGCATCGAAAGGGGCTCGGAGCGGGACCCCAGGAAAAGGGGGTAGCAACGACATTGCGGGGGCACCAGGGCGTCCTCGATGCTGTTCCCGCGCGTGAGCACGATGCCGACGGCCCGCCGCTGGCAACCGTTGCCCCGCGCTCGGGATGGGCTCGCGGTGATGGCTGATCCGTGGGTGGGGCGTGATAGAGCCGTTCCATGCTGATCGGAGGTGGTTGTCGTGTCCATGGCGCGGTGGGATCCGTACCGTGAGGGGAACGATCTCCAGCGTGCGCTCAACCGTCTGTTCGATTCCCGGTTCTCGGAGACCAGCGTTGTCGGCTTCCCGGTGGATGTGTACGAGACCCCGACGGAGTTGGTCGTGCGGGCCGACCTGCCCGGGGTGCAGCCCGACCGCATCCGTGTGCAGCACCACGACGGGCAGATTTACATCCGCGCCACCCGGGCGGCCGAGGCCGCCAAAGACGCCTCCTGGCTGCTTCGTCAGACACCGGAGGGCGAGATGGTGCGCACCCTGAGCATCTCTGTGCCGGTCGACGTGGAGCGTGTCTCCGCGAGCTATGACGCCGGTGTCCTGGAACTCCATCTGCCCAAGGCCGAGCACGCGCGGCCTCGGGAGATCCCGGTGGTGGCCGGCGGGCCGGAGCGCGCCGTCGAACCGCGCCCCGCGCCACCGCAAGCGTCCGCCGACGATCCGACGGGTGGTGGCGGGCGGTAGGCCGGCCGCTGGGGCCAGAGGAGGCGGTGAGCGCCCAGCGCACAGGCGCGCGGGCGCTCATCCCACGGCTTGGCCGGTTGCCTCCCGTACATGCACGCCTCAGCGCGGTTGCTGGTGGTGCTGTCGTTGGCCGTGGTGGTTGCGGCCAGGATCGGCAACACGCCTCCGGGGAGATACGCCCCGTGCCCGCAAGCCCGCGGCCACGGCGGTACAGGGCGCCTCTCCCCGCGGGTCGCATCCAGGGAGGACGGTGCAAGGCAGGATGGTCGGTCCCCCCGCACCCGGGCGCGCCCGTCAGCGTGTGTCCCGTCCGTTGCTCGTCGGACTTGGGGCGGTGGGGTTGGTGGTTGTCGCCGCGGCCGGGGTGCTGGTGGCGCGCGCCGTCGCACGGCGGGGTCCCGGCGAACCGGTGGCCCAGTCCATCGCCACGGCGGTGCTGGGCCGACAGCCCACGAACATTCTGCTCATCGGCAACAACGCCAGGAATGCGGCGCACCCGTTGACGCCGGGGCAAGCGGACCTGCTGTTCGTCGTGCACATCGATCCCGCCCGGCGGCAGGTGGTCTTCATTTCCATTCCGCGGAACGTGATGGTGGCGCTCCCTGGGTGGCGCGATCCCGTGCCCAAGATCAAGGGTGCATTCTTCATGGGTGGGCCGGCCCTCGCCATGCGCGAGGTGTCCCGCCTCCTGGGGATGTCCGTGCACGATTACGTCGTTGCCGACTTCGCGGGCTTCGTCCAGGCGATCAACGCGGTGGGCGGGCTCACCATCGACGTACAGCAGCCCATCTACGACCCAAGTCACAGCGGGGCGGTGTTCCAGCCAGGCACCCAACACATGGATGGGGCGCAGGTGCTCGCGTACGTGCGTGTGCGGCAGAACGAGGCATCCAACGATTACCGCGTCAACGACTTCCAGCGCCAGGCCGCCGCCTACGGCGTGCTGGCGGCGTTGCGCGCCCAGATCTTCGGCCGCGTCGCTCCGGAGGAGGTGCTGCGACTGCTCGACCTGTGGCGCCATGACGTGGCGACGAACCTGTCGGACAGCACCATCGCTGTCCTGGCCTTGGCCTCGCTGCACGCCCACTTCGTGCACGTAACCGTCGGCTCCCTCGCCGACTCCATGGTGCTGCCGACCACCGCCCTGCCCGGGGTGAATGCCGAAGGATCCATAGAGGGCAGCTACTACGACATCGTCACCCCGGCCCAGATCGCAGCGCAGTTGGCGCCTTACGGGAGCAGCCATCCGAGCACGGGACTGCCGCCGTTACCCGCTCCGGGCACGGTGGCGCTGGAGGTTGGAGGGGACTCGACCGCCGCCCTGTCCGAACTGCGGGCAGCAGGTATCCACGCCGCGATGGCTCCGCTGCCGGCCTCCGGGGGCCCGACCCAGGTCCTCTACCCGCCCGCGGACCTATCGGCTGCTGAAGTGGTTGGCCGGGCCCTCGGACAGGGCAACGAGGAGTTGGTGCCGTCCCCTGTCGCCACCATCGAGGTTGAGCCCGGCGATTAGTACTGTCCTCCGCACTGTAAGCGACTGGTGATGGAAAGGGCTGTGAACAACTGGCCACGATAACGGCAACAGTCGGTTTGGCACGGTGAACGGATGTCAACGGCGCCAGGACGGCAGCGGCGCATCCTAGGATCAGGCAGTGCGGAGGGTAGTATGAGGTTGTCCCACCCATGTCCGCCGCCGCCCCCCTCCGGGGCGCGCAGGCGCCGAAACGAGGATGGGAGCAGGGGGCTGACCCGATCGTCGGGGGCAAAAGCGTCGGCGAGATTTCGCCGGGGCGGCGCTTGCTGTCCAACACGCTGAAGAGGCCGGGCGGTGGGCCCAGGCTCCCGCGGACCAGGGCGAGATTGTCGTCGTGGGGCAGAGTGTGCCGACCCAGCCCCGGGGGACACCCCTTCGGAGCCGTGGGGGGATCTTGCTGCCGCTGCGACGCCGTTTCCCGTGTCTCGCGCTGTGGATGCTACTGACCACGCCAAGTGACACCGAACACCGTGCGTGCTGCTCACGCTGTCGGACAGGCCTGCCGGCTTGCGAAGCCCTGGCGGGTGACTGCCGCGCTGCCGTAGGCTGTCTCGTCGGCCGGCATGCCCCGCAGTGCCGCCGCCGCCGGGAACCGGCGGCGGCGGCGGTTCGCTCGCCAGGGCCGGCAGGCGGATCGCAAATACCGTGGCCAGTCGGTTCGCACATAGCGTGGTCAGGAGCAGGTGGAAAAGGTGAGCGGGCCTGTTGTCGGTGTGCGCCACGGCATGGCGGTACCCGGCGCCTGCGTGAGGGGAGAGGGGGTGCAACGCCACTGTTGGCCGCACCGTTCCCCTTCTCATAGTCATTTGTTTCCAACCGCCGCAGCGGCCGGTTTCCGACTCGAAGGTTCCTGCTTCACAGCGACCGGTTTCACCAGGCCGTTCTCCTGGCCAGAGCCTTCCGCTCCACAGGCGTTTACCGTCTCCGGGGAACTCCCGGCGACAAAGATCCGCAAGGATCTGGCGTCTACGCTCTTACGTGCCGGACGCTTCTTCCCGACACAGCCGCCAAAGCGTAGGTATTTCAAGCAGCGGTGGCCGGCTTGGTTTTCGCCGACTACTGGCGATACTATAGCACAAGAGCGGACAGAAGGCAACCTTTACGGTAGCAGTTGGGAACCCCCGCGCAATCAGCGCTGGATCTTGATGGCGAGGCCGCCGACGATAAGGGCGCAGAGCAGCAGCGCCAGGTAAAGATTGGCGGCGCGAAAGACGGCGGTGGCCCGGGGCGCGTCCTTCAACCGCCAGAGCCGCCATGTGGGGGACGCCAGCGCCGCCGCGCCCCCCGCGGCGCCGACGACCGCTACCCACTCCCCGGACCCGAATGCCAGGATGGCGCCCAGCGAGGCGACGAGCAGAGCGCAGCCACCGACGCAGGCGGCGACGGGCTCCTTGTGCCAGACGTTGGAGGGGATGGGCACGCCGGCGGCACGGTAGTCGGCGCCATGGCGCCAGGCGAGCGTCCACACGTGCACGGGGGTCCAGAGGATCACCGTTCCGGCCAGCAGCCAGCCGAGCCAACCCACGCCGTGCGCGACGGCCGCATAGCCGATCAGGGCCGGGGCTCCGCCCGAGAAGGCGCCGAGGACCGCGCTCCACGGCGTGTGGCGCTTGGTCAGCAGGTTATAGACGACGACATTGTCGAACAGGCCCAGCGCCAGGTACAACGCGGGCCAGACGCCGAGCGGCGCGGCGAGGGCGAAGGCGGCCGCCACCAGCACGGATCCGAGGCCCATCGCCTGGGATGGCGCCAGACGCCCGGCCGGCAGCGCCCGGGCGCAGGTGCGGCGCATGCGCGCGTCGATGTCGCGGTCGATCGTGTTGGTCAGCGCCTCTGCCCCGGCTGCGCCCAGCCAGACGCACGCGCCCGCCGCCAGGATGGTCCCGGTGTGCGGGGCCAGGGTGCCTCGGGCCGCCAGGGCGCCCCCGGCGAGGGCTTCCAGCGCCAGCAGCGCCACGACCCGCGGTTTGGTGACTTCCCAGAAGGCGGCGAGCATGTGCCCCGATTGGTGTATCGCGTGGGTGGATGCCGGGGTAGTGGCCTCTCTCAGCCCGGGGCCGGGGATGTCCACCGCGGGCGGGGCCAGCAGGTTTCTCACGAGCGAACCCCCTGTACGAGCGATACGCAACCGTTCCAACCCGTGTCGTGTAACGAGCGCGTCTTGCCCACCCGCTTCGGCAGCGGGCCGGCCAGCGGCGCCGCCCGGCGGCGCGAGGCACGCCGGCAAGCGGGGCGTTGGCCCGCGCCTGTGCGTGCCGGCAATCCTCAGGGTCTCAGCGTAAGATCCGCGGTTTCCGTGGACACATGTTCTTATCACGGCCGGGGGGCGCGGCGGCCCGTGGGCGAAGCCGTGCCCCCCGGCCGTGGGGTTCAGATGTCCCGTGCGGCGGGTCCTGACGGCGAGGGCGAAGCCGGGAGCGCCGCCCCCGACCCACCGGGCGAGGAGCCCGTGGATTGCGCCGCCACCAGCATCAGCAGGCCCTGCAGCAGGGAACCCACGACCAGGGCCAGCGCGACGATCCAGAGATCGTAAAAGGGGTTTGCCCACCGCGGGTGCGGGTTGCTGAAGTTGAGCCCGGCCATGCCGATCAAGCCGAAGACCATTCCCCAGAGTGCCATCGCCGCCGCGCGCCGCGCCGGGCGCTGGCCCCCCGGGTGCAGGACCAGGTCCAGCCCGGCGAACATCATGGCGACGATCGGCATCAGGAAGAACCCCCACACGATGTGGTGCTCGGTGAACATCGCGTCGTTCAGCGTGCCGGGCGCCTTGGGCAGGGCTCCGGCCGCTCCGAAGAAGTTCTCATGGAACTCGATGTAGTATCCATACACCCCGATGCCCACGATGGCCGAGAGCCACGAGGCGATCGTCGCCAGGCGCAGGGTGCTCGCCTCGCGCTCAGCGAACATGTGCGCCAGCAGGCCGACGGCAACGATCAGTGAGCCGAACCCGACGACGCCGGTAAGGGAGTCGTCCATGGCCAGGCCCTCGACCCCCTGGGTGCCGTGGGCCCAGAGGGTGGGGATGACGTACGGGCCCAGGCCGGAGATCAGGTACACCACCGCCATGGCGACCATTCCGGCGGCGGCCACCCACAGGCCCGCGTCGATGACGCCTGACGACCAGGGTGCGCGCTGCGAGCGCCGCGGTGCGAAGATTTGCGCGGTGAGGGCCACTGTCCCGCCCATGACGGCGGGCAGCATGGTATGGCTGTGCGAGGTGACGAGATTGCCGAGCAGGGTCGAGACGGACTCGTGATTCCAGCGCGCCAGCCACCCGAAGGGAAAGTGGAACTCCGCCATGAGGGCCATGACCCCGTAGAGAACCGCGAGCAGCGCCGCCACGACCGCCACGACGGTGGCCCAGCGCGCGGCTTCCCGGACGGGCGCGTCTGCGCCGCCCCGGCGCTTGAACATGAGGCCCACCAGATACATGGGCTCCGGACCGAGCCCGTAGCCGGTGGAGAATGCCTGACTGCCGAATAGGATCAACAGCGTCGCCGCCGGTATCATGGCCAGATGGTAGAGGTCGACGGCCCCGGAGCTCAGGTCGCCGCCGGCGGGAGCCTGGTAGCCCAGGTAAAGGAGGAATCCCAGCACGAGCGTCGCCACCACGATTTCGGCGATGCCGTAGAATCGTGGAAGCGCGTCCCGCACGACATCGGGGGGATACTCCAGGCGTGACCAGTCCTTGAGCGATGCCATGTCTCCGCCATCTCCTTTGCGATGCGGATCTCCCGAAGCGGGGGACCCCCAGCCACGGTCAGGATCCCTGGGTGTCAGGCGCGACCGTCCAGAAGGGCACCCCCCCGTCTGCTCGCGGGCCCCAAGCCACGGGCGGTATGCGAGCGATGTCGCCCGCAACACGGACGCCAGCGCGCAGGCGCGGATCAACCGCCCCCGCGCCAGTGCGCGGTCAGGGGGCAACGTTCCTTGGCACGCCGCCCCGCCAGGAGTAGTCCGTCGGCGGCGCCTGGCACCGTCGGGTAGGATGAAGCCTCGTACGGTGTCGACGCATCGCCCATTGGGACGGGCCGTTGGTCCACCGGCCGCACCTGCCACGTGGTTCGCTTCCGAACCGTCCGGTCTGCCGGGGGGGCCCGCGGGGCAAGGCCGCGCATGGCGTGGGTGATCTTCCCCCGGTCCCTGTGGGGCGACGGGAACGGTCCCGAACGCCCGGCCATCCAGCCCTGTGCGGCGGCCTGAGGCCGGTCCGTTTGTCCATCGCCCCTTGGGGGGGCAGGCCTTACCATGCGGAGACGAGGGCGGCCGCGATTGGCGGCGTGGGAAGGCCGGCGCAAGGGCAGGAAGCGCGATGCGGGCCTCCAGAGTGGGTGTGGCCCATAAGTCGGTCGACCAGCGTGGGTACGGCGGTGGGTGGCACGGTCGCACGCAGTCCCCTTGTCCGTGCCGGTGGTGGTCGGAGGCGCTCTCCGGGCCCTGCAGGCGGGCCGGCGCCGTGCGGTATGGAAAAGCGGCGACCCGCCCGCGCGCCGTCGCCCAGCAGGTCGCGGTAGAGGCACCCACTGGCGTCGCCCTTCGGGCCCAGAGGCTTCCGCACCGCGAGCGGGATGCCGTGGATCCTCACGGGCCGAGTTCGCGGGATGCGTGCCTCTCCAAGAAACGGGTTGCCGGAGCGGGGATGGCGGGGATGGCCGCATGGTGGGGGCTGTACACGGCGCGCCGGCTGAACGGCGCCGCTGCCTTGCTGCCTGTGCGGGACGGGTGGCGCATCTATATGCAGGGAGTGGCGCAGGTGCCGCACGCATTGTTGGCTGCCCTGTGCGCGCGCGCCCAAACCCTCAGCGGGGTGCGCCTGTACCACCTGCACACCGAAGGGCCGACCCCGCAGTTGGACCCGGGTTTGCGCGGGCGCTTGCGGGACGTCTCACTCTTCATCGGGGCGAACGTGCGCGAGGCGGTCAACCGCGGGGACGCCGACTACCTGCCGGTGCATCTTTCGGAAGCGGAAGCGCTGTTCCGTTCCGGGCGCATCCCTCTGCAAGCGGTGCTGGTCCAGGTCAGCCCGCCCGACGCGCAGGGGCTCGTCAGCCTGGGCCTCTCCGTGGAGGCCGTGCGCGGGGCCATGGCGGCGGCCAGGTACGTGGTGGCCCAGGTCAACAGCCTGGTGCCCCGCACCGGGGGGGACGCGCTTGTCCCGATCGAGTGTTTCGACGCCTTCGTGGAAGCCGACGAGCCCATCTTCAGCATCGAGCGGCGGCATGCCGCCGGCGGAGTGCTCGAGGCGCTGGGGCGGCACGTGGCCGCGTTGGTAGAGGACGGGTCATGCCTGCAGCTCGGGATCGGTTCGGTACCCGATGCGGTGGCCCCTCTGCTGCGCGGGCACGTAGGCCTGGGCATACACACGGAGCTGTTTTCCGACGGACTGATGGAGCTGATGGAGTCTGGGGCGGCGGACGGGCGGTCCAAGGCGATCGACCGCGGCCTCGCGGTGGTCAGCTTCGTCGAAGGCTCGCGCCGGCTCTATGCGTTCGTCGCCGGCAATCCCATGGTCGCCATGCGGTCGCTGGCGTATACCAACGCCCCGCAGACCATCCGCCGCAACCGGCGCGTGGTGGCGGTCAATTCGGCGCTGCAGGTGGATCTGACGGGGCAGGTCGTGGCCGAGTCCCTGGGCCCCGTCCAATGGAGCGGGGTTGGCGGGCAGGTGGACTTCTTCCGCGGGGCCGACCTATCCCCGGAGGGCAGGGCCATCGTGGCCCTGCCCTCCACCGCGCGCACGGCGAGCGCCACCGTTTCGCGCATCGTCCGCCAGCTGGACGCGGGGGCGGTGGTCACCACCACCCGCTCCCGCGTGGACTACGTGGTGACCGAGCACGGGATCGCCTCGCTCCGGGGTAGGACGCTGGCTGAACGGGCCGCAGCGCTGGTCGCCATAGCCCATCCCGGGTATCGCGACGCGCTGGCGGGGACCAAGCCGCCGCCGCTGCGCGTCGGGTGAGGAGGGAGGCACGGGCTTCCCGCGCCCTTTCCCTGCACGCACCCTGGCGCCACGTGGACATTGGGGACGCGAGACAAGATCAGCGGGGGTGAGCAGCGTGGGAGTGGAAGGCTTGGGCGTCCTTCCGGCGGCGCGCGCCAGCGTGACCTACCGGCCCTTGCAGCCGGCCGACCGGGACCGGCTGATGCTGTTCCACGACAGTCTGTCGGCGGAGAGTGTCTACCGGCGGTTTCACCACCTGCTGCCGCACCTGACGCGGACGGCGGCGGATGCGTTCACGGCCACGGGTGCGGGCGGCCGGCACGCGTGGGGGGGGTTCGTCCCGGGGGCGGACGGTACGGGCCAGGCGCTGGTGGCCGTGGCGCGGGGCGAGCCAGGCGGTGCGGGGGTCGAGGTGGCGGTGGTGGTCGCCGACGCCTGGCAAGGCCGGGGCGTGGCGCGGCGCCTGCTGGGCCTGCTGGCCGCCGAGTTGTGCCGTGAAGGCCGCCAACGGGTGTACCTGGACGTGCAGGTAGACAACGACCGCATGCTCGCCTTGGTGCCGCTCCAGGCACGCCGCTGCACGCTGCCGCCGGAGGAGGGCCTGCTGCGCATCTACGTGGACCCCGACGCATGGCGGCGGCTGCTGACCGGGGGCGCAGGCCCATAAGGCCGCGGAGGGGCGGCCGCCGCGATTCCCCATGGCGTTTGGCGCGAGGGGGGATCGCGGCGCCACGTGCCAAACCGCCGCGCGCGACACGGCCTGGATCCGTGACGGCGCCACGGGGCGCGGGGATCGGGGCAGGGGAAAGGCGGGGGACATCCATGGGGGTTGGGGGGGGCGGGCAAGGTGTCTGACGTCCGCGGGGTTGCGGCGGGCGCGGCCGAGGGCGCAGTGCCGGGGGCCGAAGGGGAGACGGAAGCGCGCGGCGGCGTCATGACCATCAACATGGGGCCGCAGCACCCCAGCACGCACGGCGTGCTGCGGCTCATCGTCACGCTGGAAGGCGAAATCGTGGTCAAGGTCGTTCCCGACATTGGCTATCTCCACCGGAACTTCGAAAAGATCGTCGAGGGCTGGGCCTATGCCGGCATAGTGCCTTTCGCGGATCGCAACGACTACCTCTCGGCCATCACCAATGAAATAGCGGTGTGTCTGGCCGTGGAGAAGATGGCGGGTGTGGAGGTGCCTCCCCGCGCCACCTACCTGCGCGTGCTCTGCTCGGAGATGCAGCGTATCCTCAGCCACCTGATATACTACGGGACCGCCGGCATGGACATCGGTGCGTTCACGCCGTTCATGTACGCGTTCCGCGAGCGAGAGTGGGGATATACGCTGATGGAGAAGCTGACAGGCGCGCGGATGCTGTATGGCTATAACCGTATCGGCGGTCTGCGCAACGACGTGCCGGACGGCTGGCTGGCGGAGGTGGAGAAGTTTCTCGACTTTGTCGAGCGCAGCGCCTGGCCCGAGTACATGGGCTTGCTTGTGGAAAACCAGATATTCATAGAGCGTACCCGGGGCATCGGGAAGCTGACCCCCGAGCAAGCGGTCGCCTGGGGGGCGAGCGGGCCGATGTTGCGGGGGACCGGCGTTGCCTGGGACCTGCGCAGGACCCAACCGTACCTGGTCTACGACGAGTTTGACTTCGAGGTGCCGGTTGGCAGGGCCGGAGATATCTATGACATGCTCATGGTGCGGATGCTTGAGATCAAGGAAAGCATCCGCATCATCCGCCAGGTGCTGCGGGTGTTGCCGGAAGGCAGCGTGCTGGCCAAGGTGCGTCCCAACCTGCGCCCCCGGGCGGGGGACTACTACAGCCGCGTGGAATCCCCGAGGGGTGAGGTGGGCGTCTTCCTGGTGTCCGATGGCACGGGCAAGCCGTACCGTCTCAAGTGGCGCGCCCCCAGCTTTTCGAATCTGGCGCTGGTGCCTCTGATGGCTACGGGACTCAAGCTGGCCGATCTCATCGCCTGTGTGGGCCTGGGTCCAGACATCGTGATGGGCGAGGTCGACCGCTGACGGGTGCGGGTGTCCCCCGGGACTCGGGGCGCCGTTCCAGCCAGTGTGAGGCGAGTGGCGCGGGCGGATCATGAAAGTGGGCGCTGCCGAGAGCGGGGCGCCTGGTTCGTAGCAGTCGCGGCGGGACGTCCCAAGCCGCCCCGCTGGTGGGCCTGGGCCATCCCGCGGGGCAGAGGCGCGACGGCGGGGGGCATCCACGCACTGCGGCGAACCCTATGCCGGGCCCCTGGTTGATGCTGTGCGGAGGTTGAGTCTTTGGGGGCGGTGCCAGGTGTTTCAACGGGTTGTCGTGGGTCTCGATGGATCCGCCTTGAGCGAGGCGGTGCTGCCGTGGGTGCGCGGACTTCTGGCCGAAAACCCGGACAGTGCCGTCTGGCTGACGCACGCCGTCGTGCGAGATCCCGAGTGGGTTTGGGGATACGCCGCGCTGGGACAGCCGATGCCCCTGCCGCCGCCGCAGGGCCTGGACCTCGTGCCCCTGGGCCGCTCTTACCTCGCGCGCATCGGCGCGGCCCTGGCGGGCGGCGACCGGGTCCACCTCGAGGTCCGCCAGGGGGATCCGGCGGCCATCCTGATCGCCGTCGCGCAAGAGACCGGCGCCGACCTGATCGCGCTGTCCACGCACGGCCGGACGGGGCTTGCCCGCATCGTGCTGGGCAGCGTCGCCGAACAGGTGCTGCACCGCACCACGCGGCCGCTGCTGCTGATCCGTCCGGACGCGCGCGGCCTGAGCGGCGCGGCCGAGACCCGCGCGGCGGCGGGGCGCCCGTAACGCCTCGCGGGATGAGCGCCTGCCGGACCGCCGGAGGGGCTCCCGCGCGGGCGCCCAGCCCGGAGCCGATCCTTGGGGGTGGATCCCGTGGATGCGCGCCGTTGGACGATGACCCCGATGTCCGTGCTCCCGCCGGAGGCACGGTCGCGGTCGTGGGCCGAGGTTCTTCAGGGAGTCGCCGAGGACGGGCTGCGCGCGGAGGCGGAGCGCTGCCTGCTCTGCGCGCACGGCGCCTGCGCGGCACGCACGATGGGGTTGCCGCACGAGGATGCCAAGGGCGTCTTCACCGCGCAGCAGTTCCTGCACCAGGCGAAGGTCGCGTTGAGCCATCCCGAGGTGGCGCCGCCGCAGGTCGGCGAGCGCGTGCTGGTCATCGGCGCGGGCAACACCGCCATGGACGCGGCGCGGACCGTCGTCCGCCTCGGCGCCAAAGACGTGCGCATCGTTTACCGGTGCACCCGGGCGGAGAGCCCGTCGCGGGCGGTCGAGATCGGCCACGCCATGGAGGAACGGGTGTCGTTTGACTACCTCGTCCTCCCTGTCGCCCTGGAGCAGGACGGGGCGGGGCGCCTCCGCGGTGTGCGGCTGCAGCGCATGCGGCTGGGGGCGCCGGATGCCAGCGGCCGCCGCCGGCCCGAAGCGATCCCGGACAGCGCGTTCGATTTCCCCCGCGACACCCTCGTCCAGTCAGTCGGCTGCTCGGTGGCCGGCCAGCAGTTGGAACACCCTGAGGCGCTCGCCAAGGGCGGCTGGATTCAAGACGAGGGCGACGGCATCACCACGCCCGTGCCCGGCGTCTTTGCCGGGGGGGATGCCGTGCGCGGTCCGAGCACAGTGGTGGGCGCGGTCCACGACGGCCGGCTGGCGGCGCAGGCCATCGCCGCTTACCTGCTGGCGGCGCCGGCGCGGCAGGCGTGTCACGGTGGCAGCGCTGACGTCCCGGCAGCCGGTGAGGTGGCCGCCGTCGGCACCGGCCGCGGCGGCCTCAGTGGTACGCGGGCGCGGGGGAAGCCGCGGGCCGGCTCCCCGCACCGGGGCGGGTCCGGTCACGCCGGTTGGGGGGCCCGCGCCAAGCCCGCCAGGCGTGGAGGTGGCAAGCGATGATCGAGCGAGCGGTGGAGCCGTTGCGCGCGCGTCCTCGCGCGTTGCTGTGGGCCGGGGCGTTCGCCGGCTTCTACCGGCCGGACACGGATGCCGTGCGCCGCCTCGATGCGGTGTCGCGGTTCCTCTATGCGGCCAGGAGCGTCATCCTGGTGATTTCCGGGCAGGCCGCGGCGATAGCCGGGCTCCTGGCGGCGCGCCAGCATGCGTTCCGGGCTGTGCCCTTCGCGCTGGTCTTGCTCGGCTTCGTCACCCTGCACATGATCAGCAACCTCTCCAACGACTACTTCGGTTACCGACGTGGGCATGACACCGCCGACTCGCCGCGTTTGCGCTACACGGTGCACCCGTTGGCCAGCGGGGCACTGGACGCGCGCACGCTCTTCACGGGGATCCTGATGCTGGCGGGGATCGCGGCGGGCATCACGGCGTTCTTCGTCGCCACCAGGGGGTGGGCGGCCGTTGGCTTCGCGGCCGCGGGCGTGGCGTTGCTGTTCCTCTACGACGCCTCGCCCGTCCCCCTCAAGGCGATCGGTCTGGGTGAAGCCGCCGCGTTCATCGTCTGGGGTCCGCTGATGGTGGGCGGGGGCTATGCGATGATTGCGGGCCGTGTCTCCGCGGCGGCTCTCCTGGCGGGGGTACCCTATGGCCTGGGCGTGGCATCGATTCTGGTGGGCAAGCACATCGATCAGTTGGAGTTTGACGCCGGGCGCGGCAACCGCACCCTGCCCGTCCTGTTGGGCGAAGGACGTGCCCGCGCGCTGAACCGTGCCGTCGTCCTGGCGATGTTCGCCGCCACGGCCGCGTTGATCCTGGGCGGCATCCTGCCGCCGTTTTCCGCCGTCGTCGGGTTGGCCTTGCCCAGCGCCCTGCGGGCGGACGCGCTCCTGCGGCGACCCCGCCCCTCCTCCCCGCCCCCGGGAGCCGTCGGTTGGCCGCTCTGGTACCACCGCGCGTGTCTTGTCCATAACCGGCTCTTCGGCTGGCTTTACGTCCTCGGGCTGGCGGCGGGCGCGGCGCTGCCGGGCGGCAGGCTCTGAGCGCGCCGCCTCCGGCGGGCTCAGAGCCTGCGCGTCACGGGCGTTGCCTCGGGCCCGGCGCCAGGCGATGGGGCAGCGGGCCTGAACGCATGGCGCCGAGGCATGCGGCGCGTGGCGGCGGCGGCGCGGCGCGGGCCGCCGGGGACCCGAGGAAGGGGCGGGTCTTGCGCGACCGGCCCCCCCGGGCGACGGACGCGGGCCGTGCCAACGCCCTCTGGCCCGGGAGGGACTCACGGCCCGAGCCCGCCTGTCGCCTGCGCCCCGCGAGGGGCAAATCCAGGGCCGAAAGGGGCGAAAACCTGGTCGGGCGGACGGTGTGGCAGACCGAGAGATCGGTTTGTACACATTTTTCTGACCAGGGATGGCTGTGTGGTGCGGCTGGGTTTCCCGGGCGTTGCGCGGCCTGCTGCTCGTTGGTGCGCTGGGTGGGGCGCTGGTGGGTGTTGCCGGGTGCGGCTCCGCGCTGGCGGCGCGCTCGTTTGCCTCACCCTGCGCCTGTTACGGCGACGACCAGGGAGGCGACTTCCAGGTCCCCGCCGCGGCGCTGGGGGGGCGGCCGTTGCATGCCCTGCGCGTGGTCTGGCGCCTGGCCGCCGATGCTGCGGTGTACGGGCAGCCTGTTGCCGCGGGGGGCAGGGTCTACTTCGGCTCCAACGCCGGGACGGTCTACGCGGCGGAACTGGCCAACGGCCGGGTGCTGTGGAAACGGCATCTGGGTGCGGCGCCCAGTGCCGCGTACGGTGAAGTAGGGATCACGGGGGCGGTGCTGCTCGATCGGGGGCGGTTGCTGGTGCCCGACGGTACGGGCTGGGTCTACGCCCTCGATCCGCGGACGGGTGCGACCTTGTGGAAGACCGATATCGGGCAACCCCACTCGCACATGATCCGCTCGTCGCCGCGCGCCTTGGAGGGCTTGCTCTTCTTCGGCGTGTCGCATCCGGGAGACACCACGTTGTCGCGTGGCCGCGAGGTGGCCCTGGATGCGGCGACGGGCCGGGTGCGCTGGGTCACGCCCTTCGTGGACTACCGGGGTGGGGGATCCGACGTCTTCCCCACAGCCGCGGAGGCACCAAGCCTCGGGTTGGTGTACACGGCCACGGGCAACCCGTGCCCAGAGCCGCAGAATCCGGGCTGCCCCGGCCCCATCCCGGCGGGCCCCGACCACTACAGTGAAAGCATCATCGCGCTGCACGCGCGCACAGGCAGCATGGCCTGGTTTCGCCAGACCCACGCGCATGACCCGTTCGACCTGGACTTCATCGCCTCTCCCAACGTGTTCGCCACCCCGCACGGCTTGGCGGTCGGCGACGGGCAGAAGGACGGCAACTACTACGCCTTCGACGCGCGCACCGGTGCGGCCCTGTGGGTGGCGCACCTGACCGCTGCCCGCGACTACACGCTGATCATCGGCACCGCCGCTGCCGGCGGGGGCCGGCTGTTCGTGCCTACGATGGATATGCCCCTTCACCCAGGGGCCAAGGCCGGTGGCCGCCTCGTGGCCCTCTCGGCCGCCGGCGGCCGGGTGCTTTGGTCCTATCACTTCCCGGCCATCGTCGAACCATCCGCCCTTCTGGTCGGACCATACGTGTTTGCCATGGACAACGCGGGTGAGTTGGTGGCCCTGCGCGCCGCGACGGGCGAGCCCGTGGCCTCGATCCATCTGGGGCAGGTGTGGAAAGGCGGGTTCACCGCGGCGCGGGGGTTGCTCCTGATCCCCCAGGGCAGCCCTCCCGGCGTGGTCGCGGTGGCCGCAGGCCCGGCGCCCGCGGCCGTCCCCCCGCGCCCGGCAAGCGCAGCCGCTGCCCCCCCGACCGCCTCCCCGCGGAGCAAGGCCGCCGCAGGATCGCTCCCGCTGCACGGGCGCGTCTCCGCGACCAGCCCCGCGCACCCTTCCTACCGAGGCGACATCGCCCCCCTGCTTCAGGCGGAGTGCTCGGTGTGTCACGGTCCGGGCGCGCCGCTGGCGGGGCTCGACCTCACCACCTACCGCGGCTTGATGAAGGGGGGCGCGGCGGGGCCGGTCGTCGTGCCCGGCCACCCGGGCCGCAGTGCGCTGGTGCTGCTGCTGCAAGGGAAGGATCCCCGCTTGCCCGGGGTGCGGATGCCGGCGGGCCATCCCTTGACTCCGGCGCAGATCCACTTGGTGGCCCGCTGGATCCGGCAAGGGGCGCGCGACAACTGACGTCATCCAACCGGCCGGCGAGCGGGTTGCTGCCACGCGCGCCCGCCCGCCGTGCGCTTGGGCAGTGTGCGCGCCCTTGCCCGCGCGTCAGGGGAGTTCGCTCCAGGTCCGCCCGGCGTTGGTCGTGCGCAGGAACGCATTACCGCTGACGCCCTGGAACTACCCCTCGCTGGTCCCGGCTCGCAAGATCGGGCTCGCGCTGATCACCGGCAACACGGTGATCCTCAAGCCGCACGAGTTCACGCCGCTCTCCGCGTTGGAACTGGCGCGCGCCTTTGAGCGCGCGGGGCTCCCCGCCGGCGTGCTCAACGTGGTGACGGGTGTGGGCGAGGAGGTGGGGGCGAACTGGTGCGCAGCCCGGCCGTCCAGTACATCACGATGACCGGGAGCGTCGAGGCCGGACAGCAGATCGCGGCGGCGGCGGGCAACGTCACCCCGCTCTCCCTGGAGTTGGGGGGCAAGGCGCCGTTCATCGTCCTGGACGACGCCGATTTGGATCTGGCCGTGCGTCACGCCATGTCTTCCCGCTTCACCAACTGCGGGCAGGTATGCACGTGCAACGAGCGCACGTATGTGCAGGAGGGCGTCTTCGCCGAATTCAGCAAGCGGTATCTGTCCGCCCCGTCCGCCCTCCGGGTCGGCGATCCACTGGATCCCCACACGGACATGGGCCCCCAGGTGAGCAGGGAGGAAATGGACAAGGTCGACCGCATGGTGGGACGGGCCAGGGAGCAGGGCGCCCGCGTCCTCCTGGGCGGTGAGCCCCTCCGCGGTGAAGGGTACGGGCGCGGCTTCTGGTATCCGCCGACCATTCTGGCCGATGTGCGCCAGGACATGGAGATCATGCACGCCGAGGTCTTCGGGCCGGTCTCCCCGCTGGTCCGCTTTAGCGAGTTCGACGAGGCGGTCGCCCTGGCCAACGACTCGCAGTACGGGCTCTCCGCCTATTTGTTCACCAACGACTTCCGGCGGGTGATGCGGGCGATCCGGGACGTGGACTTCGGGGAGGTCTACGTGAACCGGTCGGGTCCGGAGGCGTTCCACGCCTTCCACTCGGCCTACCGGCGCAGCGGGATCGGCGGGGACGACGGGCGGCACGGGTTTCCTGCATCTGGTCGTCTGCGTCCAGCGGGCGCTCTGACCAATCCAGCCGCCAGTGGTCGCCCTCCGGACGCGTCGGGAGCCGCTGCGGGGTGCTGGTCACCACGCGCAGCGCGGTGCCGGGCAGCCATGGCTCGTGCAACTGGTACCGCAGGGCCCACAGGCCGTTGTCCATGCGTTGGCGCCACAGTTCCTCCAGGCGCCGCCCACGCCCATCGTAGAGCACGAGGGCGCCCGGGATCGCCGCCGGTGTGCATCCCGAACTCTTGCTGCGGGTGCGGTTCGGCGTTGACCATGCTGACCATCAAGTAGGCCGTGCCCTGACCGTCGACGGCACGCATGTCGAACCCGGCCGTGACCACCAGCGGCTCTGCCTCCGCCGCCACTCCCTCCATGAGCCGGCGCAGCACATCCACCTCGGCGCGGCACGCCGCGCGCGCCGCCAAGTGCCGCTCGACCGTCTCCCCCACATCCTCCCGGTCCAGCCCGAGGCCCACCCGCAGCAGCCGGTCACGCACCGACCGGCTGCCGGGCCAGCGGCTGACTGCGGCGGGGGTCCGGCACGAGGCGCAGGAGTATGACGGCACCCACGCCAGCCGGCTGGTGGAGCGCCTGCAGGTCGCCCTGCGTTGGCTGTCTCGGGTGCTGGAGCGGACGGACGGATCGGAGCCCCAGGGGTAGGGGATGGCGGCGTGGGGGCCGGTCCGCGCGGAGGGGGACGGCGGCAGCGCAGGCGCGCCGCCCCCCGGCCCGGACCGGCTGTTGCTTGGGATGCCGTCTGGCCCGCTGCCCCTGCCGTGGCCGGGCCGCCAGGCGGACTGTGCCGGCCGAGGTGCCAAGCCGCGCCTGGTGTGGTCGCCCCATCATCGGGACGCGTGGGCGCTCCGTCGCCGCGGTCCACCGGCCTCTTGGTTCCGATGCGCGCCTCGACGTCCCATCATCAGGGACGCGTGGGCGCTCCGTCGCCGCGGAGGGTCCCTGGTTGCAGCGGCACAGTGGCCATCCCCGCGCGTCGGTCCCGCGGCCGGGTCGCGCCGGGTAGAGGCGCGGCACGTCCCACTGCAGGCCGTCCCCGGTGTGCACGGGGGTGCAGGGGAAGCGGGGCACCTCCCGCGGCGGCGTCCGCTCACCGTCGAAGGTGCCGACCATCACGCGCCCGCTCTCCGCGCCA
>JAJZZC010000138.1 GCA_021797775.1 Bacillota bacterium
CTTCTCCAGCGGCCCGAGCGCCGGGAGCACCACGTCGGCCAGTTCGGCAGACTCCGTGAGGAACAACTCCTGCACCACGAGGAAGCCGACCTTGTCCAAGGCCGCCGCCGCCAGGTTGCCGTCGGGAAAGGTGCGCACCGGATTGGCCCCGACCAGGAAGAGGGCGCCCACCCCGCCCTCGGTGGCGGCGCGCAGGATGGCGGCCGCCTCGCGGCCGGGGGCCGTCGGTGCCCGCCCCCCCCACGCCTTGCGCATGCCAGCGGCATCGGCGACAGGTCGGTACCCGGGCAGGAGGTCGGGCAGGAGGCCTGCCGCCTCGGCCCCGCGCCCGTTGCTGAACTCGCCTGGGATCAGTACCCGCGCCCCGAGCGCGCGGATCGCAGCGGCCAGCGGCTCGCCGCCGCGGCCGTTCCAGACGACGACCGCCGCCTTGGCAGCCGCTACGCGGTCGGCGATCTCGGCGACCCGGGCCGGCAGTTCCTCGGGCGCGCAGCTCACCGCCGTCGCTGGGCCGGCACGGAAACCGCGCACGGGTCCCAGATCGACCACCGCACCGCCGCGGCCGGCCCGGCGGCGCAGGCGCAGGTCCAGTACGGGGGCCTCGTCCTCCAGGCAGGTGTCGACCAAGACGACGAGGTCGGCCGTGTCGAGGTCCATCACGCTGGCTTCACGGCACCCCGCGGCTACGGGCGAAGCGACGCCCTGGTGGCCGACCCGCCAGTCGACGTCGTTGGTGCCGAGCGCCACGCGGGCGAACTCCGAGAGCAGCAGCGCCTCCTCGTCGGTCAGCCGGCCGCCGCCAAGCACCGCCGCCCCCTTGGCTTGCTTCAGCCCCGCCGCCGCGGCCGCCAGGGCCTCGTCCCAAGTGACCGGCACGAGTTCGCCGCCGCGGCGCAACAGCGGCGCCGTGAGTCGGGACGCGGCGGCCGTATGCCCAAAGCCGTACCGGCCACGGTCACAGAGCCAGCCGCCGTCGACGGCCATGTTGTCGCGCCAAAGCAGCCGCAGCAACCGGTCCCCCCGCAGCTGGGCGCTGACGTTGCACCCCAGGCTGCAGCCCTGGCAGGCCGTCGCCACGGGGCGCACGTCCCAGGGGCGGGCCTTGAAGCGGTAGGTGCGGCTGGTCAGCGCCCCCACCGGGCAGAGCTCGGTGTTGTTGCCCGAGAAGTACCCGGCGTACGGCTCGCCGGTGCGGGGCGTGTCGATCACGGTGCGGTCGCCCCGGTCCTTCAGCACGAGGTTCTGCTCGCCCAGGATCTCACGCTCGTAGCGCACGCAGCGCTGGCACATGATGCAACGCTCCTGGTCCAGCACCAGGAAGGGGCCAAGGTCGTCGGCCTTGCGCCGCAGGATCTTCTGCTCGGCGAAGCGGCTGACGCCCGGACCGTGGGCCAACGTGAAGTCTTGGAGGTCGCACTCGCCGCCCTTGTCGCAGATCGGGCAGTCCAACGGGTGGTTGGCCAGCAGGAAGCCGATGACCTGGCTGCGTGCCGCCTTGGCGGCCGCAGCCATGGTCTCGATCTTCAGCCCCTCGAACACCGGGGTGGTACAGGCCGTGGTGACGATGGGACCGCGCGGCGCCACCGGTGCGCCCTCCACCTGGACGAGGCAGACGCGGCAGGCGCCAGCGGGCTGCAGCTTGCTGTGGAAGCAATAATACGGGATGCTCCGGCCCACCTGGCGCACGGCGTTGATGATCAACGTCCCCCGCGGGAAGCTGCACGCCTGCCCGTCGATGGTGACGTTGATCGGGGCCGGCGGCGCGGGCGGGGCACCGGCGGGGGCCGCCGACGGGTTGCTGCTCAACGCACTGCCACCTCCAGGGCCGCAGAGACGGGGCACGGCCCGCCCTGCTCGTGGGCCACGAACTCGTCCCGGAACGCCCCCAGCGCCGACTGCAGGTAGGTGACCGAGAAGTCGCCCAACAGGCAGAGGCACTTGCGCCCGCCGATGCCGCGTACCAGATCCTCCACCAGCGTCGTGTCCCCCGGCCGCCCCTGGCCATGCTCCATGCGGTACAGCACGCGCTCGGTCCAGCCAGTGCCCTCGCGGCAGGGCGTGCACTTGCCGCACGACTCGTGGTGATAGAAGCGCGCCCCGAGGTAGGCGACGTGCACGGGGCAGTCCCGCTCGTCACAGACCAGCATGCCGGCCGAGCCGAGCATCGAGCGGATGGCCCCCATGGAGTCGAAGTCCAGTGAGACGTCCAGGTTCTTGGGCAGGACGCAGGCCGAACTGGCTCCGGCGGGTAGGATCATCTTCAGCGTGTGCCCTGGCAACAGGCCGCCGGCGTGCTCCTCGATCAGTTCGCGCATGGGGGTACCCATCTCGATCTCGTAGTTGCCCGGCCGCGCCACGCGCCCGGAGACGGAGCAGATCTTCGTGCCTGGGCTCTTCTCTGGACCGATGGCGGCGAACCACTTGGCGCCATTCAGAATGATGGGCCCGACGTTGGCGATCGTCTCCACGTTGTTGATGACCGTCGGCATCCCGTAGACGCCAGCAGCTGTCGGGAAGGGCGGCTTGACCCGCGGGTGACCGCGCCGGCCCTCCAGCGACTCCATGATCGCGGTCTCCTCGCCGCAGATGTACGCGCCGCCGCCACGGTGCACCACGATCTCCTGGCTGAAGCCCGTGCCCAGGATGTTCTGGCCGATCAACCCGGCCGCCCGCGCCTGCTCGACGGCCGCCGCCAGGGTCTCCGCGCCCTCGTAAAACTCCCCGCGTAGATAGACGAAGGAGGCCGCCATCTGGCAAGCGTACGCGGCGAGCAGGATGCCCTCCACGACCATGTGCGGGTTCTTCTCAATCAGCATGCGCCCCGAGAAGGAGCCCGGCTCGCTCTCGTCGCCGTTGATCAGGAGGTAGCGCGGCCGCCCGTCACCCGGCAGCGTGCTCCACTTCAGGCCGGTGGGGAAGCCGGCACCACCGCGGCCACGCAGGTTCGAAGCCTTGACCTCGTTGAAAACCTCCTCGGGGGTCATGGTCTTCAGGGCCTTGCCCAGCGCCTCGTACCCCCCGCGCGCGCGAAAGACGTCGATGCGGGTCAGGTCAAAGGCGTCGATCCCGTCCGTCAGGATGCGGCGGATCACCGCGCATCCCCCCCGCCCTCGCCGCGCAGCAGGCGCAACGCCTTCTCCTTGCTCAACGGACCGTCCATGCGCTCGTTGCAAAGATAAGCCGGCGCGTGGTCGCAGGCCGCGATGCACTCGACCACCTCGACGGAGAAGCCGCCGTCGGCCGACTGCTCGCCGGGGGCCACCCCCGTCTCCGCGGCGATGTGTTCCAGGATCTCGTCGGCGCCGTGCATGGAGCAGGCCAGCGAGCGGCAGAGCTGCAACCGGCAGCGGGCGGGCGGCCGGCGTCGGAACATGGTGTAGAAGCTGAGGACCGACTCCACCTCGCCGAGCGGCAGGCCGAGCAGATCCGCCACCTGCTCCGCCGTCTCGGGCGTGACGTAACCATCGGCCTGCTGCCCCAGCCAGAACAGCGGGAGGATGGCCGATCGCGAGTTGGGGTAGCGGTCGATGACGGCCTGGGCCGCGGCCGGATCGAGCGGCATCAGCGGTCCACCTCCCCCATGATCATGTCGAGGCTGCCCACGGCGGCCACGGCGTCGGCCACCAGCTGCCCGGCCAGCACACGCTTGAGCACCTGCGTGTTGTAGTAGGAGGGTGCGCGCACGTGCAGGCGGTACGGGTGCGTACCACCATCGGACACCAGATAGAATCCGAGCTCGCCGCGCGGGCTCTCGATGGCCTGATAGACCGCGCCCGCTGGCACCTTGAAGCCGGCGCTCACCAGCTTGAAGTGGTGGATCAGCGATTCCATCGAGGTGCGTAGCTCCTCGCGCGGCGGCAGACTGATCTTGCGATCCTCACTGCGCCAGGGACCTTCAGGCATACCGTCGAGGGCCTGGCGCACGATGCGCGCGCTCTGCTCGATCTCGTCCAGGCGCACCTGGTAGCGCGCGTAAGCATCGGCCTCACTGCGCGTCGGCACATCGAAGGCGAAGCGCTCATAACCGCTGTACGGCGCCGCCTTGCGCAGGTCCCAGGGCACACCGGCGGCCCGCAGGGAGGGGCCGGTCACGCCGAAGCACCGGCAGTCCTCGGCCGAGAGCACGCCGATGCCGCGCGTCCGGCCGACGAAGATCGGGTTGTCATCCAGCAGGTTGCGGAAGTCGTGCATCCAGCGCGGCAGTTCGCGCAGGAACCGGTCCACCATGCCGGGCAGCTGCGGCGGAAGGTCCGACTGCAGGCCCCCCACCCGGACGTAGGCGAGGTTCATGCGCGCCCCCGCCACGGCCTCGTTCATGTCCAGGATGGCTTCACGCGCTTGGAAGGCATAGAAGTAGACGCTCATGGCCCCGAGGTCCAGCGCGTAGGTGCCGAGCCAGACCAGGTGCGAGGCGATGCGCGAGAGCTCGCTCATCAGCACGCGGATGACCTGGCAGCGCGGCGGCACCTCGATGCCCAGCAGCCGCTCGGCCGCGAGGCAGTAGCCGAGGTTGTTCATCACCGGCGAGAGGTAGTCCATGCGGTCGGTGTCGGTGACGGCTTGCTGCCAGGTGTGGTGCTCGACGTTCTTCTCGATGCCGGTGTGCAAGTAGCCGATCTCCGGCACGCAGCTGACCACCGTCTCGCCGTCCAGCTCCAGCACGAGGCGCAGCACGCCGTGCGTCGCGGGGTGCTGCGGCCCCATGTTGAGCGTCATGGTCTCGGCCAACGCGGCTCCCCCTCCGGGCGGCGGCGTGCCGCCGCGACGTGTCCGCGGAACCGGGGCCACGGGGCGGGACCGCCCTCAGATCGCGTAGCGGCTCCCGGGCTCTAGCGCCCGCGGACCGGCCAAAGGGTAGTCCCGGCGCAGGGGATGCCCTTCCCAGTCGTCGGGCAGGAGCAGCCGGCGCATGTCCGCATTGCCCTCAAAGCGCACGCCCAGTAAGTCGAAGACCTCGCGCTCCGGCCAGCCCGCGCCAGGGAACACCGGCTCGAGCGAGGCCAGGACCCGGCCCTCGGCTACCTCGGCGCAGCAACGCAGGAGCCGCCCCCGGGCCTGGTCGCGCAGGTGGAGCACCACGTCGAAGCGCGCTGGCCGGTCGGGAAAGTCCACTCCCACCAGGTCGACGAAGCCGTCGAAGCCCTGCGTGCGCGCCGCCTCGACCACCTCGCGCCAGCGGGCAGGCGCCACCTGCAGCGTGGGGACATCGGCGTCGCCGTCCCCGCCGGGAAGCCCGAGAACCGCCACCACGCCGCCCTCCACCGCCGCACGGATGGCGAGCGCCCAGTCCGGTAACGCCGGAGGGGGTGGGGGGGGGTCCGCTGGAGCCGCGCCGGCCGCCGGGGCGGGAGCGCCGGCCGCGCCAGTGGCAGGACCCTGCGGCTGATCAGGCACGTGCGCTCACCGCCACGGGGACCGCCGCCGGCCGAGCCGAACCGGCGCGGATGCGCTCCTGCAGCGCCACCAAGGCTTGCAGCACGGTCTCCGGCGTCGGGGGGCACCCCGGGACGTACACATCCACGGGCAGGATCTGGTCAACTCCCTGGACGACGGCGTAGTTGTTAAAGGTGCCACCGGAGCAGGCGCACGCGCCCATGGACATGACCCAGCGCGGCTCGGCCATCTGGCCGTATAACTGGCGAATCACGGGCACCATCTTGTGGCAAACGCGCCCAGAGACGATCATCAGGTCCGCCTGCCGCGGGGACCCGCGGAAGACCTCGGCCCCGAAGCGCGCCATGTCGAAGCGCGGCGTGACCAGGGCCATCATCTCGATGGCGCAGCAGGCGAGCCCCATGGTCAGGGGCCAGAGGGAGTTGCGCTGCGCCCAACGCGTCATGGCCTCCACCGACGTCAACACGAACGGCAGGTTCTCGCCACCCATGCCCTCGCTCATCGCCAGTCCAGTCCCCCCTTCTTCCACACGTACGCGTACCCCACGGCAATGACGACGGCGAAGATAGCCATGTCCAGGGCGCCGCGCCCGCCCAGGGCGCGCAGATGGACGCCCCACGGGTAGAAGGCGATGGCCTCGACGTCCAGAACGACGAACAGCATCGCGATCACGTAGAAGCGCACCGGGAAACGCGGCCCGACCCCGCGCTCCGTGCTGACGCCGCACTCGTAGGACGACAGCTTCGTCGCTGTGCGGCGCGCCGCGCGCAGCCGCCCAATGCCCGCCGTGACGGCCAGCACGACGACGAAGGCCACGGCCAGGTACAATACGACCGCGTGCGAGTGGGTCACGCCCTCACCCCCGCCGGGCGGCGCCTTGCGGCGTCCGACCCGCTGGTCCGCGCACTTCGACGCCCGTGACCGGGGACCTTGTGCTTTCCGTCACAAAGGCGACTTCATTTAGCGCAGGCGCAGCGGGGTAGCGCAAAGGGCGCCGTGGGCGGCACCCCAGCGGGCGCAGGCTGCCAGGCGCGCACGCGTGCGCCCCAGCGACCTGCGCATGGAGCGGACCGCCAGGGCCGCCAGCAACCCACCTCAGGGGGGACCGCGGCCCCGGGCGCAGAGGCGTATGGCCCGGCCGAGCCCGCCGCGAGGAGCGGCGCGGGCCCCCAGGGGGGACCGCCGCAGCAACCGGCGGTGAGGCGAGACGCCCTACGACTCCCTGCCGCGCGGCGGGCGGACTCGGTACCAGCAACGCGCCCCGGTCGGGGCGGCACGAGCGGTATGGCGGAGCCTGTACCGGATCGTTCGTCCACTCGCAGCGCCGCCGGGTAAAAGACCTTGGGGTGCGGCCCGGCGGCCTTCCTCAGGTCCTAGCGGGTCCCCCGTCGCCAAAGAGACCGGGGTAGCGGCGCGCCACCACGGACTGGTCGAGGTCCCCCTCGCCCGCGCCGGCCCGCTCCCGGAACAACTCGGCCGTCAGCGCGCCCAGCGGTAGGGCGAGCCCCTGCCGCCGTGCGGCGTCCATGGCGAGATCCATGTCCTTCAGCCGGTTGCTCAGGCTGAATCCGGGGAGGACGTCGGCACGCGCCAGCCTGTCCGCCAGAAGCTGCAGCGAGGCGGAGTTGGCGCTGCCCGCCGTGCACACCGCCATGATGCGGTCCAGCGGCACACCGGCGGACAGCCCGATCAGCAGCCCCTCCGCCGCGCCGACCATGGCCACGCCCCCAATGAAGTTGTTGACCAGCTTGACCACCTGGCCCTGGCCGACGGCCCCGACGTGCACGATGGTCCGGCCCATCGCCTGCAGGTAGGGCTCCAGGCGCGCGAAGGCGTCCGCCTCCCCACCCACCATGATCGTCAAGGTGCCCTCGCGCGCACCGCGGTCCCCGCCGGTGACGGGGGCGTCGCACCACGCCGCGCCGTTATCGGCGACCTGGCGCGCGAACGCCACGGTGTCAGCCGGCGAGATGGTGCTGTGGTCGACGACGAACTGACCCGGACGGAGCGCGCCGAGGAGACCGCCCTCCCCCTGGAGGACCGCTGCCACGGCCGCGCCGTCGGTGACGCAGAGGCCGATGACCTCCGCCCCCGCCGCCGCCGCGGCGGGCGAGGCGGCCACCCGGGCCCCCATCGCCCGGAAGGGCGCCGCGCGCTCGGCGGTGCGATTGAAGACCGTGACATCGTGTCCCGCGCGGATCAGGTTGCCGACCATGCCCCGGCCCATGATGCCGAGGCCGACGTACGCCACGCGCATGGCGCTGCCTGGTGCCGCAAGCGCGTACGGCGGGTTGCAAAGGCCGTAGGCGCGGCCCGCCCGACCAGGCAGGATCTCCTTTCGGCCCTGAATTCGCCCCTACAGGGCGGAGGGCGCGGGGCGGACCCGGTCCCGGTTTCCCGCCGCGGGCACCGCCAACGGGCGCCGCTGCGGAATGGACCCGGGGACCCTGCGGCGTGGGGACGGAGACAGGCGGTCCTTCGCCGCCGCTGGGGGGGATTCCCGCCGAGAGGCGGCCGGGCCACGGCCGGGGCGCGCGGACTGGGCACAGGCGGGCCCCAATCCCCTGGCCACGGCACCACCGAAGGTGGCGCCCAGAACGCTTGCCCGGTACCAGCCCTCACAGCGCCCGCCGGTGTGGAACGCTGGTCCCACTGGGGCGTGCCCGGCCGTCCCTTTAGCCCCGGCCGTGCCCTTGGCGAGGCTCGCCCTCTTGGGAACGGACGCCTGCGCCACCACCACCAGCGTACCGCTGCGGGAGAGCCCCAGCACCAACGGCGCCGCACCGGGAAAACGCATGGTCTGGCGGAGGCGCCAGCGCCGGCCGGCGACGAGGCTGTACTCCACCAGGAAGCCCGCGCGCACCGGCGACAAGGCGCCCGTGACCACCAGGTACGGCTTGCCGGCTTCCACAACATACCAGACCCGCAGGTCGGAGAGGCGCATGCGCAAGGACAGACGCAGGGCGTCGCGAACCAGCGACGACAGGTCGCCGGGGAGCGCGACCGCCACGCGCCCTGGGACGGCCGTCGGCCGGTCGGCCCCGGGGATCTGTGCGGCGTGCGCGGGTGCCTGCCGAACGAGCATCGCCGCCAGCGCAATCCACATCAATACCCGCCGCATCGCGGGTCGCCCCCACCCCACATCGCCGTATGTGCTGGATCTCTCGGGATGACCACGTCACCCGGCCCGTCGCGCCGTCCAGTGGCTCATCGCCTGACCGAGCGACGAGCGGCGCGCCCTGGCCGCTGCCGGCGGCGAACGCCAGGGAGCGCGGGTCGCGCATCGCCCTCGGCCTGGCGAAAGGGCGTTGCGGGGAGCCGGCCCTGGCAAGGCGATCCGTCCGCTGGTCACCCGGCAGCGGGCTCCGCCCGGTGGCCGCATCCCCTTTTAAGGTACGTCGACGAGCGGGAGAACCCTTTACGGCCGGCGGGAGGGCGTGTTGCTGGCGGAGGCGGCCCTGCGCGCCGGACCCTGCGCGGGCCCGTGCCAGCGGGGACGGCCGTCACCGGACAGGCCATGTATCCCACGTCGTCTGTCGCACGAGTCGACCCGCTTGCGCAAGGCGGCGGCGGCGCTGGGCGGCGTACGCGGCCCGCCCGCGACGCCACGCACGCCACCCTGCCCGCGCCCCTCAAAGCGTGCTAACCTTATCCCCCGGAAGACGGGGATCCCGGCGCGGTGCCCTTGGCACGCGGTCGCGCGCCCGGACGGGCACGCCGGGGATCCCGCGTCCGCCTGTCGCCCGCCGCCCCGGCAGAGGGGCGAACGCCGCGGGCGGGAAGGGGCGGGAGCCTGGTCGGGCGGACGGCGCGTCCAGGTGGGCCGTGGGAGCCGCCGCCTGCGCGCGACTGACGAGCCAGGCCCGCCCATGCGCACGCCCTGGTGGCTGGCCGCCGCGCTGCTGGCCGCCAGCCTGCTGCTCCTGCGCAGCCGGCCGGCGGCGGCCCTGCTCTACACCCTGATCCTTCTCTGGGCGCTCGCCGCCTGGGGGATACGCACGGCCTCCAGGCGCCTCGTGATCCGCCAACGGGTCGCGCCCACGCATGTCGCTCCGGGGCAGCCGGTGCAGATCGAGATCGAGGTGCGGAACCCCTCGCGTCTGCCCCTGCCGTGGCTCTGGCTGCGCGAGCCCGTGCCGGTGCACCTGGAGTTGGCGGGCAGCCTGCAGGCCTGCACGGCCGTGGCGCCCAGCTCTCAGTGCGCCGTGGGATTCTCGCTGCGGCCGGCGCGGCGGGGCCGCTACCGCATCGGCCGCGTCGCCTTCCACCTCGGGGACTGGTTCGGCCTGACCACGCTGCGGGGCGAACTCGACTTCGACCACTGGCTCATCGTGTACCCGCCGATCCTTCCATTGCCGCCGCTGCCTGACACCCCCCTGCTGCCGACCGGGCCCCGCCAGGACCCCGGGAGCCCGTTCCGCGACGAACTCATTAGTGGGATCCGCGACTACCTCCCAGGGGACCCTCTACGGGCCATGGCGTGGAAGGCGACCGCCCGCCACGGGGCGCTGAAGGTGCGGGAGGTTCCCCGCGTGCGCGAGCGTAGCACCACCATGCTCCTGGAGCTGCACGCGCCGTCCTGGCGCGGGCCGTCGCGGCACGGCCTGGAACGCGCCATCTCCGTGGCGGCGTCCTTCGTATGGGCCCAGTCCGACGACCACCCGCTGGGTCTGCTGACCTACGCGCGTTCGCGCCGCTTCCTGCCGGAGGGGCCGGGGTCGGCGGAGGACCCCGCGCGTTGGCTTTCGCTGCGGCCAAGGCCGGGCGTCGTGCACCGGCGCGGCCTCCTGGAGCTCCTGGCCGGCATCGACGCGGCGGACGACGGGCCAGCCCTGAGGGCCCTGCTGGAGCGGGCGCGCCCCCGCCTGCAGCCGGGTGAGGCGCTGCTCGTCCTCGCCGCCGGGCATGAGCCCACCGCCTGGCGGGCCGCGGCGCACATCGCCGCCCGGGGCCATCCCGTGACCATCCTCGCCTTTGAGCGGCGCGCCCTGCCACCCTGCCCCGGCGCGTGCGTCCTGCCCGTCAGCGCAGAAGGCGAGGTGCGCTGGGCATGAGGTCGGCGCGGGATTCCGGGGATGGGCTGGGCGCGCCCGCGGCGCAGGTCCCCGCGGGGGTGCCGGTCCCGCGCGGGGACCTGCCGCGGTCGGCGGTCGAGCAGCGCGCGCTGGCCGACACCGCCCTCCTGATGGCCGGGCTGGGGCTCGGCTCGGCCCTGCTCGCCTGGGCGGTGTGGGCACGGCTCGGCTGGACCCACCCCCCGGCGGCGGCCGTGGCGGCGGCGGTGACGGCCGCAGTGGCCGCACGTGGCGTCGGCGGGCTGGGCGGCGTGATCGCCGCCCAGCGTCGTGGACCGGAGCGGCCGGCCGCCGAACACGAGGCGAGCTACGTCGGCCTGGTGTTCGGTTGGGCGCTGGTGGCCGGCCTCGCCCGCTGGCGCCCGGCCGATGCGGCGCTAGCGGGAGCCGTCGGCTGCCTGGCCGTGTGGGCGGCCTGGCTGCAGGCCGGGCGCCTCTGGCGCGACCTCGTCCCGCCGCCGGACAGTGCCACCCCGCCGGAGGGACGCCTACGCCGCGAGGACTTGGCGCAACCGGTCTCGGGGGAGGAAAAGGAGGAGCAAGCGCCGGGGGAGCACGCCCGCGGCGCCGTCGGCGGATGGTGGGCAGTGAGCGGCCTGCTCGCGGTATTCGTCCCGGTGACCGCGCACGGCCGCGCCCTCCCGGTCCTCGCCGTCGCTGGCGTGGGACTGGAGGCCGTGTGCGGTGGGCTGCTCGTGGCGCGGGGCCTGCGCATGGCCCTGATGCGCCGGGCTGCGGCGGACGGCGCGCGGGTGATGCCCGAATTCTCCTTGCAAGCCGCCTCTGCGCTCCTGGCCGTGCTGCTCTGCGCGCTGTTCGCCTTGGCGCTGCCCGCCTATCCCACCCTGCCCCGGCACGCGCTCGGCCAGGCGATCGCCCGGTCGGTGGTCCCGCGCGGGTCGACCCTTCCGCCCGGATTGCTGCGCGGCGCCCACATCCCGCCGACCCCGCCCCCCCCGCCCGCCGGGGGCGCGGGGGGCCGGCTCGGCGTCTACGTGGTGGCGGCGCTGGCCCTGGCCCTGCTCGCCGTGCTCCTCGTCCTCGCCGTCCGGCGCCTGCTCTTGCGGTGGAGCCGTGGGAGGGGCCTGCGGGGCATCGGTTCGCTGTGGTGGTTCCTCGGCCAGTTGCTGCGCGCTCTCTGGGAGTCCTTGGCCGCGCTATGGTCGGGGATGCTGCCGTGGTGCGCGCTGTGGGCGGGAGGGGGGCGGCCTCGCCGTCCCGAGGCCGCCAGCGGCACGGTGCCCGGGTCGGGTCCGGGCGGCGGCGCGGCGTCCTGGTGGGCACGTGGCAACCCGCGGACCCGCGTCCGCGCCGCATACCGTGCCATGCTGGCCGGGGCAGCGGCACGGGGGCACCGCCGGCCGAGCGCCGCCTCCCCGCGCGGGTTCGCCCGGCAGATCAGCCCCGCCCTGCCCCCGACCACCGAAGAGCATGGGCGGCTGACGACGCTCTACGAGGAGGCACGCTACAGCCAGCACCCCGTCAGCGCCGCGGACGCGGCCGACGCCGCCGAGGCCGCGCGCACCGTCGTCAATCGGCTGCGGCCCGGCTGAGGCCGGGTGGTGCGTCATTCTCGGCGAACCGCTCGGGCCGTACGCGGACGCCGGCAGGGCGCAGAAATCGCGCCGGTCGTCGTCGGCCACATCAACCGTGGCGGTCGAGGCGGGCCCGGGCCTTGGCGCAGCGGCTCCGAGCCCGTGCGCCGCAAGCGTGGGCGCATGTGCGGGCGACCTTGATGTGGGCCCCGCACCCCGCTTGCCAGGCGTTCCGGCCGAACGCCCCCGTTGGAACGACACGACCCTGCGGGGGGCGGCGCGTACGGAAGGGGCCGCGCGGCTGCGGAGCGAATCCGAGCGGCCCGCCAATCTCCGTCAGGGACGGTGTCACAGTTTGCTCTTCAAGCCACAGCCCCTGATCAGCCCCGTGCAGATCGAGACCAGCATGGCGGTGCCGGCGCGTCACCACAACTATGCGGTGGCAGGCGCTATGTTCAACGCCTTCGCGGTAGGACCGGTCGGGGCCGAGAACGACTTCTGGTTCGTCGGCCTGCAACCGCCCGAGGAGGGGGAGCCGGCCAGCCGGCCGCTGCTCTGCGCCAACCTCCTGGATCCGTTCGGTCGCCGGCTGCTCACGTTGGAGCGCAACGTGCCGACATACAACCCCAAGAACTGCAGCGTCCTCACCTCCGAGGACGCCTACCAGGTCGTGGGGCCCGACGCGGCGGACGTGCTGCGGGTGCAAACGGTGTGGGTCAAGTCCCTCGGTTACCACGTCTCGTATTTCCACTGCCGGTTCAAGGACCGCACCGGCGTCGTGCGTATGGAGTCGCAGGGGGTGGCCGACGCGCCGTCGGCCATGCTGCACGGCCGGGCCGCCTATGGCATCCGTGCCAACGCGACGTTCGCGCGCAACGACGGGTTGGGCGAGGAGCAGGTGCACCGCGTGATGGAGATGGCGGGCCTACACTAGCGGCCCGCGTGCGCAGCACCGTGGCGGCCGCGGGACGAACGCCGCGGTTCGTGGTGACCGCATGACCGCGGGCGGTCCAGGTCGGCAGGCGGCGGTCGGGGCTGGAGGCCCCGGCCGCCAAGGGGCGCCCCCGGGGCCTCCGGTTGGAGGCGCCCTCAGGCCTGATCACGGAGGCCCCTGGCGCCCGCGGAGGGGGGCCGCCGGGGTGGCGGCGGGCTTGGATGGGCAGGCCTGCACCGTCCCCACCCCGCCCCAGCGTGCGCGAGGCGGACGCCCACCCGACCGCTGAGCTTGGCGAACGCCGAGGCCATGAGCGCGGCCGCCTCCTCGTGGCGCGCCGCGTGGAAGCGGATGCGCGGCCCCTGCCGCCGCAGGGTGCACGATGGTATCGTCGGGATGCTGGACCTTGACCTCGCGCCGGGAGCTGACACGTTGGGGCGGAGAGGACAAGTTCAGCGCGTCTGGCCTTGGACTGGCACGCGAGACCCCGAACCAGTTCTCTTGGGGAGAGTCGCTGGGAACTTCGCATTCCGGCCACGCCCGGGCTCAAATC
>JAJZZC010000139.1 GCA_021797775.1 Bacillota bacterium
CCCACTGCTCCCGGGCGCGGTGGGGCTCCGCGCCCGCCCACCATCGGAGGGATTCCCTGGTGAGAAGAATGTGGACAAGCCGAGTGCTCGGCGTCTTCCACACCGTCCGGCGCTGACCACGCCAAGTGACACCGAACACCGGCCGTACTGCTCACACTGCTTGACAGGCCTGCCGGCTTGCGAAGCCCTGGCGGGTGACTGCCGCGCTGCTGCGCCGCCATCGGCTGTCGCGCCGGGCGGCATCCGCGCCAGCGACGCCGCTGCCGCCGGAACCCGCGGCGCCAGAGGCTCGCCCGCCAGGACCGGCAGGCCGCTCGCCAATACCGTGGCCCGTCGGGTCGCACGTAGCGTGGTCAGTAGCAACCGTCCGTCCGACCAGGTTTTCGCCCCCTTCGGCCTTGGACTTGCCCCTCGGGGGGCGTAGGCGACAGGCGGGCGCGCGGCGGGACCGAAGGGCGGATGCACGGCCCGCGGCCGTGGCCAGGACGGCCCGGTCCCTCGCGACCAGCCCGTCACGGTGGCGCGCCGGTCCCTGGGGCCCGGGGCCCCGGGGGCTGGTTTCGACCTCGACGTGCCGGTCGGCGTCGCCGTGGTGGATCTGACGAACCGGGACGCGGCTGAGAAAGGCCGTCCGGGGACCGGCGGGCGGTCTCCGTCCCGCTTTGCCCTACTCCTCCGCCTCGCGTGCGGCCGCCGGGGTCATTTCGCCCACGACCCCTTCGATGAAGGAGCGGTACTGGGCCAGGAGTTCGGCGCCCTGGCCGTCCGCCGGTTCGGCGTACAGATGCACCAGGGGGCGGTGGGCATCCGGGAGCACGGCCACCCACGCGTCCCCCTGGTGGAGCTTGATCCCATCCAGGAGGCTGACGCGCTCCCCGGCGGTGGCCTCTACCAGGCGCCGCATGAGCAGACCCTTGGCCTGCCAGGGGCAAGACACTACCGCGGCCTCCACCGCGGGCGCCGGCAGTTCCGTGAGCAGCGCGCTCAGCGGCCGCTGTTCCATTCCCAGCCAACGGAAGAGAAGTCCCGTCGCGAACAGCGCGTCCAGCCCCGGGTGGAAGGCGGGGAAGGCGAAGCCGCCATGGCCGTCGCCCGCCAGGGTGAGCCCGCCCGCGACGGCGGCGTCCATCAGGGCGCGGCTTCCCGAGCGGGTCCGGCGGACCGTGGTGCCATACCGCGCGCAGACCACCTCGACCGCGGCCGTGGCCGTGATCGGCACGGCCACCTCGTGGGCGCGGGCCTGGCGTGTGGCAAGCGCCGCGAACAGCACCAGCGCGCGCTGGTGGGGTACCGCCTGCCCCTGGTCATCGACCACGGTGAGGCGCTCGCCTGACGGGTCCAGGCGCACGCCACAGTCCGCGCGCAGGGCGCGCACGGTGTGCGCGAGCTCCAGCAGGTCCTCCGCCTCGGCGCCGTCGGCAGGCCCGGCGGCGTCCGTCGTCAGCGTGCGCTGCGGCCGGCGGCTGGCCTGCGCCGCGTGCAGGCCGACGACCTGGCAGCCGAGTTCGGCCAGCGCCTGCGGCAGCACCTGCGCGGCCGTCCCCCCGCCGTAGTCGACCACGGCGCGTAGCGGCTGACCCTCGGGCGCTGGGCCGAGCGTGGCCAGGTAGCCGGTCAGGTAGATGTCCAGCACCTTGGCCGGGTAGGTAATGGTGCCGACGTCGTCGGGGGAGACGCGCCGTACGTCCTCGCGGAAGTATAGGTTCTCGATCTTGCGCTCCAGGTTGGTGTCGATGTCGATGCCACGGGCGTCGAGCACGCGAATGGCCAACGTGCCAGGGCTGTCCGGCGGCATCTGGACGAAGGCGCCGCCGCGGGTGCCGAGGGCGCTCGCCGCGTAGCGCGCCACCGGCAGGGGCACGGTCTCCAGGTTGTGTACGCGTACGCCGGCGGACACCAGCCCGGCCATGAGCGCGCGCTTCATCATCACCGAGGCGGGGTGCCCGTCCCGGCTGACCACGACCGCGTCGCCCCGCTGCAGGCAACTCCCGTAGGCCGCCCCGACGCGCACCGCCACCTCGGGGGTCACGTCGAGGTTGGCGGCGCCCGTGACCTCCGCGGCACCGAAGAGGGTGCGCTGGCCGCGCGAGCCCCAGACGATGCTTTGGTTGACCACGGCCTGCGGCTCCACGACCTTGTTGGGCCACAGCTTGACCTCGGCGTTGACGCGACAGCCCTCCTGCAGTTGGCAGCCATCGCCGATCACCGCGCCCTCGGCCACGAAGGCGCCCGAGGCCAACCGCACCCCGCGCCCGATCAGCGCCCCCTGCAGGGTGCAGCGCGGACCGATGTGGTCGTTGCCCAGCAGGACGCTGCGCTGCAACTGGCAGCCGTGTTCGATCACCGAGTTCGGCCCGATGACGGCCGGGCCCTCGATTAGTGCGTCCCCGCGGATCGCGCTGTTCTCGCAGACGACCAGCGGCCCGCGCAGGCGCGCGGCGGGGTCGATGTACGCGCCGACGCCGACGAAGACATCGCCGGTGAGGCGCCGGCCCGGGACCTCCAGCCGCACGCGCCCGCGCAGGGCGTCCTCGTTGGCCTGCATGAGCTGGGCGAGGTTGCCGATGTCGCACCAGTAGCCATCCAGCGGGCAGCCGAAGAGCGGCGCGCGCGCGGCGAGCAAGCGGGGGAAGAGGTCCTTGCTGAAGTCGTAGGGCTGATCCGCGGGGACCTCGGCCAGAGCCTGCGGCTCCAGCACGTAGATGCCGGTATTGATGGTGTCGGAGAAGACCTCGCTCCAGGTCGGCTTTTCCACGAAGCGCTGGATCGCCCCGTGGCCGTCGGTGATCACGACCCCGAACTCGCGGGGGTTGTCGACGCGCGCCAGGGCCAGGGTGACCCACGCCCCCCGCTGCCGGTGCGCCTCCAAGACATCCGTCAGGTCGATGTCGGTGAGGGCGTCGCCGCTGATCACCAGGAAGGTATCATCCAGGTCCTCCGCGCAACGCCGGACGCTGCCCGCCGTGCCCAGTGGTTCGGTTTCGATGGAGTAGCGGATGTCCATGCCGAAGTCCGACCCGTCGCCGAAGTAGTGCTCGACCTGGTCCGCCAGGTACTGCAGGGTCACGATGACCTGGTTCACGCCATGGCGGCGCAGGAGCGCCAGGATGTGCTCCATGACGGGTCGTCCGACCACGGGGACCAGGGGTTTGGGCCGGTTGCTGGTCAGCGGCCGCAGGCGTGTGCCCTCGCCTCCGGCCATGACCACCGCTTTCATCATGCAGCGCCTCCCCGCGCCGGGATCGGGCCGCGTGGCCCAAATTCTTCGGTCGGGCAGACCCTCCTTCCGTTCGGCCCCAGTGCCCGCCCGGCAAGTTCCGACAGGGGGCCATGGGCCCGCGGGCGTCGCGGGGATGCTGATAGCGCGCGGATCCCCACCCGTCCGGGGGTAGCATGCGCGCCGAACCACTGGAGGTGGTATACGCTCCCCGTGGAAGTGCCGTCGACCAACCAGTCAACCACCAAAATGTAGTGATCCCAACGCCGTTCACCGAACGGGTACCGCCCGGGGGGAGCGGGGGGGCGCCGCGCAATGTTGTGGGGGCCGTAACGAACAGACGTGGCCGCGACGACGCGTGCGACGCCCGCACGGGAACGCGCTGGGCCCGCTGTCTTTCTGGGACGCCAGGTACGGTGCCCCGGGTTGGCCCTGGCTCCATGTGGCAGCCGTCGCCGTGAGGCCCACTGGTTTGCGTCACGCCCGGAGCGGGGGCTCGTCGCCGGGGGTCGCCAAGCCCCAATACCGTTCGGTTGGGCCCAGTGCGCACGGCCTTGCGAGCACATGTTGCGCCGGCGGATCGGCCGGCCACCAGAGCGGTGGTGGGGCGCCCACAGACCCCGGCGCGTATCCGAACTGTATTGCGCCAAGCCTTGAGTCAGAGGACATAGCTGGCCTGTGGCGCAGCGCCACCAGACAGGGTGGAGCCGATGCGTTCAGAGGGCGCGATTGACAACCGGCGCCGGGCCGGATCGTGGTCTCTGGCCTGCCCCAAGCGATGGGCGCGCAGACCGGATGCCGTGCGGTGACAGCCAACGTGCGCGAAGGCACGACAGACGCCATGAACGGCACCACCGAGGGTGGCCGCGGACGGATCCCGCCCTCAGCGCACCCCCGGCGCGGGTGGAGGCAACCGGCCGGCAGGGCCATACCAGTTGGGGCAGTGGCACGCCAAATGGGCCCGCGGCTGATACGCCAATGTGCCCTTGATCCAGAGGCTACGGCCGCCGTGCACGCCGCTACGGTCGGCCCCCGCGCCCCAGGCGACGGCGACCGCCGCGGCCAGGGCCAGCGCGATCAGCAGGATGAGGGGCGCGCGCCGGAGCGAAACGAGGCCGCGCGGGGACGGGTGCGGCCGAGCATCCGCGGCGAAGTCCGCCGCCCGAGGCGTTGCCAATGCGGCTACCCCCCCACCAGGGTGTCTGGGCACGCCTGTGGCGTACGGTTCGCGTCGCCCAGGCCCGTGTGCGCGGGGTCGTAGAGGAAGCAGGCGGCGTGTTGGCCCGTGTGCGTCTGCCGAAGCCGGGGCCGCTCCGCGCGGCATATGGCCATGGCCGCGGGGCAGCGGTCGACAAAGGCGCAGGCCGTGGGCAGCGGTGCCTGACCGCTCTCCACGGCGCGCGCCGGGATTTCATCCTTCCACCGCTGCCCCGGATCGGCCGACGGCACGGAATCCATGAGCATCCGCGTGTACGGGTGCGCTGGATGCGACAGGATGTCGTCAACCTGACCCGCTTCGACAAGCCGACCACGGTAGAGGACGAGGCAGCGGCCGCCCAGGTAGAACGCCGTCTGCAGGTTGTGCGTGATGAACAGGCAGGACATCCCTTCCTGCCGCAGGTCAAGCAGGATGTTGAGGAACATCGTGCGCAGCGCCGCGTCGATCATCGACACCGGCTCATCCGCGACGATCAGCCGTGGTCGGATCAAGTAGAGCCGCGCCAGCATGATCCGCTGGCGCTCCCCGCCGGATAGCTGGTGGGGAAAGCGCCCAAGGACATCCGCTGGCCGCAGGTCGACCGCGCCCAGCGCCTCCTCCATCCGCCGGCGCTCGTCCGCCCGCCCGGAGGCCAGCCGGAAACGCCGCAGCGGCTGCTCCAGCACCCGATCCACCTGGTAAAAGGGATTGTAGATCCCGTACGGGTCCTGAAAGACGGCCTGCACCTCGCGCCGGTGGGCCAGCCAGTCCCGAGCGCCCAGCGTGGCCAGGCTGCGCCCCCGGTAGCGGATGTGGCCTCCGTCGACACGATCCAGGCCGAGGATCAGTCGCGCCAGGGTCGTCTTGCCAGACCCACTCTCTCCGACCAGAGACACAATCTCCGCGCCTTCCCGGCCCAGATCGAAGGTCACGTCGTCGCACGCGTGGAGGAGCCCGCCGCCCTCGGCGCGCGGGCGCGGAAAGCTGCGTGTCACGTGCTCCACCCGCAGCAAGGGCTCCTCAGCCGCCATCCGTATTCCCCCTTGACTCGGCGACCTCTCGCAGCCGTGCTCCGCCCGCTCCGCCCGCCCGCATCGCCGCCTCGGCCTGCTGCAAACGCTCGCTCTCCTCCGGATCGTACAGGTGACACGCCACGGAGTGGCCATCCCCCGTCGGTCGCAGGGGCGGCGGGCTCTGGCGGCAGCGATCGAAGGCGTACGGGCACCTGGGGTGGAAGCGGCAGCCCGTGGGCCAGTGCAGGGGGCTGGGAGCGAGCCCGGGGATACCGTATAGTCGGCGCCGTTGCCCGCCGATCTGCGGGAGCGAGTGGACCAGGCCCCAGGAGTACGGGTGGCCGGGGTGGGCGAAGATGGTGGCGATGGGCGCGATCTCCACCACCTGGCCCGCGTACATCACGCCGAGGCGGTCCGCGAGTTCGGCATGTACGGCCAGGTCGTGGCTGACGAAGATCATGGCCACGCCGAATTGTCGCCGAATCTTCTGCATTGTTTGCAGGATCAGCCGCTGGGCATGGACATCGAGCGCAGTCGTCGGTTCGTCGGCGACAACCACCTCGGGATGGAGGGCGATGCTCGCCGCGATAATCACGCGCTGGCGCATCCCGCCCGACAGCTGGTGCGGATAGGCGGCGAGCACGGAAGACGACAGCCCCACCGCCTGCAACAACTCGGGCAGGCGCCCTTCACAAGCGGCGCGGTCGCCCGCGCCGTGATCCGCCATGCAATCGATCATCTGCTCGCGGACGCGCAGCACCGGATTGAGGGCGTTCATGGAACCTTGCGGCACATAGGCGAGACTCCTCCAGCGCATGCGGCGCATGGCCTCGCCGTCGAGGGCCAGGAGATCCACCGCGTTTGGTGCCAGCGGCGCGCCGCCGTCGTCGGGCGCGCGCGCCGCGTCGCCACGGCGGCTGAGGAAGCGGACGCTGCCGGCCTCGATGCGTCCCGGCGTCCGCACCAGGCGGAGGATCCCCTCGACGACGGTGGACTTGCCGCAGCCGGACTCGCCCGCGATCCCGAAGATCTCGTCGGGCATCACGTCGAGGTCCACTCCGTCCACCACAGGAAAGGGCCCCTGCGCGGTGTGGTAGCACACATGGAGGTCCCTCACGGACAGTACGGGCACCGCGTCGGTCATGAGCCCGATCACCACCCTCCGGAACGCTGGGGCCGCGCCACGGGCGCACTCCAGCCCCCGCCCGCGCTCCCGCTCAGCGCTCCACCCCGGCGCCCTGCAGCCGTGGGTTGTACGTCTCCTCCAGCCCGAAGTTCACCAGGTTAAGGGCAACGAACAACGCGATGAGGACCAGCGCGGGCACGATGAGGATCTGCGGCAAACCGAGGCTCAAGACACCCCAGCCCATGCCATCGCTGAGCAACGTGCCCAGACTGATCGCGTTGGCCGCCCCCACCCCGATGATCGCCAGCCCGACCAACGCCCCGATCGACCCCACGACACTGCCCGCGAAGCCCACCCCCAGGTAGGGGAGCATATTGGGCAGGATCTCGGTAAAGATGATTTGCAGCGTTCCCTCGCCCGACAAACGCGCCAGTTCCACATAGGGCCGTTGCCGCAACGTCAGCACCTGCGCACGGATGGAGCGTGCGGCGAACGGCCAACTGAACGCAGCCAGGATGAGCGCCAACTCGCCCAGGGTGACGACCCGCACGAACGCCGCCAGCGTGGCGAGGATCGGAAACGTCGGGATCACCAGCCAGGCATCCGTCATGGTGCGCAGCACGTGGTCGATCCAGCCCCCCAGGAAGCCGGCCAAGAAGCCGACGGCGATCCCGATCACCGTGCCCACCGCGCCCGACAGGGCCCCGACGCCCAGCGAGTTGCGTAACGCGACCAGCACCATCGCCAGCGTGTCCTGACCATAGCGGTCCGTACCAAGCGGATGCGCCGCCGACGGCTGCGCGAACATGGGGAAGACCCCGATCGCCGTCGGCGAATGGTGGCCGATCCAGAAGCGAACAAGCCAGGGCTCCAGCAGAGCCGCGGCTACCAAGACTGCAATCACGGCAAGACCCACCACAATCTTGCCGTTGCCCAAGGCCCGGCTGAAGCCGGACGGCGACGACCGGCGACGCGGCAGGCCCAACGCGGCCACCGCGCTGCCCCCGCGCATCTCTCGCAACGGATTACGCCCTCCTTTCCCAGTCCCGTCGCGCCGCCGGCACAGCCGGCGTCACTCGTACTGCACCCGCGAATCGAACAGCGGCAGGCACAGGTCGATCAGCAGGTTCGCGGTGAGGACCGCAATGATCGAGATCAGCACCACGCCTTCCAGCACGTTGTAGTCCAGTTGGCCGAGCGCCTGCACGAACAGGTAACCGATCCCCGGCCAATTGAAGATGTACTCCACCAGGTAGGCTCCATTCACCACGAAGCCGAGGGAAATGGCGAGCCCCGTGACCTGCGGCAGCAGCGTGTTGCGCAACACGTAGCGGTTCAGGATGCGGCCAGGCTTCAGCCCCTTGGCCTCAGCGTACAGCAGGTAGTCCTCGCCCAAAATGCTGACGACCAGGGCGCGCGTGGAGATCAACCAGCCGCACAGGGACACGAGCACGAGCGATACCGCGGGCAGTAACGCGTGCCTGGCCACGCTCAGGAGGAAGGTGAACGACAGCGCCGGGCTCACGGCGGCGCTGTATGCGTTGCGCGCGGGCAGCCAGCCGAAATGGAAGGCGAATAGATACACGAAGGCCAACGCGACCAAATAGTAAGGAATCTGGGACAACCCGAGGGCGGTGACCGCAACCCACTGCGATGCCCGTGCCTGCCGGAACCAGCCGACCACGATGCCGGCCGCAAGGCCGAGCAGCCACGCCAGGAGGGCGGCGGTGCCGAACAGGCCAATGGTCCACGGCATTGCCTTCCAGATCAGGGTGGCCGCCGGGGTCGGAAAGGAAATGAAGGAGACCCCCAGGTTGCCATGGAGAAACACGTTTTTCAGGTAGAGAAGGTATTGATGCGGCAGGCTACCCGTAATCCCGAAGGTTTTCTCGTAATAGGTGATGAGCTGGGCTGAAGCCGGCGCGCTGTACCCGTAACTCTCCTGCAGGCGTGTGATGTAGGCCTCGATCGGATTGCCAGGAATGAGGTGAAAGAAGAGAAACGTCACCGTGAAAGCCGTGAAGACACTGAGCAGATAGCCCAGTAAGCGTCGCACCAGAAAGCGCCAGAACGGACGTCGCAAAGTGACCCCTCCGCTGCCAATCGCGGCAGCCGGCGGCGGGAACCGCCGGCTGCCGCTGGACGCGAACTCGCCGCTCAGACGTGCTGGAGGCGGAAGTAGTAGAGCGCCGACGGGGACCACCAATTATCGGGCACGGCATACAGATTGCTGTTGGTCGGCCACCCCTTCCAGACCTTGTTGTTGAACATGAAGGGATAGACGGTCTGGATCGTCGGCACCACGGGCAGGTCGTAGAGGAAGCGATCAAGCGCCTGGTTGTAGAGACCCATGGCCGCCGGACCCGGGATGGTCTTGTCCAGGGAGTTGTCGATGGCGTTGAAGGTCGGATCGTTGAGGCGCGGCCAGTCGTTGGTCAGTGCGCGCTTGCCGAGGGGCGTCATTCCCGTGGAGTTGAACCCGTCGTACAGCTGCGTCGGGTCGAGGAAGGCGCCACAGAGCCAATGGCTCGTCATGTCGAAGCTGCCCACGGCTGTATCGTTCCCGAACGTGGGGCCGACCGAATACGACTGCACCGTGACGCCGATCCCCTGCTTGCCGGCCTCGCTCGCGATCATTTGCGCGATCAGATACTCCGGCTCTGGCGGGGACGAGGTTACGGGCGTGATGATGTTGAACGTGAGCGGCTTGCCCTGAAACATGCGCTGCCCGTTCGCGTTGCGCTTGAAGCCGAGACGGTCGAGGATTTGACCGGCCTTCGCGGGATTGTACGTGAGATCGTACTTCTTTACGATGGCGTGGGCCGCCGCGTTCTCGTAAGGACCAAACCACTTCCAGGACGACCAGGGAAACTCCACCGGCGCGGTGGGCGGCGACCAGATCACCGTGGCGGCCTTCTCGCGGTTGATCAGGTAGGACATGGCCAAGCGAAACTCACGATTGTTGAAGGGTGGCTTGGCGCAGTTGAAATAGCAGCCACGGGGACAGGGGTCGGTGAAGCTGGTGATCAGGTCCAGCCCGGGGTCGCGACCCTTGAGCAGGGCCATCTGCGGATAGGGGAAACTCGCCCAGTCGGTGACGCCGCGCTCAAAGTCCGTAACGTCCTCGTCGGTCGGCGGCGCGGTCCGATAGATGACGTAGCGCGGCACCGGGAAGAGCCCGAGGACGTGCTTGCCCCAATAGTTGTCGTTGCGACGCCAGACGAACATCTTGAGGTTGGGATAGCTTTTGTCCAGCATCCAGGCGCCCGTGGTCACCGGGGGATTGTTGGAGAACGTGGCCGGGTCCTTGCCCTTCCAGATGTGTTCTGGAACCATGACGGCCGGCGGAGTGACCACCGTTTCGAGGACGTTCTCCTGCCAGCGTGGCTGCGGCGTCCGGAAGGTGAAGACCACCGTGGAGGCGTTCGGCGCCGAGACGCCCTTGAGCTGTTGCCCCCAGGTGGTGCCGAAGACGGTGGGATTGGCCAGATACATGCTGAAGGTGAAGGCGACGTCCGCCGACGTGAAGGGATGGCCATCATTCCAGGTGACACCCTTGCGCAGGGTCATCGTCCCCGAGAGGTGGTCGGGGGCGAGTTGGAAGCCGGTGGCGAGCCAGGGGACCACCTTTCCGGCCGCGACGTTGGCATAGAAGAACGGCTCGTTGCAAATCTGCAGCCAGCCGGATGGCCATTCGTTGCCGTTGGGAGTGAACGGATTGAAGCTGTCAAATACCGTGTAGGACGTCTGCTCCTGGACGACGGCTTCGTCGCGAGGCACCGGCAGGGCGCCCGTGGCCACGGACGCGGCGCGGAGCGCGAGGTGCTGGGTCCGGTTGCGGCCGACGGCATCGACGGGCGCGGCCCCCGCCAGCACGGCCGCCGAGAGCAGCGTCCCGGCGCCGACGGCGGCCGCCCCGCGAAGCACCTGCTTGCGGGTGAGGCCTGGATCCGACCGCTCTGGCACGCGTATTCCCCCCGCGAGAACGTGTGTGGGTCGCATCGCGGAGCGGGGTGTATACCGAATCCCTTCGCCGCGTCCGGCCACACGACGTGTGGCGGGCAGACGCCCCATGGGCCCCGGATTCCGCCACCGGATGGAGCCCGGCAGACCCTGCGCCGCGTCCTGGCGGCGTTCGGCGGAACCACCGGAGCCATCGCGCGGGTTAGCGTGCGGCGCCCGGCCACCGGGCGGAGGGAGCCGTTCCCGGCGCGGGCAACCCCCGCGGGTGACGGCGGCGGGCCACGGCATGACGGGGCACCACCTGAGAAGAGCCACACCCGCTCCGCTCGGCAAGCCCTGCCGGGTGCGCGCTCGGGCTGACAGCAAGCAGACGGGGACGGGCCACGACCCCACGGGGCGCCATGTGCGAGGAGCCACTCCCGCTCCCCTTGAGAAGCCCTGCCGGGCGCGATTGCGGCTGGCTCTGCTCTCTGTATCCCCCCTTTGGGAGCACGCCCCGTAAGATCCACGCCCTTGGCGCCGCGCACGGAACCGTGACCGAAGACAGGGTGCGGCGGTGGGCGGGCCCGCGCACCGATCGCGCGCCTGCCGCGCGGGCGAGCCCAGGGGCGACGGGGGGTAGTATACCGCCGCGTACAGGGGGTGGCAAGGGGTGTAACACGGGCGCATCCAGCGCTTGGCACGCTCATTGCCCATGGATGCGGTGCGCTGGCGCTGCCTGGAGTCCGTCGGGGCACCGATGCCGCGCCGATTGGCGGCCTTCGCGGGCTGAGCCGCCCGGGGGGGGGTGCGCGCGGCCGCCGAAGTCGTCCGCTTTCCGCACCGGCGCCAGTGGCGGGATGCCCGGCATTGGCTGAAGCGTGGACCGTCCGCTACAATCAGCGGACCCGCACCCAGCGCCTGCCGAGCCCTCGCCCCAGCGGGCCGTGGCCTCGGTCCACGAGACGGCTCGGCCATCCCCCTGGCCACCGCCTGCCGCTTCATGGCAACCCCGTGCACCAGGGCCGCGACCATCGCTGGCGGCAGCTGTTCCAGCATCACCTGTTCCGGACCTTGCGCCAGGCGCCAACGCGCGCACACGGCCTCCACCGCGGGCGGCACCTCCGCCGTGGCCAGGTTCCCGCATTCCGGACGCTGATCCGGCTTGGTCGCACCAGTGTCCTCGCCATCCCGCTGCCCGCGTGCCACGCCCGCGTTGCCGCAGCGCCGGCTGCGGGCCGCCTGACAACGAGGAGCATGAGGTCGTATGCTAGGCGGAGGGCGGGGATGCCATGCGAGTGCTGGATGCGACGGGCACGGCGCCCGGCGGGTTGCGCGCCTACCTGGACAATGCGGCCACGACCCCTGTCCGGGCCGAGGCCGCGCGCGCCATGCTGGCGGTCATGGGCGCCGACGCGCCCGCTCGGGCGGGGGGTACCTTCGCCAACCCCTCGTCCGTGCACCGCTGGGGCCTCGCGGCGGCGGCGGCCGTCGCCGCCGCGCGCGAGACCCTCGCGACGCGCCTCGGCTGTGCGCCCGCTGACATTGTGTTCACCTCCGGGGCCACGGAGGCGAACCACCTGGCGATCCTCGGGCTCTGCAGGGCCCGTGCGCGCGCTGGCCGGCACGTCATCACCGCGCGCATCGAGCACAACAGCGTGCTCAGCGCCTGCGCGGCCCTGGCCGAGGATGGCGGCGAGGTCACCGCGCTCCCGGTCTCGGCCCGGGGTCTGCTATCGCCGGACGCGGTGGCCGCTGCCGTGCGGCCGGACACCGTGCTCTGTGCGTTCGCCCACGTCAACAACGAGGTCGGCAGCGTGCAACCGGTCGCCGCCATCGCCGTGGCCCTGCGGCGGGCGGCCGCCGCGGCGGGTGCTCGCGTGGCGCTGCATGTCGACGGGGTGCAGGCCCTGGGCAAGGTGCCAACCCCCTACGCCGCGTGGGGGGTCGACCTGGCCGCCGTGTCGGCGCACAAGCTCGGCGGGCCGAAGGGCGTGGGCGCGCTGATGGCGCGGGGCGTGCGCCTGCTGCCCCCGGTCCCCGGCGGCAGCCAGGAGGGCGGCCTGCGCCCCGGGACGGAGAACGTGCCCGGCATCGCCGGGTTCGCCGCGGCCCTGGCCACGAGCGATGCGGCGGGCGCCGAGCGCATGCGTGCCCTCAAGCTGCGCTTGGTCGACGGCCTGCACGTCGCGCTGCCGGCGCTGGCCGTCAACGGGCCGGATCCCGCCGCCGAGGACGCCGCGCCGCACATCGTCAACCTGGCCTTCGACGCGGTGGCCCGCGTCCCGGCGGAGGTCCTCCTGCACGCGCTGGAGGCCGAGGGCATCGCCTGTTCCGCCGGGTCGGCCTGCAGCGCGCGCGCGCCGAGGCCCAGCCACGTGCTGGCCGCGCTCGGGCTTCCCGGGGCACGGCTGCGGGGCAGTCTGCGCTTCAGCCTCGGACTGGAGACCACGGCCCAAGAGATCGATTGGGCGGTGGCGCGCATCCCCCCAGCGCTGGCCGCCTTAGGGCGGGCGGCGCTACGCTGAGGGGGACGAGGCGTCCGCCACGCGAGCCCCCGTGCCCCGCGGATCGGCGAGAGGGGACCCGCGCGACGCCGCGGGTCCTGGGGGCGCGGCCGGCAGGGCGTTCCCCCCGTCGCTGGGGGCAGCGGGGGATCGCCACGCGGGGGGAGTCGGCCTTGCGGGGAGCAGCGGCGCCTGCCCGCGGCAAGGGGAGGTTCCGGCTCCCCTGGCGGTGGCCTCCAGGGGCTGGTCACGCCGTCATCCCGCTCGGGGCGGGATGGAAGAGGGCCCGCCCGGTGCGGGTCCGCCGGGGGTCCGCGGGCGGGGGGATCCGGGGCCTCGATGTGGCGGTGCCCTGGCCGGGGCCCCGCGGGGGGCGCGGTCGGCCGGACGGGTGCGCGCGGGGGGCCGGCGGCCGCTCGGCCGCGAGCCGTCGGGCAGAAGACCATGAGGAAGAACGGTGAGACGTTGGCCGATGCATCCG
>JAJZZC010000140.1 GCA_021797775.1 Bacillota bacterium
GCCGGGCGCGACAGACCGCCCCCCGCCGGGGTGGGTGCGGCTGGTGGTCCCGGAGGACCGCGAAACGGTCGCGCCAGTCGGTGCCGCGGGGCAGGCGGCGGGGTGCACGAATGCCGACGGGGTTACCACCGACCCGGCACGGCGGGAGTCCATGTGCTGTTGATCGGTCCCCGCCGCACCGCCCGCAAGCGCGGGCGCGTGCCCGGAGATGGGCGGGTCGCCTCGTGTGCCGATCGCGGCCGCCGCTCTGGTGTCGAGAAGGTCCATGCGCACCTCGTGCGCTGGCGTGGCAACCGCCGCTCTCCGTACCTGGGGCTGCGCAAGGCCCGGTTGCAAACCACCTTCGCCGTCTGCGCGGCCAACTTGACACATCTGCTGACCTTCTGGCGTGCGGGGCACCTGCCCCCCCTACCTGGCCTGGTTCGCGCGGCCTGAGCGGGTTCTCACCCCAGGAAAGTGACCACCGCGCATGCCACGGTGGCTTTGCCCTGCCCATGTCGGGCGGACTACGCTGGGTTCGTGCGGTACGCCCGGGCTGGAAACCGATGCGGATCCCTTCGAAGTGCTTCCTCGCAACGAGGGGCGGCGTCAAACGGACTTCGAGCACGCTGGCCAGAGGCGCGGCCCTGGCCCCTTTTCCGGACCAGAGGTCGAGGTCATTGCTGTGAGAGACTAGTCGCACCCGTTCAGTCGTTTGACGCGAAGCATCGGGTCCACACGCTGCCTGCTAGGCTTGTCGCCAGATGACTTCCCCCTAGAAGGTGCCGCGAGCCTAGCCAGCTCCCCCCAAGCCGAGTGGTTCTTGGCGACGAGCGCACAACCATTCCGTTGGGTTGCGCGCTCGTCGCTTCGCGGGTCGCCCCCGTCAGGCTGTCGCGGCGCCCAAGTTCATCTTGGTGGTTGGGGCAAAGCCGCTGATGTGGTCAAAGACCGCCTGGATCTGTTGCTTACTGTTCGCGGATGTGGCAAAGACGCCGACCCAGGCGCCGACGAACTCAACAAGCTGCGGAGTGCCCGCCATTGCCCACGTTCTGCCATCAAGCGAGGTGTAAGGCGTCCAAATGTTGTTCTGCAACTGGAGTTTGAACCATACCGGCTTGAGGAGCCAGTTCCCACCCGCAGGCGGTGTGCTCGCCACCTGCACCGTCTTTTGGCCGAGCAGACCGGTCGTGGCGGTCGTGGACGTGGGTCGCTCATCCCCGAGATTGTAGCCGTCCAGCGGCCGGCCGATGGCGTGGATCCCGCGGTTGGCGCCGAAGAAGACCGCCACCGCCGCTGAGTTGTCACCGAGGCTTCCCTGCGCGATCAGCCCGATCTTCGCCGTCGGGAAGTTGTTCAGCTTTCCGCCCTTGGGCAGGGACACGGATACCAAGCGCGATACGAAGGTGCCACGGCTACTGGTGTAGGCAGAGCCGGCGAAGGTCACATCATCCGTGGCGCCCTGCAGGGCACCGCCTTGGTTCAGGATAGTCACCTGGCCATTCGGACTAACTGTGACGTACTTGCTGGCGTCCACCGGTTTGGTGCCAGCGCCTGCCGCATACTCCGGCGGGGCGGGGAACGTAATTGCTGTAGCACTGGCCTTGGCCTCGGCCACGTATTTGTTCGTCCGGGCCAGCGCGGCGTGTTGGGCAGCGACGATGGCGGGCCCGGTGGCCTCCAAGGCGTTGATCTGACGGGTAGCCTCGGCCCACTAGTACTGGCCGACCCCCCCTGGGGGCCAGACAACGCTTGGGCCCGCAAGCCAGGATGGGTCTGGTCGAACTGCGCAGTGATCTCTTTGAGGAGTTGCGTCCCGGCGGGGGTCCAGTATACCCACCAGGGCATGAAGGTCAACGTCGTCACGGTTGCCGCGCGCGTCACCGCGGCGAAGGCGCCCCCGCCGGCAGCCAGGACCGCGGTACCTGCGCCCGCCGCCCCCGCCGCGGTCGTGGCCAACCGGACAAACACGCGCCGCGTCAGCGGCCCTCTGGCAGCATCCACCATGCACCAACCCCCTCAAGACAGCGATGGGAAATGAACCCCGTTTGGGTTAGGCATGGACGGTGGCGATTCCTGCCTCCCTTGCCCAGAGCACAGGGTCGCGTCATTCCAGCGGGGGGCCTACGCCCAGACGGCGCCACGAGCGGGGGTGACTTCGGAGCGGCACGCCGGTCCGCTCGCGCCTGCCACCGCTTGCTGCGCACAGGTTCGGCGCCTCGATGCGGACGCTGCACCCGTGGGGTCACGGGGCACTGACGGCCGTACGCGCCGAATTCGGCCTGCGCCCGCAATCGCCTGTGGCGCAAGCGACTCGCCCAGAACGACGCGGCCCTGGACCAGAGCACCTATCCCGTTGGTTGGGCAGGGGTACCCCGGTGTCGGGGCGTCTCAGGTGGGGGTCCCGGGGCTGCCCAGGGTTACCGCGAGCTCCCGGTATCGGGGCGTCTCAGGTGGCACCGCGGCACGCAGGGGGATGCCCCTGGTCACGGCCTGCGGCGTGGGGTCGGGGGTAGCGTTCGGCCCAAGCCCCAGGGGGGCGCCGCGCCCCACCGCCCGGGGGGGCCGGGGTGAGAGCGGCCGCCGCGTCCCGGGGCTGATCGCTCGGGCGGCGGCTTCACCGCCGCCCTCACTCCGGCAGCTCCGCCACCAGCGCCTTAAAGCGCCGGCCTCGCTCCTCGAAGTCGCGAAACTGGTCGTAGGACGCGCAGGCCGGGGAAAGCAGCACCACGTCACCCGCCACGGCGCCTTCGGCCGCCAACGCCACGGCCGCGGCCAGGTCGGGTGCGCGCTCCACCTCCGGCTGGGGGCCCGGGTAGAGGCGCGCGGCCGCCACCGCCCGCTCCAGCCGATCAGCGGCGGCGCCGAAGAGGATGAGACGCCCCACCCGCTCGACCACCAGGCGCCCCAGGTCGTCGAAGGGGAGCCCCTTGTCATAGCCACCGGCCAGCAGGGTGAGGGGCCGGCCCGCGAAGCTCTCCAACGCCGCGGCCACGCGGTCGGGGGCCGTGGCGATGGAGTCGTTGACCCAACGCACCCCGCGCCGCTCCCGGACGAGTTCCAGCCGGTGCTCGATGCCGGCAAAGCCGCCGACCACCTCGGCCACGAGGTCCAGCGGCACGCCGGCGGCGCCCGCCACGGCGATGGCCGCGGCGACGTTCTGCACGTTGTGCGCGCCGGGGAGCCGGATAGACGCCACCGCCAGTACGGGGTGGTCGGGTCCACCACCGGCCGGCGGGACCCACCACACCCATCCGTCCACGACCCCGGCGCCCGCCGCCACGGGGCCCGACCCGCGAAAACCGAGCGCCCCCGCGGGCGCCTCCGCCATCAGAGCCGCGGCGCCCGCATCGTCGAGGCCGAAGACCGTCCACTCCCCCGGCCGCTGAAAGCGGTAGGCGCGACGCTTGGCGTCGGTGTACGCCTCCATGCTGCCGTGTACGTCGAGGTGGTTGGGGCGTAGGTTGAGCAGCGCCGCCACCGACGGGCTCACCTGGCACAGCTCCAATTGAAAGCTGGAGAGTTCGAGCACGATCCGCGCCTCCGGGCCGAGGCCGTCCAGGCGGTCGATGAGCGGCACCCCGATGTTGCCGCCGACCAGGCTCGCGGGACGCCAGCGGCGTACGGCCTCGCCCACCAGCGTGGTGGTGGTGGTCTTGCCGGCGCTGCCCGTAATGCCGATCACCGGACAGGGGGCGTGCTGCAACACAAAGGCCGCCTCAGTCCAGAGGGGCACGCCGGATGCCGCCGCCCGCCGCAGGACCGGGAGGTCTTTGCGGATGCCGGGGCTGACAAACAGCCCGGCCAGGTCGTGCAGGCGATCCTCCAGCCGTTCCAAATACGCAGGGCCGGTGAACAGGGGCGCACCGGCTGGCAGGTCGGCGGCGTAGGGAACGAGGCTCTCTGGCGGCCGCAGGTCGTAGGCCTCCACCCTCGCGCCCTGGCGCGCCAGGTAGCGCACCACCGCCGCGTTGCTGCGCTGCAGGCCCAGCACGGCGACGCGGCGCCCCCGAAACCGCTCGGGCAGCCCTGCCATTTCCGTGCGTGCTCCTCCTCGACGAGTGTCGTCGCCGCACCGCGGCGCCCTCATGGTACGCGCAGGCGTGTCCATCCGCGCCAGAGTCCGGCCACGCGCCGAGGGCGGTTCGACACCGGGCGCCCGCGGGCTGGCCGCCAAGATGGGGACGTCCGTCCCGCGGACCCTGGGCGCGTCGTCCCCCACGCCACGCGTGGCACGGAGCCGGACGCAGGGCGCCGACTCCGCACCCGCCAGCCCCGGGGGCGGCGGCGCCCCGGGACCATCGGTTCGAGCCACCGGGCCCAGCAAGACACCGCGGTGCGCCCGGCACGCCAGCGGTGGGTCGCCAACGGCTCGGTCATGGTCAGGCGCAAGGCCAACTCCACAGCCCTGCCGCGCTTGCGGCAAACCCCACCAGCGCCCGGTCGCACGCGCCGGCCATGCCCCACTCAGAGATCACGCCGCGAGAACCGCCAAACGGCGAGCGCCAGGGCGAGTGCGGCGTACAGCACGGCGTACGCGACGATGGCCGGCCCGGGGGCAGCCGCCGCGCCGAAGGGGCCCGCCAGCCGCAGCACCAGCGCGCCGAACCCGGCGCTCGCCAGCGACGCCGCCCGGCGATACAGGGCATCCGACGGGATGAACAAACTGGTCACGACGCCGATCTCCAGCAGCGCGTGCGATCCGCCGAGGACGCCCACCTGTTCGAACAGCCCGCCGATCGTGCCCAGCCCGTACAGGAGGAGGACAGACGCCCCGTTGGCGAGGGTGGAAAGGAACGTACTGCCCAGGAGGGTGAGCGCGAGCAGCAGTTCCGGCTCCAGGCAGAGCACGGCCAACACGGCCCAGGGATGCGGGACCGGCGCACGCAGCGCCAGGCGGTCGACCAGCATGACCGCGCCGTTTAGGGCGAGGGCATACACGAGCAGCATGGCGCCAAAGCCGGCGAACTTGCCGAGGACGACGGTGCCCCGCCGCACCGGCCGGGCCAGCACGGCCTGCAGCACCCCGCTCTCTACCTCGCCTGAGATGGCACCGGCGGCCGCGAAGATGGCGAGCAGCGCGCAGAGCAAGCTGGCGGCGTACAGCCCCATCAGCAGCAGCGCCGTGGCAGCCGCCTGTTGCAGCGCGGGCACTTGATGAAACCCCACGTTCACCGACCACTCATGGAGGGCCAGGGCATAGAGGCCCAGGAAGCACAGAGACAACACCGCCACGGTGGCCACCAACCGGCGGCCGACCGCCTCGCGGAAGGCGAAAACCGCAATGGCCCCGAGTGCGCGCGCCTCGTCCCGCCCGGTCACCGGCGCCCCTCCGGTGCCCGAGGCGCGTCGGTGGTAGCTGCCGTGCCGGTTCCCTCCGGCCCATCCGCCACGAGGTCGATAAAGACGTCCTCCAAGGAAGCAGCCTGGGCGCTGAAGGCATAGAGGCGCGCGCCGGCCCTCACGGCGGCGGCGGCGGCGGACGGCGCGTGCTCGGGGTCCGGCAGGTGGACCCGCACGCGCAGGCGCCCCGCCGCGGCGGCATCCGCGGACGGGGCAAGGCCGGCGTCGGCCAGGGCGCGCAACGCCGCCTCGGCGCCCTCGTCGGCACCGAGCACGAGTTCCGCGCGCCGGCTGCGCGCTAGCAGTTCTTCCAGGGTCCCCTGCGCGACCAGGCGCCCCGCCCGCAGGATGGCGACCCGGCCGCAGAGCGTCTCGACCTCAGCGAGCAGGTGGCTGTTCAGCAACACGGTTCTGCCGTGCGCGGCGAGGTCGCGCAGCAGACCGCGCACCTCGCGCCGGCCGACGGGGTCGAGCGCCGAGGTCGGCTCGTCCAGCAGCAGCAGGGGCGGGTCGGCGAGCAGGGCGCTGGCCAAGCCCAGGCGTTGCTGCATACCCTTACTGTACGCCCGTACCGGCCGGCGTGCGTCGCCTCCCAGGCCGACCTGATCGAGGGACGTGGCGATGCGGCCACTCGTGCGCTCGCGGGGGAGACCCGCCAGCACGGCGTGATGGGCCAGCACCTCCAGGCCCGTGGCCCACTCGGGGTAGCGGAAGTTCTCCGGCAAGAACCCGATCAGGCGGCGGACGCCGCGGTCGCCCGCCGGCCGTCCGAACACGCGTGCCTCACCGGAAGTGGGGCGGATCAGGCCCAGCAGCATGCGCACGAAGGTGCTCTTGCCGGCCCCGTTCCGGCCCAACAGGCCGAACACACCGCCCGCGGGCACAGCAAGGCTCACCCGATCACAGGCAAGCCGCGCCCCAAAGCGTCGGCTGAGGTCGCATGTAGAGACCACGGGTTCACCGGGCGCCGCGCGCCAAGACTCCGCCACGCGTCCGCCCCCACCCCGATGCTTCCCGCCCGCGCACCGCCCTGCCGCGGCGAAGGTTCACTTCGCGGGGCCATGGCGTCCTTCTCCTTGTGCCCCAAGGGATTCCGTCTCCGGCTCAGCGCGGCCAGCGACCCTGGCGGTGCCATCCAGTCCCGTGGCCAGCGCCTCCCATTCTACCCATCCCCCATGGCTGCCGCAGGGGCACCGAAGCGCGGTCGGTCGTCGGACGCCTTCCCCGTGGGGGGGGATGTCAACGCCATGGGCCGACCGCCTTGTCAGTGGGACCATGCCCCCCCGCGGCAGCGTCGAGGGCGGTGATGTTCCATCGCCCCCTAACTCAGGCCCGCGGCCACCGCCTGGGCCTGGGTCAACGTCAGGTCGCCGCCCACGACGTGGACCACGCCGTTCGCCAGCCACACCAGAGCCGTGCGGCCGGAGGCCGTGCCGTGCGCCCCCATCGCCGGCGCCTGGACGAAGACGCCCTGCGCCCCACCCACCATCACCGCCTGGGATACGCCGGCCAGTTGGGGAACCAAGGCGGTCTGCCGCCAGTTCCCTACTGCGGCGAGTTGTGCGCGCAGGCTTGCGGGGAGGATGGGCAGGCCGAGCAGCAGCTGCCGCACCTGCCCTACCCCGACGCCCGCGGGCGCTGAGAGCGTGGGGTTGCCCGCCTGGAGGATGGAGACCGAGCCGGCCCCCTTAGCCGTATACGTCAACCGCACGGAGGCCGGGATCTGCAGCGTGAAGGCGGCGCCTGCCAGTGTGGCCGGCAGCGCCTGACCCTCCCCCAGGGAGGACAGCAGCCGGTCGATAGCGCCTGTCCGCAAGGTGAAGGTCAGCGCGCTGGCGGGACGGAGCGAGGCGCCCGAGAGCGCGTAGCCGCCGGCCAGGGTCTGCGGGGCGGCCAGGGGAAAGGGCACGCCAGCCGCCGCCTGGGCCAGCGACACGGCCTGCGCCGCGGCCGGCGCCCCGGAGGTGATCCGCACGAGGGTGGCCGGGTTGACCCCCTTCACGCCCTTCAGGGCGGCGTCCATTTGCGCGATCTCCGTCGGGCTGACGTCGACCACCTGGACGGTGTGCACCTGGAAGACAGACAGCAGTTGCGCCGCGGCCGCGCGTACGGGCGGGACGACAGCCAGGGCGCCCGCCGCGAGCACACCGGCGGCTAAGGCGGCGACCACGCCGGCGCGCGTCCGGGGCAGGGATTCGCTCCGGACGGGGGCCGCGCCCTCGGATGCCGTCAGGACGCGTAGCCGGCGCCATCCGGCCGCCCGGTCAACCGATGCCTCCTCGACCACAGGTAGCGTAGCCAGCATGCGCCCGGCCCAGGTAGCGTCGGCCTCCAGGCCCGCCAGGCGCGCCCGGCAGGGGGCGCAGGCCGCCAGGTGGCGCTCCGTCGCGGCCCGCACCGCGTCGGGGGCATCCCCCTCCAGCAGACTCCTCAAAACACCGTCGTCGCAGTGCGTCACGGCGTGCTCATCCTCCCGCGCATCGTTGAGGGCCGGGGCGAGCGTCCCGTGCCGGTCTCGCTGCCGTACACCTGCCGCAGCCGGGCGGTGGCACGGGCCAGGACGGTACCGGTGGAGGACGGGCGGATGCCCACGGCCGCAGCGATCTCGGCGTACGACTGGCCTTGGGCGCGCAGCAGCAGAACGAGCCGATCCCTCGGCTCCAGCCTTCGCAGTGCTGCGCGTACGGCGGGCAGTTCGTCCGCCATCCCAACCTCGTCCCGCGGTGAGGCATCCTCCGCGGCCCGCGTCTCGCGCGCCCTCCGCCGGCGCTCGTCGCGCAGATAGTTGTAGGCCAGATGCGTGGCCGCGACGCGCAGCCAGGGCCCGGGGGCCCCGGCACGCGGCCCGCTCCGGTGCCAGCGCAGGAAGACCTCCTGCGCGATGTCCTCGGCGGCGGTCCGGTCGTCGAGCAGGTACGCCAAGTGGCGCACCACCGCGGGGTAGTGCGCGGCGAAGAGATCCGCTAAGCCCCGGTCGTCTGACGTCTCGCCCAGCGCGCCTGCCCCCCGTTGCCGGACTGTCTCCCCGTCCCCGCTCTCCGTGCCCATCACACCGCTGCGGGCCCTTTTGTGACAGGGAGGCGCGTCCACCCGTTTTCCGCGCCACCACACGGTCACGGCGCGCCCGCGCGTTGCGTGCCGGCGGAGAGGCGGCTCACCCCGTCCCCCCTTCCCCGCCGACCGGACGCGCTTGGCGCGCGACCCTCAGCATGCCGTCCAACACGTCGCGGACTTCACCCTGGAGATACTCCAGCGGCACGAAAGGCGCCAGCGTATGGAAGTCCGTCTTGCGCATGAGGTCAGGCAGGCCCAGGCGCGCGTAGAAGCGCGCGAAGAGCGGGGGGAGGAAGTCGTCGGACACCTTGGTCTCTGGGGACCACGGATCCCTGCCCAGCGTCCGCAGGGCGTTCTCCACCTCGGCCATCGCCGACTCCATCTCGCGGCGCCAGACAGCCCCAATGACCGGACCTTGCGCCCCCCCCTCGGCCGCGGCCCACGCCAGCAGGGTGTCCGGTTGGCACAGGTAGTTTTCGATCTCGCGGCGGCTCCACATGGTCACGGTGAGGTGGGCATCCCCCCCGGGCAACTGGGGCAGGTGGTCGAAGAGCGCATAGCCCGCGAGGTCGGGCTTGGCCTCGGACAAGCCGTGGAAGTGGTCGCGTGCCTTCTGCGCCTGGTTGGCCACGTAGCGTACGAACGGTTGCTCCAGGACGGCGCCCGCGGCGTGACCCAGGCGTCGGGCGAACGCCTGCAGTACGGCGAGGTCGGTCGAGCCTTCGAGGTAGAGCACCCATCCGGTCTGCTCGGCCAGGTAGTAGTCCTCGAACCCGATCTCGCGCAGGGACTTGAGCACCTGACTGCCCCGGTCGTCGATGCGGTGGGGCCGGCCCACGAAGGCGACGACCACGTCTCGCCGGGCAGCCTCGTTGAGCAGCACCTCCGAGTGGCTGGCGGCGATCACCTGGCTGTCGCGGCGCTCCGCCGCCTCCGTGAGCACGCCGTAAATCTCGCGCTGGCGTAGGATCTCCAGGTGCGCGTCCGGCTCGTCCAGCAGCAGGACGGACCCGGGGTGCGTCTGCAGGTGGGCGAGCAGCAGCAGCGTCTGCTGGAGGCCGCGCCCGGCAACGGCGAGATCAAGGGAAACCCGGCTGCCGCGCTCACGAAAGGCCATGCTGATCTCGCCACGCGACTCCACATGCCGCGGGGCTTGGATTTCGACGCCAAAGAGCGCGTGCATGCGTCCGCGGAGTTCGTCCCATCCGTCCGGGCTGGACCGCCAGATCTTCCAGCAGAGGTTGCGCAGCACCTCGGCGGTCCGCCCCTCGCCCAGGCGGACGTCGATGGCGCCGTCCGGCAGGAGCGTTTCCGTGGCGATCAAGCCCGACATGGGCGGGAGAAAGGCGATGCGCACCTCGCCCGCCTCCGCGGGAATCGGCATGCGCGCCGCGCCCGGCGCCTCGTCCAAGCGCAGCGGGCGGCAGTACAGGGACTCCTCGTTGGCGTAATCGAATTCCAGGCCACAGACCCAGGCGCGCTCGGCGGACACCCCTTCCACGGTGATGTCGATGCGCACGTTGCTGGTCTGCTGCCTGCCGTCCTCTGTATGCACGTTGCGCACGTGCAGGTCGCGCCAGAGCAGGTTGGCGTCGGGCACGGGTACCGCGACGAGGTCGCGGCGGTTCAGGGCCACGCCCGGCCGGCGTTCGGGGGCCTGTTGGCCGGTGCGCTTCTCCCGTTTCTCCAGCCAGCGCCGCAGCCCCGCTTCCCAGAGCGCCAGGGCCTGGAGCGCGGTGGTCTTGCCCGAGTTGTTGGGTCCGATGCACACGACCGTACGGCCCAGCTCAACCTCGGCGTGCGCAAACCGTTTGAAGTTGCGGATGACCAGCCTGGTCAGCATGCGGGCGCCTCCACGATTCCGCTTGGTCCGTGGACCACCACGGTCGCGGCGCGCCGACGGTCGGTTCCACGGGGCACACGCCCGCCGTCGACCACCCCGTGGCCGGCTCGCCCCCCCTAGCGCGCGCTCACGGCCGGTCGCAGGGTCGCGATGCGATCCGCCGCCTCCTCCAGCCGCGCGTCCGGGCAGGTGAGCGAGATCCGGAAGTAGCCTTCGCCCTGCGGGCCGTAGCCCGTCCCCGGGGTCACGAAGACGCCGGACTCGTCCAGCAGCCGCGCGGCGAAACCCTCCGAGGTCTCGCCCGCCGGCACCGGGCACCAGAGGTAGATGCTGCCCCGGGGGGGCTCGGCGGCGATGCCCGCCTGGCGCAGGGCGCCGACCATCAGGTCGCGGCGCCGACGGTAGACCTCGAGTTGGGCTTCCAGGACCTCGGGCGGCAGCGCCAGCGCCTCGCTGGCCGCCTCCTGCACGGCGGTGAATGGGCCCGAGTCCGTGTTGCTCTTCACCACGCCCAGGGCGGCGCACGCCGCGGAACTGCCGCATGCGAAGCCGATGCGCCACCCGGTCATGTTGAATGGCTTGCTGAGTGTATGGAACTCGATGGCAACATCCCTGGCCCCGGGCACCTCCAGGACGCTCGGCGCGCGGAAGCCGTCGTAGGTGATCTCGACGTAGGCGCTGTCGTGGCAAAGCAGGATGTCGTAGCGGCGGCAGAAATCAACCGCCCGCTCAAAGAACCCCAGGTCGGCCACGGCGCCCGTCGGGTTGTTCGGATAGTTCAGGAAGAGGATCTTCGCCCGGCGGGCCACCTCCGCGGGCACGGCGTCGAGGTCCGGCAGGAAACCGCGCTCCGCCCGCAGCGGTAGCGTAAAGGGCTCGCCGCCACAGAAGCGGGTGTGCGTGGCATATACGGGGTAGCCGGGGTCCGGGCACAGCACCACGTCGCCGGGATCGACGAAGGCCCAAACGATGTGGGCCAAGCCCTCCTTGGCCCCGATCAGGGCCGCGACCTCGCCTCGCGGCGGGCCCGCCGGGTCGAGCTCCACGCCGAAGCGCCGGCGCATATACGCCGCACAGGCCTGGCGGAAGGCCGGGCTTCCCTCATAATCCGGATAGCGGTGGTGCGCCGGAACGCCCACGGCCTGCCGCATGCGGGCGACCACGGGCTCGGGGGTGGGCAGGTCCGGGTCGCCGATCCCCAGCGGGATGACATCAACGCCGCGCGCGATCGCCGCGGCCTTTTGACGGTCGAGCGCGGCGAACAGGTACGGCGGCACGGTGGCGATGCGGCGAGCAACGCGCACGGCGGCTCCTCCCAGGCGGGGCGGTCCGCCCCGCGAGCAAGTGGGGGGCTGGGGAGCACTGCAACAGCCGTCTCCGGCGACGGGACAGGCGATCCCTGGTACGGCGCTGGCCGAGGAACCGCCATAGGGCGGGGCGGCCCGCGCCCCAGGCCGGCTGTTCCCCGCGCGCCCTGGGAGGCTGCCTTCGAAAGCCCGCCTTCGCGGCAGCCTCAGGATCCGGGTTCTTGTGCCGCCACGCTTGCGGTCCGGTCCCCGGCCCCGCCCGTCGATCCTGATTTTCGCCATGGGGGCGGCCCGTCGCCTTGGCGCCCAGGGGCGGCCCCTCGGCACGACCTCACCCGCTGCCGCCACGGGGTCCTTCTGCGCCCGCGGCGTCCGCCCGACGCACCGAGATTCCGGTTGATAGCGCGCTCCTAGCGCGGGGCGTAGACCCCGCGATACACCTCGACCGTCGGTCCAGTCATGAACACATGATTGTTGGCGGCCCACTCGATATCCAGGTCGCCCCCCGTGAGCCGCAGCGTGGCCCGCCTGCCGGTCCGACCGGTCCGCGCCGCCGCCACCATGGCCGCGCAAGCCCCGGTGCCGCAGGCCAGCGTCTCGCCGCTGCCCCGCTCCCAGACGCGCAGGCGGATCAGATCGGGCGCGAGCACCTGGGCAAACCCCGCGTTGACGCGCTCCGGGAAGATGGGGTCGCGCTCCACCCGGGGGCCTATGGCCGCCACCGGAAGGTGCTCGACATCTTCCACAAAGGTCACGGCGTGCGGGTTGCCCATGGATACCGCCGTCATGCGCAACGTGCGCCCGGCAACCTCCAGCGGCGCCTCGACGCACTCCTGCTCGGGCGGGCCCTCCATCGGCACCTGGCCGCGGCGCAGGCGCGGCTCGCCCATGTCCACGCGCACGCGTCCCACACGGCCACCGTCGGGCATAACGGTAGGCTGGAGCACCCCCGCCCCGGTCTCCACCGGGAAGCTCTCCGCACCCGCGTAGCCACGCTCGAAGGCCAGCTTGGCAAAGCCGCGCAACCCGTTCCCGCACATCTGCGCCTCGGAGCCGTCGGCGTTCCAGATCCGCATACGCAGCGGCGCCGCCTGGCCAGGCTCGATGGTGATGATGCCGTCGGCGCCGGGGCCGAAGTGGCGATCCGACATGGCGCGCGCCAGGTCGGGCAAACGATCCGGTAACGGAGCCGCCAAACCGTCGAGGAACAGGTAGTCGTTGCCGAGGCCCTGCACCTTGGTGAACGGGACGGGCTGCCAGTCGGCGGCCACCCCGGGGTCGTTGGGCACGCGCGCAGCCTCCCCTTCCGCCCCCGTGTCCCGTCGCCGCGGGCCGCGGGCACCCTACCAGCGGAGGATATGTTGGCGCACGCCACCGGCGCAACCCCGGGCGACGGGCCGCGGCACGGCGAGGCGCGGGAGACGGGTCGGGACCGGCCTGTCCGGCCGGAGCCCGGGCCCCGGATCCGCGCCGAGGGGGGCGCGCGCGGACGTGCTGCGACGGGGCGCCGGCCTGACCGAACTCGCGGCGCGAGCCCCCGGCTTTAGCCGTGGGGTGAGCCGCTCCTGAAGGCCAACGAGGTCATCACCTCGCAACAGGCCTGATCCCCTTAGAGATTGAGGAAAGCGAGGCGAAGCGCAAGCGGACGGAGCGGAAGCACAACGCGAACCAGCGCAGAGCGGCGTGCTTGGAGGCGGCCGGCCGCGAGGACGAGGCCGCAGTGGTTGCCCGCGCGGTCCATGGACGCCGTTCCCCTTCTCATAGTCATTTGTTTCCAACCGCCGCAGCGGCCGGTTTCCGACTCGAAGGTTCCTGCTTCACAGCGACCGGTTTCACCAGGCCGTTCTCCTGGCCAGAGCCTCCCGCTCCACA
>JAJZZC010000141.1 GCA_021797775.1 Bacillota bacterium
GTCCCCCCTCCCCGCCCCCCAGCCTTCCGTGATACCCTTCACGCAGGACTATAAGATTGTTGGTACGGCCGCCGAGGGCTCCCCAAGAGCCCTCTCGCTCAACGGTCCCGACTTTTTGAAAAGGCTCCTACGCCCACTTCCACCCAATCCCCGCCACCAATGATCGGTGGACGCTCAATCCCCACTGCCCAGTGCTCACGGGCTCCAACCGCAAAGCTGGTCACATAAGACTGTGCTCCGGCCTCGATCGAATCACACACGTTACTGTCAGCGGACGCAAGTTCTTGCCACGACGACTTCCAGAACGCATCCACCTGTCCACTGCCGTACGCTGCATATAGACGACCAGAAACCCACTCCAATCTATTAGGAACACCCTGGTTCGAATTGCAGGGGACAGGGTGGTCCCATGGCAGGGTATGCCAGGCAACTCGAGTGCTGTGCGCAATTCCCACAAGGATTCGGCCGCTGGTCTGAGCCGCTGCAATCACGGCGCTGTTGACGGAACTTGGCTCTACCGCAACCACAGAGCTTGTCTGATTGCCTTCGGTTCCAGACGGAAGCGCTATTCGGGCAAGGGATGGCCATCGGACCGGGCTGGCCGCCGATACAGGCGGTACCGGCATCGGGAATACTAGAACCAACACGATGGTGAACGCATAGATTGAGCTTAGGACCCACGCTCTCTGCTGCGGACACCGCTTATGACGCAAGAGCTAACGCACCTCTTGAATCCAAACGTACCGTTCGCACCGCTGTCTGTTGATTGGTAAGGCCGGCTTCTAGCTCTCTCGAATCACGTCACGCGGCATTTGCTGTCGGTGCCCGGGACTGGATGCACCGTTCCCCTGCCAAACAGGCATCATCCGATCAGGGGCAGGCGATGTCAAGGCCAAACGTCAACTCCGCGGTACGCAGAACGGCGCCCAGGAGGGCCCGTTCCGCGCTCCTCCCCAGGTCGCAGCGGCCATGGCGGCTTTCTGGGCCGCCGCCTCGTCGGGTGCCGCGACCGTTCCGTGGGCGAGCACCTCGCCGTCACCGACCGCCTCCCACTCCCACTGACTGCCCTCGAACAGCGGACTCACGGGCCGCGCGTTGATCGGCACGTCGCAATCCTCCTTGTTGTGACTGTGGCCGCAGGGTTCCGTTCGGATCTGGCAGCCGCTGCCCAGACAGAGCACCGCCGGCCCGCCCGGGCTCTCCACCGTTGTCCGTTCGGCGATTTCGTAGAGGTTGGTCACGTCGACCACGGGCGTGACGGTCGGATCCGTGGTCGCGCGCGCCAGGCGGCAGCAGAGCGAGGTGCCGGCGGGACGGAGACGTTGGTGAAGACCGGCGCATCCGTCAAGGTGTGGCAGCCATCGGTGCTCACCCGGTAGGCGACCGAGGTGCCGGTGGGGCAGGGTCGCCCGCCCCGTGCAGTTCGGCGGCACCTTGCCGGCGGCGCAGTTGGCGTCCTCCACGCGCACATCGTCGACCGCGTGGCCAACGGGCAGGACGACGGACTGGAGCACCGCGTTGCCCTGGTACACCGCCCAGGTCTGCCCCGTGAGGCTGCGGACGGCGTCCTGCGCGAGGGTGTTGCCGGTCCCGAGGTCCTCGTAGGCCCAGCCGCTGGGATACAGCACGCCAACGCTGTCCGCAGCCCAGCCCGGCGCAAGGCCCGCCGGCGGGTTTGGGTCCGCGGGCACGGAGAGGGAGAAGCCCGGCAACGCGCTGAGGCCCGCCGGGACGTAGGCGTAGGCGAGGAGTTGGCCCTGGGCGGTGAGCACCCAGAAGGCGCCCCCCTACCCGTCGCTCTGCGGCGCCAAGGCGACGCTGACCACGGGGCCGTCGCCAACCGGCGGAACGGGTGGGTCCCAGGCAGCGGCCGGCGCGTAGGCCGTGCCATTCCGGGCCCACAGTTGGACGGCCTCTTGTTGCCAGGTGGCAGCGACGCTGCCGTCCGTTGTGGCCGCCACGCCGAGGTTCGCGGTGAGGCCGGAGGGCCCACCCGGCAACGCCACGAGCGTGCTGCCCTGTGCCTCCAAGAGGGTGGCGCCCGTCGCCGTCGCGGCGAGGAGCGCGGAGGGCAGACCCGCGGGCCCGGGGGCGAGGCCGAGCGTGCCGGCGAAGGGGGCAGCAGCGACGCGAGTCGCGTCGTACCCGGCCGCCCGCGCTCTGAGCCCGTAGACCGCGACTTCGGAAGCGGTGGAGACGACGAAGGCGCATCCGTCCATGCCCCATGCGGCGCCCGTGGCCCCGGCCAGGTTGCTGAGGCTCCAGCCCGCCACGGGCCGCACCGTTTGCCCGTCGAACACCCACGCGCTGACGCCGCCGAGGGTGGCGACGAGGACGCACGTGCCGCGAGGGTCGAAGGTGACCTGCATCGGGGCGTAGGGCAAACGCACGGTCCCGGTGCCCGCGGTGTCGACGACCGCCGAGGTGACGGCCGGGTTGATGCTTACTGGCCCTGGCGGTGGCTTGGCGTTCGTCTGGTTAGTACTACCCTCCGCACTGCCTGATCCTTAGGATGCGCCGCTGCCGTCTTGGCGCCGTTGACATCCGTTCACCGTGCCAAACCGCCTCTTGTCGTGGTCGTGTCCAGTTGTTCACAGCCCCTTCCGTCACCAGTCACTTCCAGTGCGGAGGACAGTATTAGGAGCCGCGAAATATGCCCGGGCGTGGCCGGAATGCGAAGTTCCCAGCGACTCTCGCCAAGAGAACTGGTTCGGGGTCTCGCGTGCCAGTCCAAGGCCAGACGCGCTGAACTTGTCCTCTCCGCCCCAACGTGTCAGCTCCCGGCGCGAGGGCAAGATCCAGCATCCCGACGATACCATCGTGCACCGCCCGCCGCTTGTCAACCGAGGAGCTTTGATGATGCGCGGCTCCTTACCACCCACCAAGATCCCCTATCCACCGCGCGTCTCGAGCCGGGGGCGCTAAGAGCGACGACTTACGATCTCACGAAGGCGTGCTCCGTTTGCCACGTACGACCACCGTCGATGGTATACACGACGCCTCCCCAGTCGATGCCCCAGCCGTCCCGCTGGTTCAGAAACCGTAGGGCGGGCACCGGCTGCAACGCCAACAATCGCTGTCCACTGAGTAACGTCCACGTCGTGCCGTAGTTGTCCGTCGCCCAGAGATGTATTCCATCAAACATCCAGGCAACGCCCCCGCCGAGGACCTCGGCCAGGACACCATAGGGGTTGCTACCAGTCGCCGGGTGCACGGTCACCACACTGGTGGGTGCCCAGGCGCGGCCAGCGTTTCGTGTCACGTATAGGGCTTCGCACGGGCACCCAGGGGGCGCGTACTCGCCCGACGGCTTATAGGCCCCGGAGCTAAACACACGGGCCTCATGTGCTACCCCGAACGTAACCGGAACAACGCCAGCCCCCCTGTCCCCCAAGGTTACCGGCCCCGTCTCCATGAGGCCGTGTCCCAGTTCCTTCGGAGGTACAAGGTAGACGCTTGACCACGTTGTTCCGCCATCCGTCGTCTTCGCTAACCAGGGGCGCCCCATGGATACGCCGCTCATCCAGCCATCCTCTGCGCTGATGAACCGGAATGTGGTCACGGCCACTATTCCCGTGGAGACGTTTGGCCGCATCGTTGTCTGCAGCGACCAGGATAAGCCACCATTCGTCGTGTCGAACATCTGGATCAGTCCGCTCTTGCAGCAAGGATACGTCATCATCCACCCGTCGCGTGCGTTTACAAACTGCAGGATCGGCGGGCGTCGCCACGCCGCTCTTGGGTTGAGGCCCGCCCCCGGCAGCCTTGCCCACGCACTCCCTCCGTCCCATGTGCGTAGAATTGACCCAGACGTCGTACCCCCTGTGGCAGAGTCTGTGGCATAAGCCCACCCTGCGTAGCAAGCCGAATCGGCACATGGCCTGACCCGGAGGAAAGTGACCGTAGCGGCGCCGCTCACTGAAACGGAAGCACCGTAACCGATCGCGTATCCTGGCGGGGACACGCTCGTCCAGGACTGGCCGGCGTTCGTGCCTCTTAGGATTCTTCCTGCCACAAACGTTCCGCTCGCTCCAATACCCCACATGACTCCGCGCGAAGCCACGGCGAAGTCCGCAAGCCCATCGCTATATCCTTGTGGACCATTCCCAAGCAAAACACGATCCGCAGACTCGGCGAGTACCGGCGACCGTGGGTAACCGAGCATGAACAGCGCGCACAGAGAGAACACGGCAATCGCCAGGATCTGTGACCGCGGTCTGGCTACGGATGGCATCCGGTTCCCCCTTAGGCGAGAGTATGCATTCCATACGGTGCGTGCCGAGCCACGAGATGGGGCACCCTTCGTTGCGGAAGTGCCGCCGACCCACGACACACACCGCTCCCGACGCAGTTCACCGAATAGGCACAAGCCAAGACGAGAGATGAAACGACGTATGGCGCGCCCCCGTGTCGGTGAGTCCGTGTTATAGGGGGAACGACGCTGCGTCGGATGAGCGTCCAGCACAAGATTCAAGAATGCTCGGTCCCGTCAGAAGGCACCGCCTGGTGAACGGCGACAGGAGCTGCACTTGCCGAAGTCACGTGCCAGGCCAGCGTGGTCTGGGTGTGATCGTCATCGGCATTCGTTGACGCTACGCCTTGTTTAGGGCAGTAGCGCTACTGCTCGGGGCCGGCACACACTGCACCGGATGTCCACAGCGCGCTGCGGCGCTCTCGTTAGTTCCCGTCAAGAAGTGCTCAGATCATAAAAATGTACCGCCGAACAAGCAGATCACGGCATGCACGCGCACGTATACAAGAGCATCGCGATCCAGTGCAGGCTGCTTCCGCGGATCCCTGTTTCTTCCTTCCCTACCCATCCCCCCTGCACGGCCAGTTGAAACCACATGAACCGGCCTCATCTTAGCCGGGCGCGGCCCACCTGGCAAGAGCCTACCGGCCGTCGCGTCCGGCCTCGGGCTAACACCCGCTACCCAGACAGAGCACCGCCGGCCCGCCTGAGCCTCCCCACCGTCGTCCGCTCAACGATCTCGTGGGGGTTGGTCACGTCCGGCACGGGCGTGACAGTCGGATCCGTGGTCGCGAGCGCCAGGCGGCAGCAGAGCGAGGTACCCGCCGGAACGGAGACATTGGTGAAGACCGGCGTGTCCGTCCAGGTGTGGCAGCCATCGGTGCTCACCCGGCAGGCAACCGCCGTGCCGGCGGGCGCGCAGGGGAGCCCGGAGCAGTTCGGCAGCGTCTTGCCGGCGGCGCAGTCGGCATCCTCCACGCGGCGGTCGCGCGAAGGAACGCCCCCGTCAGGATTGGGGCGTAAGGCGGAGCGGCGCGGAGCGCCTCGCTCATGGACCGGCCACGGGAGAGGCCGCGTAACGAAGAACCCAGGGCAACCATGAAGCCGAGCCGGGCGAGCACTCCCAGCGCCCAAGCGGTCGTTCGGTGCCCCGCGGCGGGACCGCAACAGCCTGTCGGGCCGGCGGCGTTCGTGCCGTCTGGCGCGGACGGTGGTGGGCGAGGGGGCGAGGGTACGCGCTTCCCGCCGGACTGGAAGGAATCCCCACGATCCAGGCGAATACTGGAAACCGCCGTCTCGAGGGCCGCTCCGGCACCCGCCATCGGCGCCGCGGGCCGGCCGAGCGCGCGGTTCGGGGGCGGAGGGCGTGCGGAGGAAGATCAGGCCGGGGCGGGCACGGCCGTCTGGTCCATGGCCGGTCGCGACCGGCGCCCCCGGGCGGGTTGGGAACGGTTGTCGGTGCGAGCACCACTGCCCTCTCCCTCTGGGGGCCGCCACCGCCACCCAGTCCGCTGAGAAGGGGGGAACGGACCGGCCGTTGCTCGGGCGTGCGGGTGGCGGGGCCGCCTCCACCCTCCCGGTACTGTCGCTGGACGGGGTGTGGCCGCGCGACGGCCAGGGCTCGGCCGACGGCACAGGGCAGACAGCGCTTGGGTCGGTCGGGCCCACGGCCGACCCGCTGCACGGCGGGCAAATGGCCAGGCCCACACCGATGGACATCGCCGGTGCGCCCGAGACCCGCGGCGGACGCGGCCCCCGTCGCGGATCGCTCCCGTGGCCGCGCGCCGCCGCGATGCCCGAAGGCGCGCGGCCCGCGAGCGCCCCTCCGTCAGCCGGTCGGCAGGGCCGCGCCCGCGCCGCGGGCACCTGGCCCGACGCGATGCTGCTGGCCGTCGTGGCCGCCGCCCTGCTGATCGCCGCGCTGTCGCTCCGCGTCACGGTGGATGACGCCTTCTGGCAGGTGGCGTACGGCCGCCTGATGCTGGCCCACGGCCGGCTGCCCCGGCGCGACCCGTTCTCCTGGACCATGGCGCGGCGGCCGGTGCTGCTGACCGAGTGGCTGTTCGACCTGGCCATGGCCGCGGCGGGCGCCGCGGGACCAGTGGGCGCGTTTTCCCTGGCGGCGGTGGGCCCGCTGGGCCTGGGCCTCTTCGCGCTCTCCCTCTTCACCCGCCTCTCGCGGCACCGGCTGCGGGCCGGATGTCTCACCCTGTGCCTGCTGCTCCTCGTGACGCCCTTTGAGACCCTGCTCCCCCAGGTCGCCTCGTTCGTGTTCCTCGCGGCCGTCTGGTGGCTGCTGGAGCGGGCGCGCGTCGCCGGGCCGCGGGCCCTCCTGGCGCTACCGCCGCTGTTTGCCCTCTGGGCGAACGTCCACGGCACCTTCTACGCCGGGTTGGCCCTGGTGGCGCTAGACGCCGCCCTGGCCGCACGGCGGCCCGCGGGGGAAGGCGCTGGCTGGCGCCGCCTCGGGATGGGGATCGGCGCGCGCTGGCTGCGGCGGGCGGATCCGAGAGCGGCGGGCGGAAGCGGCGCCGGGGCGGGGCACCGCAACGCGTCGCACCGGGCCTGGGGTCGGCTGCACGCGCGCTACCGCAGGCGCACGGCGCGCTGGCTGCCGGCCGCCCTGGCCGCGTCGGCCGCGGCCACGCTCCTGAACCCATACGGCTGGCGGCTCTACCCCGCGGAGATCGCGCTGGCCACGAGCCCGTTTCACCTGCGGCACATCGCCGAGTTCGCCAGCCCGAACTTCCACGCCCCGTACCTGGAATGGCTGGTGCTCCCGGCGATCCTGGGCACGCTGGCGCTGACCCTGGCCACACGGCGCCGCCTTCCGGCGCGCGCGGCCCTGGCCGCCCTCGTGCTGCTGGGCGGGGCCCTGGTGGCGGTGCGCGTCATGCCATACGCGCTGTTCGCCCTCGGGGCGCTTTGCGCGTCCGCCCTGCGCGGCCGGCGTCGGCCGCCCGGGCCCGCCCCGGCCCCCCTGGCGGCCCTCACGCTGGCGGCGGCCCTCGTGGGCGTCGTGCGCCTGACGCCAGCCACGTGGCCCACATCCACCGGCTACCCGGCCGGGGCGGCGGCCTACGTCCTGGCGCACCGCGCGGCGCTGCGGGGCCACCCCTTCAACACCTACGCCTGGGGCAGCTACCTCCTCTGGCGCTGGCGCGGGCATCCCGGGGTCTACGTGGACAGCCGCGGCGACTTCTACGACCAGGGACCCGTCCTCGGACGCTACCTGCGCGTCGTAGAACTCCGCGTTAACCCCGGACCGTACCTCCGGGGCCAGGGGGTCGGCTGGGCGCTGCTCCCCCGCGCCACGCCCCTGGCGGGGGTCTTGGCACGGGAGGGCTGGCGCGCGGCTTACAGCGGGCGGGATGCGGTGGTGTTGGTGGCGCCGCGCGGCGGCGCCCTCCCGGACTGAACCCCGGTCGCTGGCGCCCAGCGGCCGAGCCAGCGCGCGGGCCGCAACCCTTTTCGCCTGGCGATGGCCTGACAGGGGGGCGGAGAACCGAGTCACGCCGCGATGGAGGAGCGGCGGTGAGGCGAGACGCACTGCGACCCCCTGCCGCGTGGCACGCGGACTCGCCTCCCCGGCGGTCGTGCGGCCGGCGCGCCACGACCGGTGGCCACGGGTGTCACTGCCAGTCTACTGCGCGCGCCCCCCACCCTACCCGCCCGCGTTTTCATGCCGCGTGGCGCCGGCCCGGGCCGGCACGGGAACGCAGGCCAACGGGCAGCTACGGACACCACGGGTACTGATCCAGGGCACATCGGCACATCGTTACCCGCCTCCAGGCTCCACCAGGGCGGGAGGGGCGGCGTCGCCGCCGGGTACCGGGGCGGAGGCGGCCGCGCCTATGCGGGCGCGGCCGCCTCCGCATCCGCCACCACGGCGAAGTCGGGATGTCCGCGCAGCAGCGTGGCGGGGTAGGCCACGCCCGCCGGACCCGCGACCGTGTGGCGGAGCGCGTAGCGCTGCCACGCCCCGCCGTCGCAGTAGAGGCGGATGCGCCGCGCCGCGCGGATGTCGCGCATGCCCACCGTGACCGCCATCGGCGGGAAGTCGGCGAAGGCGCCGCCCGCCTGCCGCGTCGCGTTCATCACCAGCGTCTCCGGAGCCAGCGGCAGCACGCGCGTCAGCGAGTCGGCCAGCGCCTCGGCGCCGACCTGATGGAAGCGTGACAGGGGCGGCTCGTTGAAGGCCACGTGGCCGTGCACCCCGAGGCCGCCGAAGCAGCAGTCGACGCCGCCGACCTCCGCGATGCGGCGGCTGTAGGCGTCGATGGCCAGTGGGTCCGGGAAGACCAGGCGCTCGGGCGAGAAGCCCAGCGCCGGGTCGAGCGCCCCCAGCAACTCGCGGCGCAGGAAGCCGCGGAAGGAGAGCGGGTGTTCCTCGGGGATCCAGCGCCCCTGCCAGTCCAGGTACTCGTCCATGGCGAAGACGTGCAGCCGCCGCAAGTCCAGAGCCTCGGCGTTGGCGCGCCGGGCGAACAGGGCGTATTGCCCCTTCGGCCCCACCGGCAGGATCAGCCGGCAGTCGCGGCCCTCGGCGGCGGCGCGCAGCACCTCCGCGCGCATGGCCTCGGCCAGGTCCGCGTAAAGGGCAGCCCGATCCGGCAGCACCCGGAGGCCAACACCGTGGGCGGCCGCCTCCGCGAGCAACCGGTCAACGGGCAAGGCCAATAGCGCGCCGCCTTCCATCTCCTCGCTCCCCTTCGTGACAACCGAGTCACCAGCGACTATGCCACGGCGACAGCCGTGGGGGCTGCACGGCGTCGCCCTGACCCGCGCGACGGCCACAGGGCCCCGCCGGAAGTCTAACGCGCGTGGCATGGACACAAGGTCCTGCACCGCCGCACGGGGGGCCGAACGGGCAGCGCCAGGGCTTCGGCAAAGTCGCGCAGGTCCACCACCGGCAGGGGGGCCCCGCGGTCCTGGACCGCAAGCACTGCCGGCGACCTGGCCGGCACGCCTGACTCTGACGGGGTCCTGTGGGCAGGGCAGCCGCGTTGCATCGTCCGGGGAGGGCTCCGTGCCCCGTGCGGCCGGACCGGTGGTCCCCCCCGCCGTGGCGGGCCCACGCGTCCGCGCCCCGCTCCGGGCCGTCTGGCTTCCCGGGGCGACGCGCCCCGCTCCGCCATTGGCGGGGCCCATCGCCGCCACACCACCCACCGGGGCGCGGCCCCCGCCGGGACGGTCCGCCGCACCCTGTCCCGCGAGTCCTCCTCGCGCAGCCGGCCCGCGCCGCCGGAGAGCGTCCTTGCCGGCACGCACGGGACCCGCCGAGGACGTGCCGTGGAGGGAGCGCGATACGGCCGCCCCTAGCGCCGCACGGGCAGGTCGTCGGTTGGCCCGAGCAACGGCAACTCCGCCGCCACCAGGTCCGGGTACTTCAGCCCGCAGCCGGTGTTCAGGACCACGACGCGATCGGCGGCGGTAAAGAAGCCTTCGGCGCGAAGGCGCTCGGCCGCGGCAAGCCCCGCGGCGCCCTCGGGGCAGGCCCAGATGCCCTCGGCCTCCGCCAGGTGCCGCATCGCCGCCAGCAACTCGGCGTCAGAGACCGCGAGCGCGGTGCCTCCGGTCTCGCGCAGCGCGCGCAAAGTCAGGGCGCCGCCCAGGGGGCGCGGCACGCGCAGGCCGGCAGCCGCCGTGGCCGCGCCCTGCCAGAAGTCGACGTCGTCCACCCCGGCGCGCCAGGCCTCCACGATCGGGCGGCACCCCTCCGCCTGCACCACGACGAGGCGCGGCGCCGGACCGCGCAGCCAGCCCAGGCTACGCATCTCCCCGAGCGCCTTCCAGACGCCGATCACGCCGACGCCGCCCCCAGCGGGGTAGATGATGGCGGACGGCGGCTCCCAGCCGAACTGCTCCAGGATCTCGTAGCCCATGGTCTTCTTGCCTTCGACGCGGTAGGGCTCCTTGAGGGTCGAACAGTCGAAGGCCACGCCCCCGGCCACGAACCGTCCGACCATGGCCCCGGCGTCGGAGATCAGCCCCCGCACCAGGTGTGTGCGCGCGCCGCAGACCGCGGCCTCGCGCATGTTGACCGCGGGGGCGTCCGCCGGCATCACGACATCCAAGGGCAGACCCGCGCGGGCGGCGTAGGCGGCCCACGCGCCGCCGGCGTTGCCCGCCGTGGGCATGGCGAGTGCCCGCGCCCCCAGCTCCCAGGCCCGTGAGACGCCCACCGCCGCCCCCCGGGCCTTGAAGGTGCCCGTGGGGTTCAGCCCCTCGTCTTTGAGCCAGAGGTCCTGGAGCCCGATCGCCGCGCCAGCGCGCGGCAGGGGCAGCAGCGGGGTCATCCCCTCGCCCAGCGTCACCACGTGGGCCGGGTCGCGCACGGGCAGCACCTCGTGGTAGCGCCACAGCGTGGGAGCGCGCCGCGCGAGCGCGGCACGCGGGAACTCGCGCGCCGCCGCCTCCAGGTCATAGGCGGCCAGCAGGGGCGAGCCGCACCCGCAGAGGTTGGTCAGATGGTCGGCGGGAACCCACTGCCCGCAACGCGGGCATGACAGCCCTGTGAGGAAGGAGTACATGCGGTCCACCGGTCCCTTTCGCGCGCCTCGCATGCGGGACCCCCGCCCCACCCTCCCGGGACAAGGGATGCGTGAGGGGCGGGGGACACCTGACCCGGCACCCCTGGGACCGGCCGGCCCGCCGGCCGCCGCTGGCCGCGAGGCATCTGCGCCAGCATCCGCCGCATCGCGCCGAGCGGTTCAGCGCCCGGGATCCCTCGCGCCCGGTCGCTGGCATCGTCGCGCGGCCGGGGGGCCCCGTCGCGAGTAGCCTGCGGCGGGCGGCCCGACGCTACGCCGTCTCGCCGGCCGAAGCCCCGCCGGCCACCGCTCGCCGGCCACACACCCCGCCGGCCGAAGCCCCGCCGGCCGAAGCCCCGTCGACCGCACACCCCGCCGGCCGCCCGCCCCGCCCACCGCACACCCCACCGGCTGCGGTCACCGCTCGGCGCTCGTCCGCCGCCCCAGCGTGGGCTCCCCCCCACGGCCGTGCCTCCACCGGCGGCGTGTGGCCTCACGGGTCCCGCTTCACGCCGAGAAACCAGTGATCTTCACGCCCCGGACGATCTGTTCGCGGAACACGAGGAAGGCGATGAAGATCGGGACCGACTGCAGGACGGCCATGGCCATCACCCCGTTCCAACCCAGGACCCCGTGGGTCATCTGACTGCTGAGGGTGGGCCCGCTCACGGCGCCGGAGATGGCGGTGGTCGCGTTGTTCAGGGCGACGCTGAGCGGCACCTTGTTGGGGTTGGTCAGCACGATCAAGGGCCAGGTGAAGGAATCCCACACCCCGCTGAAAGTCATGTAACTCATGAACGAGATGACAGGCACGGAGAGGGGCAGGATGATACTCAGGAGGATACGGAGTTCACCCGCGCCGTCGATGCGCGCCGCGTCCATGACGTCCTGCGGCAGCGTGTCGAACCAGCCCTTGAAGATCAACACCGCGAATCCCCAGGCCATCCCCGGGAGAATCACCGCCAGGTAGGTGTTCAGAAAATCAAGGTGCGGGAGCGTGGTGTTGAACGGGAAGGGGAAGTTCTTCAGAATCAGGTAGCTGGGGATCAGAGTGGCCTCACCGGGAATGAACAGAGTGCCGATGATGAAATAGAACAGCCAGCGCGCCCAGCGCGGGGCGTGCAGCCGTGACATCGCGTAGGCGCCGAGAAGGCTGATCGGCAACTGGGTGACCAGGGTGCCGAACGCGAGGATCAGGCTGTTGCGCACATAGACCATAAGGGGCAGCGGCAGTAGCTGGGACATGCCGTGGATCAGGATCGTGTACACCTGGGGAAAAGCCGGGCTCGGCCAGAGTGAGAGGGGATGGGCGAAGTTCTGCACGTCCCCTTCAATAGAATGCGCCAGCATCCAGTATACCGGGAACAGGTGCAGCAGAAGACCGAACCACAGAACGGCGCCGATGGCGATCAGGGCACGGCGCGTCCGACCGCCGCGCCGGCGTCCGACGACCGGAAGCAGGGCCACCACGGGCACCCCCTACCTGTTGCGGGCCTCCAACCAGCGCTGCACGACGACCAGGACGGCCAGGATCAAGAACAGCATGATCGCCAGGGCGTCGGCGTAGCCGAAGCGCAGGTAGCGGAAGGCGTTGTTAAAGATATAGAGCACCCCGGTCAGCGTCGCGAACACCGGCCCGCCGGCCGTCATGATGTAGGGCTGCGTGAAGACCTGCAGGTTGCCGATGATCGACAGCAGGAGCAGCACCATGATGATGGGTCGCAGCGTCGGGATGGTGATCGCCCACACCTTGCGCAGGAAGGACGCGCCGTCCAGTTCAGCCGCCTCGTACAGCTCCTGGGGGACCGCCTGGAGTGTTGAGATGAAGATCAGGCCCGGCCCATACATGATCAACCCGGGAAGCACGATGAGGAACATGGCCCAGCGCGGGCTGTCCAGCCAGAGGAAACCGTGAATGCCGAACACGTGAAACATGGCGTTGAACAAACCGTAATTCGGGTCGTAGAAGTACTTCCAAATCACGATGCTGGCCACGGCCGGAACCGGGATAAACCACAAAATCATCATGAGATTGCGGAGGCGCTCCGGCATCTCCATCAGCAGGACGGAAACGATGATCGGCACCCAGAAGGTGAGGCCGATGGTCAGCAACGCGTAGTAGGCGCTGTTGAGCAGTGCGGTCAACACCACCGGATCGTGGAAAACCCGCGCGAAATTCGCCCAACCGATCCATTGAGGGGCCCCTACGATCTTGTAGTGCTGGAACGCCACGAGAAACGCCATGACCATCGGATACCAGCCGAACAGCGTGAACGCCAGGAGCGCCGGCACGCTGAAGACCCAGGCCATGACGCGCTTGCGCGCAGGGCGGTGGCCCGTGCCGGGCCGGATCCGTGCGGACGCCGCCGGCTCTGCCCCCTTGGAGATCACCGTACTCATGCCCTTCACCCCCCCGTCTCCCGCCCTCGCCCCGCGCAAGCCTGCCTCATGCCCGCCCGCGACAGGGGCGGCTCGCGGGCGCTCCCAGCCTCGCGCCGCCCCGGCCAGGCCTCCAAGAGACGGGATGCGCGGCCCCCGTGGAGCCGCGCATCCCATTTCCTCACTCGGGTCCTCGCTGGACCGGCCGGTAACCCCCTCGACGCCGTTGG
>JAJZZC010000142.1 GCA_021797775.1 Bacillota bacterium
GTCACCACACCACCCGCAGTACGTCATCGTCGCGATTAGTACCACATCTAGTTGTTCGATCCACCTGCGGACCTCCGGCGTGCACAACGGGTGAGACGCGCCAGAAGCCAAATGCGTCGAACTCTGACACTACACCGCACCGCTACCCGCGAACCCACTCTTCGACATGGCCGGACGGCGCCCCTGCCAGTACTGGCCAGTCGTGGCGCCGCTCGTTCATCCCAAACCCGGTCCCGTCTCACCGTACCTGCTCCTGCCCCTCCGTGACCAGGACGTCGATGCGCCGCACCAACTGCCCCGCCAGCTGGGACGCCGTCGCGGCGAACGGCTCCAGGTCGAGCAGGCCAAGGGCGGCAGCGTCCCCGTGTCGGCACAGGGCCCGCAGCCCCTCGCAGAGCGCGGCCAGGTCCCGCAGCGGTTCTTCCAGGTCGGCCAGGGCCGACTCCTCATGCGCCATGCCCAGCCGCCTCCGGGTCGCGGAAGAGCACCGCGAGGCGCGGACCTATCGCGACGACCTGCACCAGTACCCGGTCTGAAGGCGAACCGGCCAGCCATGGCCGCAGCCCCTCGGCGCCATCCACCTCTGCCGCGTCGAGTCGCCAGGCCTGGCCGGGACCGCTGACAGCTGATCCACCCCCTGCCCGTAGAACCGCTCGACGATCTTCCCGAGCACCGCGACCACCCCCGCGCCCGCGCCGTCGCGAGCGGTGGGTCAGGGTCGCGGTCCCACGAGGTTGTGTCAACAGCCGCATGCGCCGAGGGCTGGTGGATCGGCCGCGCTCTGCAGGACACTCCGCTCGGTCGGTGACCACCCGGGAAGGGCGGGCCGATGGGGTGGAAGGCCCGCCGCGCAACGGCAGGCCCACATTGCCCGCGACGCAGCCCCCCCGTTCGTCGGCACCGGCCGTGCTCGCCACGCAGCTTCGCCACGGCGGCGGACCAGGACCGGCGTGAGCGAGCACATCTGGAAGGTGGCGCATGCGGTCCATGGCAACGCCATCGACGCGCACCTCTGGGGCGAAACCATCGCCACCGCCCTCTTCACGCAGGGCACCGGCCCCGTGATCGCCGCCCTTGACACCCTCCAGCCCCGCGCACCCGTCGGTCAAGACGAGGTGCGCAAGGCTCGCGACTACTTCGTCACCAACGCCGAGCGCATGCACTATCCCCTCTATGCCCAACGGGCCTGGCCTCTGGGTTCCGGCATCGTCGAGTCCGCGTGCCGCCTCGTCTCCGGCCTCCGCGTCAAGCAGCCGGGGATGCGTTGGACCTTCACCGGTGTACGCGCCATCCTTACGTTGCGCGCCACGAGGCTTTCCCAGCACGGCCAATGGGCCGACCTATGGAAGTCCAAGCCCCTCCGTCGCCGGCCTCCGGTCGCCTCCCTCAGGCGAACAGATGCTCAGGCAGCTTGAGCCCACAGTCTTGCGCTGCGCCCCACCGCACCAACGGCAGAGGTGTGATCGACCCGTGTGGCAGACCGCCGCACGCGCCACGCCGGCCCCTCGACCGCGGCCTCGGGTTGCCAGCCCTCCCGCACTGTGGTACGGTGCTGTCGTGGTCCTGCGGGCCGGCGCTTGGTGTGCGGGCTCGATGGGATCTGGTGCCAAATACCGGTCCGCTGCCCCAGGGTAGCGGCGGTAGCGGGGGACCCACCATCCGGGGCGAATCCCGTCGGGCGTTGGCGCTAGCCAGCGTGAAGCGGGAGAGGCACCCTCGCCTTAGCCCGTCAGCTTACCCCGCCGGCCCAAGAGGGTGTTGTGGTGCGCCCGGCTTCCGAGTCGCGCGTGCCGCCGCCCTTCCCGCTCGTGCAGTTGGCACGAGCCTTGGAAGGAGCGTGACGGCGATGCCCATCCCGTCTGTATCCCCTCAGGATGTCATGCGGTTCAGATGCGTGGCGCACCTGCGGCGCGTCCCCAAGGCGTTGCGTCGTGTGGGCGCGGACGGCCACAGGTGGGGCATTGCCGCGCGGCCGCGTGCCGCGCGGCCGGTGCCCTACGGTTTGCCCCGCCCGCGGGGCCTGCGGCCGAGGGCATCTGCCGTCCCCGCCCTTGACGGTCCGCACGCCGTGCCGTGATCTGGTTTCCATTCCCCCCGCGTTGCTTGCCGGGTTCGGGCGGTCGCCCCCGGCCGCTGTGACCTGCGGCGGAGCGGTTGCGGTTTGCCGCCCCTCGCGGTGCCGCGCCTGGCGGTCCGTCGATCTGCCGTTCGCCTGACAAGGGCGACCCCTGGTGCGGTGCGCACGCGCGGCCGATCGCAGGGGGGGCACGCCGCGGGCGGCCTCCGCCGCGCAGGCAGGTGTACCTGTTCGCTGGACGGCGTGCTGACCCCAGTGCGCTTGGAGGTACGGCGGCGTTCCCAGGCCGGGCCCTGGTTCCGCACGTCCCGGGCCGCAGACCCCTGTGCCGGTTGGCCTTTTGCTAGCGCGGCGCAACCGGCGGGGCGCGGACTGCGGGCCCCTCTGCCAGGAGGCGGCCCGGCCGTGGGCCACTGCCCCGCCGGCGTAGCCCGGACGGACTGGCTTGCCAGGCCGGCGGCGCGCGGCGGTGGCGGCCACGCCCGATACCAATCCTCGCGCCGGTTGCTCGCACGGGGATCCCGCAGCGTTGGCTTGCTGGCAATCCGCTCGGAGGTGATGGCGGAGATGAAGATCGAAGAGATGGCACAGCATCCGCCCGGAGAGGTCGAGGCGGACGCGGTTTGGGGAGATGCTTGCCCCTTCCCGCTCGGCGGGCGGACGGCCAAGCCCCGGGAACACGGCGTGACGATGGTGATCGACAAGGGATTGGGACTCGGGGCCATGGCCGATCTGCTGGACGCGGGTGCAGCGCACATCGATATCGTCAAACTGGCCTTCGGCACGTCGGCCCTGTACTCCGAATCCGTGCTCCGCGACAAGCTGGCACGCCTCCGCGCGGCGCAGGTGCTCTGCTGCCCGGGTGGCACGGCGCTGGAAGTAGCCGTGGTGCACGGCAAGGCCCGGGCCTTTGTCGACCGCGCGGTGGAACTGGGATTTACCGCGCTGGAGGTATCCGACGGCACGATCGAGATGGCGGCCGACACCCGCCGGTCCCTATTGGCATACGGCAGATCCATGGGGCTCAGCGTCGTGAGCGAGGTGGGCAAGAAGCATCCGGCCGATCAGCTTCCGGGCCACACCCTGCGCGACCAGATCCAACAGGATCTGGAGAGCGGGGCCTGGAAGGTGATTGTCGAGGGGCGCGAATCAGGGCAGGGTGTCGTCATCTACCGTGCTGACGGTAGCATCGACGCCGACGAGATGGAGAGTATCGCGTCCGCGTGCGAACCCGCGCTGCTCATCTGGGAAGCCCCGCAGAAGAGCCAACAGCAGGATCTCATCCAGCGCTTCGGCTCCAACGTCAATCTGGGGAACGTGCGGTCCGAGGACGTGCTGTCGCTGGAGGCCCTGCGCGTGGGGCTGCGCGCCGACACGCTGCGCACGGCCCTGCGGGCCGGCGCGCTGGCCGCGGTCCGCTCCTCCGCTGCGGCGGAGGCCTGGTGCGGCAACGTGGGCTGACGGCGCCGGCTCCGGCCGCGGCGCCGTCCTGGTGCCCGCGTCTGCGCGCGCGGCCTGTTGAGCGTCCCACATCACGTGGACTTTCACAACGCTCGGCCGTGGCCCGTGGGGCCTGAGCCGCCGTGGGCGGTGGGCCGCGACCGAGCGCGGGCTCGGCACGGTCCGTGCCCGCCCTGGGGCAGAGGCGCCCAGGGTCTAGGGCTGGCCGGATCCAGGGTCATCGCGCGGCGGGCGCGGGGCCGGTCGCGCATCTTCTGGACGGCACGGTCGTGGAGCGGTGTCGCCGCCCCCCGTCGCCGTCGGTTCGGCGGCGATCGGCCCGGCCTGCCCCGCGCACATCCCCAAGCGGGGGGCGCCCATCCCGGGGGGACGGGCGAGCGGGGGCGGCCCAACGGGGGTGCTTGGCCCGCGCCGCCCCGCCTGATCCGTGGCGGCGGGGCTCGGGCAACGGAGCCGCGCCAGGCGCTGCCGCGCTCGGGGCAGGGGGGCGTGATGCCGCTGGGGTCCAGGATGGGGAACGGGAGTTCGTGGCGGGCGGGGCGCGTGGTCAGAGCGGGCCTTTGTTCGCAGCAGTTTCGGGGGGTGAAGGATGTGGAGAAGGGACCGCTGCGCGCCTCGATACCTGTAGCGGCCGTGCACGAGATGGCCGGGGGGGCGGTGACGGTGCCGCGCGGCGCCGAGGAGGCCGTTCCCGTCCGCTTGGACGACTGCGAGGCGGGCGAGGTCGCGGTGCAATTCGACGACCAGCCGCCAGAGGCGCTTCTCGCCTGGGCGATGGAGCGCTTCGGTCGGCGGCTCGCGATCTGCAGCTCGCTGCAGGCCGAGAGCTTGGTGGTCCTGGACATGGCCTGGCGCATCGACCCGGGTGTGCGTGTGTTCACCGTGGACACCGGCCGGCTGCCGCAGGAAACGTATGACCTCATCGACCAGGTGCGCGCCCGCTACGGCATCACCTTCGAGGTGGTCCTTCCCGCCGCCGCCGCGGTCGGACGCCTGACCCACCCGCCACGGGGCCAATGCGTTCTACCGCAGCGTCCCGTTGCGCCTGCTGTGCTGCGAGGTACGGAAGGTGGTGCCCCTGCGCCGTAAGCTGGCCGGTCTCGATGCCTGGGTGACCGGGCTGCGGCGCGAGCACTCGCCGAGCCGGGGCAACATCCAGAAGGTCGAGCTGGACCACGACCACGGCGGCCTGCTCAAGCTGAACCCGTTGGCGGACTGGATCGCGAATGACGTGGACGCGTACATCAGGGCCCACCGTGTGCCGCGGCACGCTCTCTACGACCGGGGCTATACCAGCATCTCTTGCGCCTGCTGCACCCGCCCGACGGGTCCCGGTGAGGATCCCCGCGCCGGTCGCTGGTGGTGGGAACAGGGCGCACCCAAGGAGTGTGGCATGCACTGTTCCATCGAGACCGGGGGCTTGGAGCACAACCTGGATGCCTTGCGGGCAGAGGTGCTCCCTGACACCGGCGGCTCGGAGGCCGGGGCCATCTGAGGACCGGCGGCCCGGCGTTGCCGCTGGGCCCCCTCGGGTCGGTGCGCCTGCTCGCGGGACCCGGTCGGGGTGGCCGCGGCGCAGGCGCCTTCCAGAGGGGCGCGCGATCACGCGGCGCTCGCCGACGGCGCCACTCGGCAAGGCGCGATGGCGTCGGAATCCCAACGGTGCTCGCCCATCCGCCAGTGCGCTGATCGCTGCCTCCCGGTTACGCCTCCCCGACCAGGCGGGGCGCGTGGGGGTGGAGTTCGCGTTCACGCGCGTTCCAGAGCGGCGCCAGGCCGAGCCGCGCGATGAGTTCGCGCCCCTCGACGAAGGGGTCGTCCGTGGCGCGCAGCCAGCGGCTGAGCGTGGCGTCGAGGGAGCGCTGCAGGTCCGCCGTATCGGGACGGTCCACGAGGTTCTCGAGTTGGTAGGGGTCGGACGCGTTGTCGTAGAGTAGCCAGGCGCCGGTGCGCGTGCGCGCGTACGTGTAGCGCGGGGTGCGCACCCCGCGCCACTCGGGAATCCCCTGCGCGAGGCTTTGGTCGACCGACACCAAGTCGTAGATGTAGACGCTGTCGCGGCCGACGTCGGCCTGCCCTCGCAGCAGGTCGGCCAGGTCGGCGCCCTGCACGCCGGCGGGGATCGGTACGCCCGCCAGGGTGAGCAGCGTCGGCATGAGGTCGACGAGACCGACCAGGCCCGCGGTGGTGCGCCCCGCCGGCACGCGGCCGGGCCAGCGGATGAGCAGGGGGACGTGGATCGCTTCCTCCCAGGGTTGCTGCTTCATCAGGCGACCCTGTGACCAGAGCATGTCGCCGTGATCGGAGGTAAAGACCACGATGGTGTCGCGGGCCAGGGACGCGGCGTCGAGGTAGGCGAGGATGCGGCCCAGCTGGGCGTCAAGGGCGGTGATGTGCGCGTAATACTGGGCCAGCGTCAGCCGCGGGTCACGCCCGCGCGCGGCGTCGCCCGGCCCCGCTGGAAGCGGGCGCACGTTGGGGCGCATCGCCAGGCCCTGCGGGTCGTATCCCCGCAGGGCTTCCGCGGGGACCTGGTCGTAGGGGTCGTGCGGCGGGCCAAAGGAGAGGAAGGCCGCGCACGGCCGCTCGTCCCGGTCGTCGAGGAAGCGCAGCAGCAGGTCGGTCTGCGTGACCGGTTCGTACCCCGCGACGGGGATGGGTTCCGGGGTGTCGCGGTAGTAATGGGCCCGCATGTAGGCGTGCGAGCAGTTGTGCACCGCCCAGAAGTCGTCGAAGCCGTGCCGCCGGGGCCCGGGCGGCGTCCACTTGCCTCGCGGCACGCCGTCGAGGTGCCACTTGCCGATGTACCCGGTGCGGTAACCGGCGGCCCGCAGGCAGCCGCCGATGCTCGGCAGGTCCGCGGGCAGGGGGAGGTCGTTGGCGACCACACCGGTCGGCAGCGCGTGGCGCCCCGTCAGCAGGGTGGCCCGGCTCGGCGTGCACACCGGGCAGTTGGCGTAGGCCCCAGCGCAACGCGTGCCCTCCGCGGCCAGGCGGTCCATGTGCGGCGTGCGCACGTCGGGATTGCCGGAGCAACCCATGGCCATACCCCGCATCTGGTCGGCGAAGACGAAGATCAGGTGGGGCCGGTCCGTGGGCGTTGTGCCACCTCCGTTCCAGCCGCGCCCGGGCCTTGCCCGAGCGGGCCAAGGCACCGTTCCGCCTGGGAACGGGCGAGTCCTGCACGGAGCGGTGGGGGAGGGCCGCCGTCGCTGCGGCGGCGGTCGGCCCGGCCTGCCGCGCTCATTCCCAGGCGGGGGGCGGTCGTCCCCGGGGGGACGCGCGAGCGGTGCGGGCGCCCCGGGACCGAGGGGGGGGCACGCCGGCTGCCGCGTGTCTTGGCAGGGGCGAACACACCCGCGGGACGCCCTGGGCACCCGCCTGCCGGGCAGCATCGCGGCTTGCCCGGGCCACCCGCCGTCCGCGCGCGCCCGGGTGAGCCCGCCCCCGTGGTTCAGCCGTGGGGGGGGTCAGGAGCCCCGCCACCCCCCCCACCCGCGGCGGCGCGCGAGTGTGCCACTGCGTGCGTGGGGCATCGGCTGGCCCGGCCGACTCCGTGGTATGCTGTCACATGGCGATGTCGCGTGGACACGTCGAGCCACCAGTTGACGCTGCGTCTCCCCGCCGAGTTGGTGGAAGCGCTGCGGTGCGAGGCCAAGGAGTCAGGACGGTCGATCAACGAGTTGGCGCGCACGGCGCTGGCCGATTTCGCCGAGCGACAGCGGTGCGTAAGGCGGTGGAGGAAATTGCAGCGAACCGGCAGCGGATGGCGGCTCGGGGGTTCCAGCCGGATTCGCTGCCAATCCTCCGAGGACTGCGCGACGGCGGTGATCCGTTGTGTGGACGCTGGTGTTGCCGTGAAGTGGCTCACGCCCGAGGATGGGCCGTGGGGGCCGCGGAGTTTGGCGTCACCCTGCATTCCAAGAACGAGATGCTTGTTGCGCGGCGGCCGTGAATGGTGACAGGCCCACGTCAGCGGACCAGAGCACGGGGCAGGCCACGGCGGTAGGGCGTGCCGTCGCCGGGTCCTCGGCGGAGGATGCGTGGCGGTTTCCCCGGCCGGACGCTCCGCTTTCGCCGCCGGTCGCCGCCGGGTCGAGAGACGGCTGGCCCACGGAGCGTGCAGTCTGGGATCAGCGGGGCAGGGGGTGGACCCGGAGGTGGGGCGCATAGGGGCGAGGCATGCCGCCGTTCGTCCGGGACGGAGGCCAGGCCGACCGGGTCCAGAGGCGCCTGCCGCCAGCCCGGCTGGCATGGATCACGGCCTGCGCCGCTTCGGCAGCCTGGCCTGGCTCTCGGCCGCCGCCACCTTCCTGCTGATCCTATTGGGCGCGTCGGTGGTGGCCACCGCTGCTGGGCTGAGTTGTGCAGGGTGGCCGCTCTGCCACGGGCGCCTGGTCCCGGCGCTGACATGGCCGGTGGTCGTCGAATGGTCTCACCGTGTCGGGGCCCTCGCCGTCACCGGACTCAGCGTGGCTGCCGCCTTATCGTCTCGGGGAGTGCGCTCCCATGGTCCGTGGCGAGCGGGTAGCCGCACCGGCGCCCAGTACGCCGCCCCCGGCGACACGAACCCCCGGGCCGCTTCCCGCATCGCCACATCCCGTGCCGGCGCGCACGTGACCCCCGCGCCACCCGCCATCGCCCCCAGGGCATCCGCGACCGCCGCGAGCAGCACATCCTCGGGATGCTCCACCGGCCGGCGACCGGCGCCACGAAGCGCTGTGGCCAGGGCCGCCACCTCACCGGGCTCCAGGTACAGAGAGCCGTCGTCCTGCGTCAGCATGCTTCCCTATACGACAAGGCATGGGGACGGCCTGCCGAACCAAGCGCAGGGCCGGGCACACCCCCCGGCCCCACTACCACACCGCGCGACCGACGCTGCGCGGCACGGATGGCCAAGCCCCCTTCGCCGGGCCACCCCCGCGCCCCTGCCGGCCCGTCACCCCCCCGCCTCCGGCTCGCCGCACCCCTGGCTGCGGCGCTGCAGGTCGGCCAGGCCCCAGAGCCCCTCCAGGCCCGTCCGCACCGCCTCCGCCGCGGCACGCTTTGGTTCCGTTCCCCTTCTCATAGTCATTTGTTTCCAACCGCCGCAGCGGCCGGTTTCCGACTCGAAGGTTCCTGCTTCACAGCGACCGGTTTCACCAGGCCGTTCTCCTGGCCAGAGCCTCCCGCTCCACAGGCGTTTACCGTCTCCGGGGAACTCCCGGCGACAAAGATCCGCAAGGATCTGGCGTCTACGCTCTTACGTGCCGGACGCTTCTTCCCGACACAGCCGCCAAAGCGTAGGTATTTCAAGCAGCGATGGCCGGCTTGGTTTTCGCCGACTACTGGAGATACTATAGCATAAGAGTGGACAGAAGGCAACCTTTACGGTAGCAGTTGGGAACCCCTCGCTCGTGCGGCGTTGTGCCATCCATCGTCCCCCGTCAGTGACCACTGACGGGGCAAACGCCTGCGTGGTGAACGTGGCCTCCTCCGCTCGCGGGATGACCGCGTACCGTTCGCGCTTGGCCGCCGACTCGCGCCGCGACATGCCCTCTGCACCGGCGCCCGTGGCCGTGCCCCTCGCACCACCCCGAGCAAACGTTCCGTTCCCCCAGTATAGCCCTACAGGATTCTCCTGACGACAATCCTCGTCAAATCGGTTGGCTGCTACGAACCCTAGGACCCCGCCCGCCCCGCCATCTCGTCCCAGTAGGCACGGTCCTGAGGCGCGTAGGCGGTGACCGGCGCCGAACGGCCAGCCACCAGGCGCGCCTCGGCCGCATCGCGCAGTTCCCCGCGACCCACGGCCTGGGCGAGGAGGTTCCCAAGTGCGGTCGCCTCGGCCGGTCCCGCGAGCACCGGCCGGCCGCAGGCGTCAGCGGTCATCTGGCACAGCAGTGCGTTGCGGGATCCGCCGCCCACCACGTGTACGACCTCCACGCGCACCCCGGCCAGAGCCTCGGCCTGCTCCAGCGCCCCCCGGTACCGCAGCGCCAAGCCCTCGAAGATCGCCCGGGCCAGCCACACGGGGTCGGTGTTGGTCGGCTGCCCCGTGCGCGCCAGGTGGGCAGCCAGGGCGGCGGGCATGTCGGTGGGGTGGAGGAACGCGGGGTCGTCGACGTCGATGACCACCCCGGTGGGACGGGCCGCCGCCGCTGCCGCCGTCAACTGCTCGTAGCCCGTGTTGTTCCCTGTGCGCAGCCACGCCCGGCGGCACTCCTGTAGCAGCCAGAGCCCCGCGATGTTGGTCAGGAAGCGGAAGGTCCGCCCCAGCCCCCCCTCGTTGGTGAAGCCAGCCCGGCGCGCCGCTTCGCTTGTGACCGCGTCGGGGAGTTCGAGACCGAGCAGCGACCAGGTGCCCGAGCTGATGTAGGCCCAGGGTTCCCGCGTGGTGTGCGGCACGGCGAAGACGGCCGACGCGGTATCGTGCGTACCGGGGGCGACCACGGCCATGGGGTCGACTCCCTGCTCGTCACAGACGGCGGCGCGCAGCGTTCCGAGGCGCGTGCCCGGCGGGACCGGGTTGCACAGAATCCCTGCCGGTAGCCCGAGTTGCTCGATCAGGTCGGTCGCCCAGGCCCCATCGATGCCCAGCATTCCGGTGGTGGTGGCGTTGGTGTATTCGGTCGTCCCCTCGCCGCTCAGCCAGTAGTGCAGCAGGTCGGGGATCATCAGCAGGCGCGCGGCGAGGTCCAGCCGGCGGTCCGCGCGCAGGCGCATCGCCAGCAACTGGTAGACCGTATCGAACGGCAGTTGGGCCTTACCGGTGCGGGCGAACTGCACCTCCGGCGCGACGCGTCGCGCCGCCTCGGCGATCATGCCGTCGGTGCGCGCGTCCCGGTAGTGGTGGGGCTCGCCCAGCACGCGCCCGCCGTCGTCGAGCAAGGCGTGATCCGCTGCCCACGAGTCGATGCCCATGCTCTGCAACGGCCCCCCGGCCGCCCGCGCGGCCCGCAGCCCGGCGAGGGTCTCGGCATAGAGGTGGAGCACGTCCCAGTGCAGGCCGTCGACCGTGCGCACAGGGGTATTGGCGAAGCGGTGCACCTCCTGCAGCGCCATCCGCTCGCCGTCGAAGGCGCCGGCCAGCACACGCCCGCTCTCCGCGCCCAGGTCCACGGCCGCGTACCGGGAGGTGGCTCCCGCCACGGGATCACCCCTTCCTGTCTGTCGCGCGGCGGCGCCGCGCCGCCGGTGCCCGTACCCAGGCCGGTGCCCGTACCCGTGCCGGTGCCCGTACCCGCGCCGGTGCCCGTACCCGCGCCGGTGCCCGTACCCGTGCCGATGCCCGTACCCGGGGCGGTGCCCGCACCCGAGGCGGCGCCCATACCTGGGGCGGTGCCCATACCCAGCCCGGTGCCCATACCCGGGGCGGTGCCCATACCCAGGCCGGTGCCCGCACCCACGCCGGTGCCCGTACCCGTGCCGGTGCCCCGTACTCAGGCCGGCGCCCACGCGCGTCGCCGGGCCCGCCCCGTGCCCATCGCCACGCACATGCCTTGCGCCAGAGACCCGTTTCGCCCTTGGTGCCGCCGAAGCGAGCCGATCGGCGGACCGCCACCGTCCGGGGCTGAGACGCGTCGCTTCCCCGGGATCCGGCGCATCGCACCCGCGTGTTGTCGCCCTGTGCGCCATCACGAGGGACAAGGCGGCGGCGCTCCTGCCGGCGGGCCCGCCCCCAGAGCGGCCGGCGTGCCGGGCCACGGGGCCGGGTACATCGCGGCGGCGCCCACTGGCGTCGGGCGGCATCGCCCGGGCAAGGTTCCACCGAGCGACGCGCCGGGACCATTGGCCGGCTGGCCCCCGTTTCCTCCAGGCGTGCGCCCGCGCAACGTCTGGAGGAAACGGCTGTACGGGGGTCGCCCCTGCCCGCCGCCGGCCCCGGTGCGGGCGCCCTGCCCTAGCAGCAACCCGAGGCGTGGGTCCAGGGGCCCTCTGGAGGGGAGCCGTCAACTTGAACGTGGGGATGCCGGCACGGGCACTCGTGCCGCGGCGCCGCCGGGTACGGCAGCGGCTCTCCCTAATAACGGCAGCCACCGTCGGCCTCCCGCTGCCCCGCAGCGGTGATTGGCGGCCCGCGGATGGCTGGCTCCCCGCGGTGCTGCCCGCCTGCAACGGTGGCCTCCCACTTGCCGTCTGGCTGGCCTGGTCCCACTTCTCGCGCGAGCCAGCGCGCCCCATCCGTGGCAGTCGTCCGTGGCGGTTCTTCGCGGTCGCTGCGGTCTCGGCCCTGGCGGACCTGGCCGTGGCGGACGCGTACGCGTGGCGGCCCGCCACGGCCGCCGGGCCGTCCCGGATGACCGTGGTCAGCGTTTTCGCAAGTAGCGTGATCAGCAGCATGCGGGATGGCCGCTGAGGAAGAGGGCGAAGGCAGGGCGGCCGTCGCGGTCGAACGCCGTCGGCAGGCGGATCTCTTCCAGCACGGGGACGGCGACGTCCTGCGCCTCGTCGCAGATGAGCACCGGCGTGCGGCCCGCCTCGGCGAGTTCGCAGAGAAGACGGCGGACGCGGGCGCGCGGGACGCAGCAGACGGCGGTGCCCCCGTGCGCAACAATGCGAGTGGCAAGGTGTCGCGGAACTTCCCGGGGTCGCTCGCAGTCGGCTGCAGGGCTTGGGGGCCAAGGTGTGGAAGAACGGCGCGCCCTCGAAAAGCGGGGATAGTCCGTCTGCGCGGGGGTGATGTCAAGGACTCGCTCGCACCTGGGCCTCAACGCGACAGGGACGCAGGGGCTATGCGGCACGCGGTTGCGTTGGCCTGCTCGGACATCGGGGGTCGCAACCTACCACATGCAGCACGCCTGCGCCAGTCCCGGCCCGGTTGCGTTGGCCTGCTCGGACATCGGGGGTCGCAACTTGTCCCAGCCGAAGAACTCGAAGGGAACCTCCTCGTTGCGTTGGCCTGCTCGGACATCGGGGGTCGCAACTAGAGGATGGTCACGTCGGGCAGCTTGGGCAGCCTCGTTGCGTTGGCTTGGCCTGCTCGGACATCGGGGGTCGCAACAGGGCTAGGCGGTGGCGCAACTCCGGTTGCCCGACGAGTTGCGTTGGCCTGCTCGGACATCGCGGTCGCAACGGACACAGCAGTGAGCGCGGACCGATTCCGGGGTCAGAGCTTGCGGGGGCCATATCGAACATCGGATGTCGCAACAGCCCGAGCAGCAGGCGGTCGTTGAGTCGAGCAGGTGCGGAATCGCAGGGGCCACATCCAACATCGGAGGTTCCGCGTCGAAGCGAAGTTTGTGCGCCACGCCGCCGAAGAGTCCCTGATCCCCACTCATTCGTCGAGGGGGCAATGGGTGCGTCGTGAACGCCGGTTGGTTAGCGAGGTCGGCTCATAGGTGGATGCGCTCCGGGACGGCGTCATTGTGGGGGCGCCCTGGTGGGACGCGCCGCGGCCCGACGATGGTCACCGGACCCGCATGCCCCACGGGGAGCCACGGCGGCGCTGTGTATCGGACGGAAGGCGTTGGGACAGGTGCGCCGCTTCCCGCGGCGGTTGCGGAAACACATCGGAGCCGTATGCCAGGCGCTGGGCGACGAGGCCCAGCGAAGGGCGGCGGAGGCGAAAAGGCTGGCGGTGGCGGAAGACGGCTCTCCCGCGGAA
>JAJZZC010000143.1 GCA_021797775.1 Bacillota bacterium
TCACTCCATCCTGGCGCGGCTTCGGGTTCGGCTTGCCTCCATCCTGGCGCCTCACCCGCCAGGTCGCCCCGGGCGCTGCGCACCCGATGCTCCCGGCATCCAGCCCCCAGGTCGCCTCCCGACGCTTGCCGTCTCCGGCTCCCCACATCCAGCCTCGCCGCTCACTCCATCCTGGCGCGGCTTCGGGTTCGGCTTGCCTCCATCCTGGCGCCTCACCCGCCAGGTCGCCCCGGGCGCTGCGCACCCGATGCTCCCGGCATCCAGCCCCCAGGTCGCCTCCCGACGCTTCGCGTCTCCGGCTCCCCACATCCAGCCTCGCCGCTCACTCCATCCTGGCGCGGCTTCGGCCCAGGTCGCCTCCCGACGCTTCGCGTCTCCGGCTCCCCACATCCAGTGCCCATGGGAGCAGGCTGGCGTAGCGGTCACCACCGTCTGGCAGGATGCAGGCCACCCGGCGCCCCGCGCCCAGTTCAGCGGCCACGCGCAACGCGCCCCATACCGCCGCGCCGGAGGAGGGACCCACCATCAGCCCTTCCCGGCAGGCCAGCTGGCGCGCCATCTCGAAACCGTCTTCATCGGTGCAGGACAGGACCTGATCGATCACGCCGCGATCGAGAACCCCCGGCACAAATCCCGCGCCAAGACCCAGCAGCCGGTGCGGTCCGGGACGGCCGCCGGCAAGGACGGGGCTGCGCGCCGGTTCGACCGCCACCACCCGGATGCCGGGGAGGTGTCCCCGCAGGTGGCGCGCGACACCGGTGAGCGTCCCCCCGGTACCCACCCCGGCCACAAAGGCATCACACCGCCCACCGCATTGCTGCAAGAGCTCCGGCCCTGTACCCTCCTGGTGCGCCAGCGGATTGTTCGGGTTCTCGAACTGCCGCGGCCAGAAGGCCCCGCGTCGGCGCACGATCTCCTCCGCCGCGAACACGGCACCGCCCATGCCCTCGATCCCGGGGGTCAGTTCCAACTCCACGCCGTACCAGGCGAACAAGGCGCGGCGCTCCATGTTCATGTCCTCCGGCATCGTCAGCACAAGCCGGTAGCCGCGCACGGCCGCCACCACGGCCAGGCCGATGCCCGTGTTGCCCGACGTCGCCTCGACGATGGTATCGCCCGGCCGCAGCCGTCCCTCGCGCTCAGCGGCATCGATCATCGCCAGCGCGATCCGATCCTTGACGCTTCCGCCGGGGTTCATCCATTCCAGCTTGCAGACGATCTCCGCGCTGGAGGCGGGGGTATGCCGCAGGCGCACCACCGGAGTCCGACCGATGAGCTCAAGGGCATCGGATAGGATGTCCTCCGTCACCGCTGGCTCGGACGCAGAGGACGAAGACGACTTTGGGCGCGACTCGGTCGCGTCACCGGTCCCGGATGCCTCTCCCGCGGCGGCCCGCCGCACTAACGCTCCCCCGCTTCCTCCACTGGCAGCTGCTCGTTGATCCACTCGACCATCCCGCCCGCCAGATTGTACGCCTTGGAGAAGCCCGCGCGACGCAGCAGGTCGACCGCAAGGCCGGAGCGGTCGCCGACGCGGCAGACAAAGATCATCTCCTGGGCAGGGTCCATGGCCTCCCGTGCCCGGGCCAGACTCCCCAATGGCATCAGTTCCGCGCCCGGGATGCGCATCGCGCCATACTCGTAGGGTTCCCGCACGTCGATGATCACGGCCCCCTGCCCCATGCGTTCGTATGCCTGGCGCGCAGTGAGTTCGTGCCGGTCCGCCTCGGCGGCCGGGACCGCGCCCACGGCCTGCCTGCCCTCGTGGTCGGTACCGCCGACGCCGCAGAAGCCCTCGTAGTCGATGAGCTCGGTGACGGTCGGCTGGTCGCCGCAGACCGGACATTCCGGATCGCGATTCCAGCGGAGCGTCTGATACTCGCCGGCCATGGCGTCATACAGAACCAGCCGACCACTCAGCGGGTCCCCCGCACCCAGTAGCACCTTGATCGCCTCGACGGCCTCCAGTGTGCTCATGTGGCCGGCGAGCGCCCCGATGATGCCGCCTTCGGCGCATGAGGGCACAGAGCCGGGGGGTGGCGGAGCCGGGAAGAGGCAGCGGTAGCACCCGCGGCCCGGCAGAAACACGGTCGCCTGCCCCTCCCACCTGAGGATGGAGGCATCGACCAAAGGCTTGCGCAAGAATACGCAGGCGTCGTTGACCAGATAGCGCGTCGGGAAGTTGTCCGAGCCGTTGACCACCAGATCAAACTGGCCGATGATCTCAAGCGCGTTCTCCCGCGACAGCCAGACCGGAAACGCGCGCACCTCCACCTCCGGATTGATGTCCTCGAGGTGCCGCCGCGCCGACTGCACCTTGGGGCGACCGATGTCATGCGTAAAGTGCAGAATCTGGCGGTGGAGGTTGCTCACGTCGACCGTGTCGCCATCCACGATGCCGATGGTGCCGATACCCGCGGCCGCAAGGTAGATCGCGGCACCTGAGCCGAGGGCCCCCGCACCGATGATCAGGACCTTGCTGTCGAGCAGGCGTCGCTGGCCGGCGACGCCGACTTCATCCAGGCGAATATGCCGGCTGTAGCGCTGCAGTTGTTCGCGAGACAGCAACGGCATCCGCGCCACCGCCGGGTCTCCCGCCGCCGCGCCACCGGCCATGGCCGGAATCAGGGCCACCTCGTCGCCGTCGCCGAGCGCGGTGTCCTCGCCCTGCAGGGCGCGTGTCTCGACCTGGTTGACGTAGACGTTGAGGTAGCCCGGCGCCCGGCCGTCGGCGGAGAGGATCCGGTCGCCGAGCCCCGGAAACCGCCGGGCCAAATCCTGCAACAACTGGCCCACCGAGGCCGCCTGGGATTCGACGTATGAGGCGCGGTCGGTAAATTGACGGTAGGGTGTCGGGATATACACGCGAACAGGCACGGCCGCCCACACTCCCCACAGCACCCGCACGGATGCTGGACCGGCTGTACTCCATAAAAGCAGGCGGCTTTCCGCCTTTTCACCGGATTTTAGCGGTGCACGCATGGGGCGTCAATTGCAGAGGCGCGACGCGCAACCGCCCAACCGGATGCGCTGCTGCGGCGGCAGCGCGCCCTTTTCCCGTCAGGCGGCCTGTGGTAGCATATCAGCGTCGCCGCCCCCGGGCGGCCGCATCGGGCTGTAGCGCAGCTTGGCAGCGCGCCTGAATGGGGTTCAGGAGGCCGGCGGTTCAAATCCGCCCAGCCCGACCACGTTTCCCGAAGGGCCGCCTGGTGCGGCCCTTCGCCTTTTCCCACCCGGCCGCGCTGCCCGCGCGGCCTATTCCCTAGCGCGCTGCGAGCGCCAAGACATCATCGGCGGGGCTGAAAGAGCGCGCCGGAATACGGCGGATCATGTCCGCCAGGACCTGCTCCCGATCGGCGCTGCTCAGCAGGTCCCAGAGCTTGAGCACATGCGACCCGGCCTCTTCCTCGGGACGGATCTCGATCCCCAGGGCGCGTTCAATCCTGCCCAGGGTCTCAGGCCGCGGCTCGGACGCATGGCCATTTTCGATGCGTGACCATTCCTGTCGCGAGATGCCAGCCAGGACAGCGGCATCTTTGGTCGTGAGCCCCGCCCGAGCCCGGGCCTCTCTAATCTGCTTCCCCAGAGTCGGCACGTGCGCTCCCCCCCTTCCGCCAGAGCATACCATACCCGTCGTCTCCCGACAAGTCGCGTCCATTTGTGTACTTGACATATTGCGACATCGTGCGCTATGGTGTGGCCATTGGCTGACTCACCCAGGAGGGGAGAGGTGCGATTGGCCTTACAGCCGGCGTCCGAGGCCGGGTCAGCGACAGACAGCCTGCGATATAGCGCTTTCTTCGCGGGTCGCGAGCTCTGGATGGCGGGCCGTTTGTCGCCCGCTGCATGGCTCCTGCTGTCCGCCCTGGATGCCTGCGTGCCCAGGCAAGGCGGGGTTTTTGCACTTGGCGACCGCAAGCTGGAGGCACTCTCCCATGTCGCCCGCGAGAACTTCGGCACCCTATGCCAGCAATTGCAGGATGCTCTCGGCCGGCGGCGTTTCTCAGCGGTGCGCCGGGAGAAGTGCCGCACGCTCTACTGGCTCAGGCAAGAAAGGGAAACTGGCCCTTCAGACGGTCCAGAACGGACAACGAACATAAGTGTGGCCCATGAAACGGGCCAGTCTGGTGCCCAACTGGCCCGTTTCATGGGCCAGTCTGGCCCGTTAAACGGGCCACGTTTTAACCACCGTAGGAGACATGTCCCCTGGGGGTCCCCCCAGACCCCCCTTCCAGAAGATGGGTCCCCCCACCCGCTTCGCGGGAGCCCCCCGTCACCGGGGGGCATTCCGGACGTGGAGCCCCAAGCCCCCCAGGCATGCGCCGAGGAGGAATGGCCGAGCCAGGCCCCGGTGGCCGCGATTCGCGAGCAGATCTGGCGCCAGTTCGGCGACCGTGCGCCGGTGAAAGGGGCTGCGTCTCCTGGGCTACGGATGAGCTGGGGCCTTCGGCCTGTCGGTGCGGTGTTAGCGCAGAACATCGGCCAGGGCGAGGGACCGGACAAGAGCCAGTCGGACAGCTAACGAGGGGTGAAGGCATGGGCATGGAGCGGGCGGCGGCGGCAGCGTATCGGCGCTTGGCATGTGGGACCGGTCCTGCGGCGACGGATCCAGGGACTGAGGCGGATTGGACCTACCGTGCCAACCTTATCCTGCTCGCCGCGCGGATGGAACTGGCCGAGCGCCGGTTGTCTGAGGAGCTGAGGCGGCGCCGAGTCGCAGCTGGAGCGTATGGGCGTTAGCCCACGTTCCCGCCGCGACTCAGCGGCCGGGACCAGAGGGCTTGGAAGGGGAGACAGACATGCTGGCGGTGGACACGGACCCCGGATCCCGGATCCCGAAGGGCCGTCCTGGTTCCCACGCCTGCTTTGGGAGGATGTGGAAAATGGCGATGACTTCCAGCCTACCGCTCCGTCTCATCTGCCCAGCTGCCGACCGTCGCCAAGTCGAATGTTCCGGGTCCGGGATACCGGTCGCCTCCGGCCGCCGGTACCGCTTCCGCTCAGCCCTCAACGAGGCTGCGGCCATCACGCGCGCGTTCAAGCAGCGCGGCAGAATCGGCCTCGTCGGCCATCGGCCGGTGCTGCCATGCCGGGTGATGGCCGCGCCCAAACGCTCCGGAGCCGCGGCCGCCGAGGCCCTAGCGATGCGCAACATCGCCGCCGGCGGGCTCGAACTGGCGCGGCGCGTGCGCGCCTTGGCAGCGCGGCTGGACGCCAAAGCCGCGGACTGGGTCGCCCCGGCTGACAGCAACCGCACCGCCCGCGAACTGATTTATGCGGCCGCTCGCAGCCGCACATATCGCGAGGCCGCCGACCTGGTGCGCGCCCTGCTCGCGCCAGCCAGCGCCGTTGATGCCATGAAATAGCTCGAGGACCGGAGAGGGGATGCCTGATGGATGCGCGGCGATTCGTCTGTCGCTGCGGTGGAGACCTGTTCCGCTGCCATGCCGAGATCGCCGGTCACGTCGACGCCGAAGTCCGCACGGCCGAAGGCGACAGGCTCGATTGCGTCTATCTGGACCGCGGTGAGTCGAGTCTTGAATGCTATGTCGGCCCATTCACCTGCGTGGAATGCGGCCGGGAATATGACCAGATCCCACCCGAGGGATGGAATGGCTGATCGCCCATTCGGTGCGCCAGGAACTGCCACACATGAGGTTCCCCCCTCCTGGTGGGTCTGTGGGTGGGGCCGAGGAATCCACCAGGCCTGGGGTGGGTGACAGCCCCCCCAGCGCCCGGGCCAGGGACGGCCTGCGTGCCCTGCCTGCCCTCCCCAATGCCCTCCGCACCTACATCGCGTCTACGGGCCCGCTCACCGCTTCTGGCGGCCTATCCTCGGCATCGTCCGGCCTGGGCCGCCAGCTCATGTCCACGCGCTGCGCGTCGACCCAGGCCAGGCCGGCGCCGATCAGGGGCCGCACCAGGAGCTGCAGCCGGCCATAATGGGTCCGCGCATGCAAAACGCGCACTCCCACGGAGAGCAGGCCCACGCCCATCGACGTGGCCGGGTGCAGCAGGCCCTCAGACCGCACCGCTGGCATCACCTCGATATCCGTCTCGCGGGCATCGCGCCGCATCGTCCATCCCTCCTCCCGTCCGCCGCAGGTAGAACGTGCGCCGGCCGAGGCGGATGCGCGGCGCGCCGCGGCCGGCCGGGCCGACGCGCCGGCTGGGCACCAGCTCATAGCCGACGGCGGCCAGGGCCTCGGTGACGGCGGCGAGCACGCGCCACCGCTCCCGGGCCTCGGCCGCGCGGCACAGAATCAGCCTGGGCACATCGGGCCGGTGGTACCAGAGCGCCCGGGGCCGGATCGGCTCGGCGCCCATCACCCCACCCCCAGCAGTCGGTCCAGGTCGGCCGGCGCCGGCGGCGGCGCCACCGCCACGCCATGCCGCTCCTGGTGCGATTTTACGGCCACGTCGAGACGGTCCAGGAATCGCTCGAAGGCGGCCATGGTGCGCGGGAATTGGAATCCTCGGATGATCTGCCGCGTATCATAGGCCCCCCAGAGGGGCCGAACCTGATCGGCCGGCAGGAAGAGGCTGCGCGTCGGCTTGCCGTATTGGTCCGCGGCGTCATAGCGGTACCCGGCCGGCGCACCCCCCGGCGCCGGAACTTTCGAACACCGGACCCAGGCATCAATGAGAACGCGCATGCGCACGTCCATAAACGCCGCGTGCTGATCGGTGCACAGGGTGGTGGCCCCGATCTTGCGCAAAAAAGCCATGAATTGCGTGAGGATCACATTCTGCGCGGAGAGGGCCATGCGGGAATCCACCAGGCGGTGCAGCTCGTCCAGGGCGACCACGCCCCCGCCGCCGGCGGCGAACTGCAGCCAGTCGTCCTCGGATTGCAGATAGTAGAGCCGGAACCGCCCGTTCCGCTCCCGATGGCGCTGGAAAAACTCCTCGCGCATCGGGTAGTTGGCGAGGATCGGTACGCCGCCCGCCCGGAACGAGGTGAGCCAGGCGAAATATGTGAGGCCGAGAGTTTTGCCCGACCCCAGATGCCCGGTGAATGCCATGATCATCGGCCTCGCCCCCAGAGGCCGCCGCGGCTCTGTTGCCGGCCGGCGCCCACAGACATCAGCCGCGGCCGCGACGCCAGGGCAATCGCCTGCAGCCCGTCCACGAAGTCCTTCGCGCCGCCGCCCAGGAGACGCAGGCGCTCGGCCTGCTCCACGATCTGCAGATAGGTGCCCCGGCCGCCGTCCAGATGCCGCAACAGCGTCCAGCCGGCGGCCTGCGCCCGGCTGACCGGCAGCTGGTGGCGCTCGATAAATGCCAGGGCCTCGGTGAAGGCTCTGGCCTGGGCCTCGGCGGCCAGGGCGCCGGGCGGCGGCCCCTGCTCGGCCGACACCCCGAATGCCTGTCCCAGGATGCCATCGGCCCCATTGGGGTCCGGCGGGCCGAAGAAGTCCGGCGCGGAGGCGAGATCAGCCATGGTGTCCCATCACCTTGATCAGCACGAAGGCCGTGAGGCCGAGCTGCATCCAGGTCCAGATGGTGGTCGAGGGCACCGGCCGCTCCTCGGGCCCGCCCATCACGGCGCGCAGCACCGCGGACTCCTCCAGGGCGCGCACGCGCTCGGCCTCGACCAGCGCGGGCAGGTCCGCGGCGGCCATGAAGAGGCGGCCGCCGTCGCGAAAGACAAACTCGCGAATTTGGTCACGCGGCAGGCTGACTGGGCCGGCGCCTACGGCGGCCGCGGTGGAGCTATCCACGGGGAGCAGCTGGGCCTGCCCGTCGCGCAAGAGCAGCAGGCGGTCCCGGGTCGCCGGCGCCCGGCGGCCGAACGGCAATGGCATCATCGCGCCCCCTTATCGGTGACGTTCGTCATTTGCGCCACGGGACCGGGACATGGCTCGGCTTGGCCCGGAATTGCTTGGACTGGGCCCGCATGCCAGCCGCGCTCTGCTGCATGCTCTGCAGCATCGCCTCCGCTCTGGCCTGGGCCTGCTCGGCCTGCCCGAGCCGCAGCTCGGCGACCAGCTCCTGGGCATGGCTGGCCAGCTCATCGAAATGATCGGCCAGCATGGTCAGAAGCTCGGCGGGATTGCGCGGGGCCTTCACGCGATCACCCCCTCTCGCGCCGGAAGCGCCGGCGGCGCCATGCCGGCGCCGACATGCGTCGTGTGATCCCATCCGGTGCGGGTGCAGGTCAGGAACCCGCTCAGCACCGGCCAGATCCAGGTGAAGGAGTAGACCATGGCCGCGGCGAGGTTGGCGGCGGCCAGGCGCGCCGGGATGCGCGCCCGCCAGAGGAATGCGCCATTCCAGAGGCCGTTGACGACGGCCCAGACCAGCAGGCCGCCGAGCCCCTGCTGGGGCAGGACGGCCAGGAAAAACGCGCAGGTCAATACGATTGCCACGGGATTCCAGAGCATCAGCCACTGGTCCAGCGCGACCAGGTCGCGGGCCAGCAGGGCGCGGGCCGCCAGGTCCGGCCCCAGACGGATGATGAGCTGCGCCTGGCCGCGCATCCAGCGTGTCCGCTGGCGGATGCTCGCCGCGAGCGTGATAGGCTTCTCGTCGTAGGTCGGGTGCTCGCAGTAGCGCACGCGGTACCCGGCCATGATGAGCTGCAGCGTGTATTCCAGGTCGTCCACAAGAGTGACGGGGCGGAACGGGATCTGCTCCAGGGCCCAGGTGGCGATGGCGCATCCGGTGCCCCCGAGCTGTGCGGACAGACCCAGGCGCATGCGGGACCGTTGCACGCTGAGATTGGCCACCCAATAGGCGGCGGCATAGGCGCGGCTGATCCAGGATGACTCCGGATTGCGGGTGTCCAGCGCCGCCTGCACCGCGGCGGCGCCGGCCGCCAGCTCGTCGCTGAGGCCGCGGAGCATGCGTGGGTGGACGAGGTTGTCCGCGTCCACGACCACGACCCCATCCCAGTGCCGCAGATCCGCTGGCGAGAAGTATTCATGCAGGAGCCATCCCAGGGCGAATTGTTTGCCGCCCCGGCCGGAGCGGCGCTGGGCGATTTCGTCGGCGCCGGCGGCGACCGCCCGCGCCACCGTCCAATCCGAGCAGTGATCGGCCAGCACCAGAAGGTGCAGCCGCTCGCGCGGGTAGTCCGATGCCTGCAGGCTCCGCAGCACGTCCGCGATCACGGCCTGCTCATTATGCGCCGGGATCACCACCAGGAGCCGCCCCGGGACGGCGGCCGGCGCGGACCGGTGGCGGAAGAGCCCGAAGAACCCGACGAGGAACGAGTACAGGGTCAGCAGGACGCCGATCGTCACCAGGTCCGTCGCCAGGTGCAGCATCACCACCACTTCACTCCCTGCTTCAGGCTGAGATAGAACCGATACGCCCCGAGCGCCGCGCGCACGGCCACGACCAGGGCGGCGGCGGCCAGCGCCGAGGCCAGGGCGGCCTGCCAGCCGGGGCCCAGATATGTGATGGGCCCGAGCCATGTCCCCGCCCCGGAGAGACCTTGCGCGGCCACAAGGTTGGCGTTCTGCAGAGCGTTGACGGCCGACTGCAGCAGGTCCGAGGCCGGCACGATGATCGCATTCGTTATCGCGTACATGCCCTCACCGCCCGAAGAGGGTCACGATCGCCAACGCGGCGGCGGCCCACACCGCGAACGCCAGCAGATAGCCGAGGACCTGGAATCCCATCGGGTCCAACAGCGACCGCACGAACGAGAAGCCCTGCTGGAGCTGGGAGATGGGCGTCCCGGTCGGCGTGGCGCCGGCCAGGGATGCGAATGTCGCGATGACTCCCTGCATGACGCTGAAGAGGATCTGGATCCCGAGAAGAATGACCTGGATCACCAGGCCGGCGAACTGGACGATATGGTCCAGCAGGTAGCCCAGGCCGGCGAAGAAGGAGTAGACCTGCGCGAAGAGCCCGGCGACGAAGGTCAGCGCGTTCTGCCAGAGGGTGCCAAGCCAGGCCCACATGCGCGGTCACTCCCTCCAGCCCCCCGTCGCGTACTCCACCCAGCGCAGCACCGCGGCCATCACCCAGAGCGCCATGCCCACCAGCGCCGGCGCGGCGATGATCGGCCAGTCCTGACCGGCCAGGCCGATCGCCCAGGCGTAGACACCTGTCGGAAGCCACGCGCTCATGGCAGCACCCCGTCCCCGCCGTTGGGGCCGTCCCCGGCGTTGACCCCATCCCCGCCATTGGGACCGTCGCCGGAATTGACCCCGTGGCCAGCGATCGGGCCATGTCCGCGGGCCACCCCGTCACCGGCGGCCGGCGGCGAACCCGCGGCGAGCCCGTCCCCCGCCGCCGGCGCCGCCGCCGCGGCCGTGCCGTCGCCGGCGGCCTGGCCGTCGTTGCCGGCCGCCCCGTCCCCTTGGACTACCGCGCCCGGAGTCACCTGGGCGTCCGGGGCCGGGACGGCGTCGGGCGCCGAGCCGAATAGGCCCGCCGGCGTGGAGGGCGGCGCCGGCAGGTTGCCGACCTGGGCCGCCGCCGGCGGCTGCGTGAGGGTGGGCACGGTCGTGGAGAGGGCCGCCTGCTGCGTGCTATCCATGGCGGGCAGCGCCGGCGTCTCCGGTGGCGTGCCGGGGCTCTGCAGCAGGGTCAGGATCTGCTGGGCATATACGTCGGCCGTCACAGTCGGCGGCGTGGTGCCGCTGCCGCTGCTGGTCGGGCAGGGCGAGGGCGTGGCCCAGGTCGTGGTATCGCCGAGGTTGTTGGTCATGCTCGACCACCAGACCTGGCGGCAGCCGGCGGCGTTGCTTGTGATCAGCGTGTAGTGGACCTCATACCATTCCGCGGTGCCGATCGGCACGGCATAGGGGCTGCCGTTGCTGGTCGGCACCTGCACGGTCTGGCTCTGGGTGTCCTGCCAGTTGGTGAAGGTCGCGCTCACCGTGTCCCCCGGCTGCAGCTGGCCCCCCAGCTCGATCCCGGTCAGCCAGCACCCGGGGTCGCTGGAAAGGGGCGGGAGCTGTCCGTTGCAGGCCAGCAGGACCGTGCTGCTGAGCGTGGTGTCCGGGGCACTGGTCTGCTGGGTGTCCACGCCATAGCTGGCCGCCATGGCCGCCGAGGGCAGCAGCAGGGCGCCGAAAAGGGCCGCGCCCAGGCCGAGGGCGAACCAGCGCCGGCGCCGGGGCTCAGACCTCGTCCTCGTCATCGGCGCGCACCCTCCCTGCCGGTTGCCGGCGCGCCCCCATCTCGTCCGCGGCGACGCCCACTAAGCGCAGCAGGCCCGCCGTGGCGGGAAACGCCAAGGCGAAGGCGATGATCGGCCACCACTCGGCGAGCAGCTGGCCGGCGGTCGTGGAGACCGAATACACGAGATAGGTCCAGTCCACGCCCATCGGCCCCAGGACCTCCACGCCGGCCACCCTCCCTTCACATGCGGCGGACGTGGCGTGAGGCGTCGCGCACCAGATCCACGATCAGGCCGGCGAAGGCCCCAAAAAGCGCCAGCGCCAGCGCGAGGACGAGGGCCGGCCAGAGGCCGGAGAAGAGATTCTGAATAGCCGTCCATAGCCCAGACTGGATGAGATCCGGGATAACGAATGCCGACGTCGCCGTGCTCACAGCCCGCGCACCTTATCCGCGCCGCGCATGACGACTGAGATGAACCCGCCGCCCAAGCCGGCGAAGAGCATCAGGGCCAGGGCCAGCACGATCGGCGGCCAGAGATCGCTGAAGAGGGCGCCGATCGCCCCCCAGAGCCCGGCGTCCGCCAGGCTGGGGATGCTGAACGGCTGCGCGACCAGTGTCACCGCCAGCGTGGTCGCCGAGACGTAGGAGCTGGGCGAGCTGGCGCCCGCGCTGTTGACCGCCTCGACCTCGTAGTAATAGGTCGTGGTGCTCTGCAGGCCGGTGTCCGTATAGGTGGTGCCGGCCGGCTTGGCGATGAGCGCGAAGGGCCCGCTGGGCCCGCTGCCGCGCAGGACCCCGTAGTAGGTGGCCCCCGTCACCGTGTTCCAGGACAGGGACACCTGCCCGGAGCCGCCCGTCGCCGTCAGCCCCGAGGGCGTCGCCGGCGGCGTCGTCGCGGCGCTCGGCGTCGCGCTGGCGGAACCGCTGGGCGAGCTGGTCCCCGAGCCGTTCACGGCCTCGACCTCGAAATAGTAAGTCGTGCCGTTGGTGAGCCCGGTGACGGTATAGGTGGTGCCGGTGATTCCCGAGGCGACGGAGCTGTAGGTGCCGCCGCTGCTGGTGCTCTCGAGCACCGTATAGCTGCTGGCGCCGCTGGAGGCCGTCCAGGACAGGGCGACCGAGCCGTCGCCGGCGGTGGCCGTCAGGCCCGTGGGGGCGGACGGAGGCCCGGCGATGATGGACGACACGCCGAAGGAGGAGGAGAGCTGGGCGCTGGCCCCGACCGAGGGATAGACCGAACTACCCGGCGAGTCGGCCGATGGCACCGCGAAGGTCCATTGCTGGAGCTGTGTGCCACTGGAGGAATATTGCGTTCCAATGACTGTGAGGGTGGCAGGGTCCCAGGACACCTGCCAGACCTGCCCGGTGGCCACTGGCGTCGAGACCGCGTATGTGGAGCTGCATCCGCTACTGCAGGCCCATGCCTGACCAACGCCGGTGGTCGCGCCAAGGATGATCTGCGATGCAGTGCTCCATTCGAGCACCACCGCTGCGTCACTGGTGTTCATCAGGTCGATCTGGGAATTGGGCGCCTCCGACGCGGAGACGATGGACACGCGGGCAGAGAGCGCGAGCGCCGAATAGCGGTATTGGGCGACCCCGGATGCCGAGCTGGACGACGGAGAGTAGGACGCAGTCCCGCTCGACAGAGACCATGTCCCGAAGGGGCCGGCGCCCCCGTTGATCTGGATCCAGGTCCCCGAGGCCGCCGCCGCCGGCGCGAGCAGGCCGAGCATGGCGGCGATGACGCCCAGGGCGAATGCTCCTCGCGCCAGGCGGCGGATCATCGGCCCCCTCCCCCTCCGCGCGGGCCCCGGCGAGGGCAGCCGGCCGGCTGCCCTCGCCGAGTGTCCCAGGATGCTTAGATGCCCTTGATCTTGTTCGCGCCACGGTCGACCACGCTGATGAAGCCGCCGGCGATGCCCGCGAAGAGCGCCAGCGCCAGCGCCAGCACGATGGCCGGCCAGAAATCCATGAACAGAGTG
>JAJZZC010000144.1 GCA_021797775.1 Bacillota bacterium
TGTTGTAGAGTTCCTGGACACCCTGCGCGGCCGGCGCCGCGTGCTGCGGGAACGTCTTGATGCCGGCGGCGTCCTTGCCGTACTCGCCAGACGCCAGGAACGACAGCAGGATCTCGCCCTGCTTCTGCAGTTGCTGGACCAGGGGCGGGGCGGCCGGCACTCCCGCGACCGCCACGGCCGCGCCTCCGGCACCCATCCCGACGCCGGTACCGCCCGCCGGGGCGATGGCCGCCGCGTGCTTGTGAGACGACTTGCTGCTGCTGCCCATGCCCGTTCCTCCCTTGGAGGCAAGAGAAAGGGCCGGCCGCTGTCGCGGCTGGCCCAGAGGGGTGTTTGCGCGGTCGTCTACACGGGGGCCGGGTCAGGTGCCCGCGCCAGGCGGGCCTCCGATCCGGACGTTGAAAACCGCCGCTCCACCACGCCGCACGCCGTGGTCAATCGCACGGGCCATCACCTCTGCCGCGGCTACGCCGGGCCGAGGGACCGCCGTGGGACTGACATCCCCCCTTGGCGCGCCCACCAATACAGCATAAGATGTGTACGCGGATACATACTCTGATGCGGAAGGGGTACGGGACATGGGGGCAGGTGCCGTGGTGAACGACGAGGGGCCGCGAGTGCCTCTGGCGCAGTTCGCGAGACACCTCCGCCAGGTGCTCGACGCGGCGCGGCAGGGACCCGTGACCCTCACGCGCAACGGGCAGGCCGTGGCGGTCCTGGTCGACTTCGAGGCCTACCGCGACATGGCCGAGTTGGAGGAACAGGCTGAGGACATCTACTGGAGCCTGGTGGCGTTGCGCCAGGATCTCGCATGGCAGGCCGCGGGCAAGCCCATGGTGTCGCTGGAGGAAGTGGAGGCCCGTGCGCGCGGCGGCAATTAGGCTCGTGCCCGAGGCGGCCGAGGACTACCTGGGGCTCAATGGCTCGGTGCGGCTAGAGGTGCGGGCGGCGCTCGCCAAGCTCCAGGTTGACCCGCGCGGTTATGGGGAGCCGCTCGGCAACAGGGCGGGCATCAACCTCTTCGGCTTCTACTCCATCCGCGCGGGCCGCCGCATCCGCATCATCTACTCGGTGGACGATAAGGGCGACGTGCTGGTCCGCGTGATCGGCCGCCGGGAGCGGTTCGAGGCTCACCGCGCCGCCCAAGGCCGCATCCACGCGTACTTCGACGCCGCCCGCGAGGAGCTTGTGGGCCTACAGGAGTTGCTCAGCGCGGCCGGGGACGGTTGACCTCCGCCGCCCCGCCGGGCGATCCCATCCCCGCCACCTACGGGCGCCGGACCATAGCCTGGCCGGAACCGCTCCGGCACGAGCAACGACCGCCCGGGCTCCCCGCATCCCCTGGACGACACCTTCAGGACGGGGCCGTGCCAGGCCGCACCAGCGAGTGCACCACACCACCGTTACTCCTTCACGGCATCCGGTGCCGGCACGGGTCGAGGCGGCGGAAGCCCCTCCGCCGCAAGGCATGGTAGAGGTCGACACGCCCGGTGAGCCCAAAGGCCCGACGGATCTCCCCGGCATACCGTGCTCCCAGCACCTGTGTTCGCACGTCAGGCGGATTCGCTATCACCTGGCAAAGGTCTTTGGACATGGCCGGGCACCCCCTCCGGCAGCAACGGCCCGTCGGGGCGCCGCGCGTTCATCCCGATTTTCGCAATGCGGCGGCCGGTGGCCATGGTGCCCAGGGGCCGGCCCCGGCGACGATCTCACCCGCTCGCGTCGCGGAGTCCCTCTGCGCAGCGGCGTCCGCCTGACGCTGGGCAGGTAGGAGATGGCCTCGCGCTGTAGCCTTTGCGGAGCCTCACGGTTGGCCGGGCCTTTCGGTCCGGTGCCCTCAGCGAGCAGGCGTGGCACTTGTGCCACCACGGCCAGCCATCGCAGGGGCACCGCTCGGGTATGGGTGCCCTCACCGAGCCGGCGTGGCACTTGTGCCACCTCCCCCCTCAGATCCCGGCGTGCGGGTTTCCCGCACCGGGCTCACCGGTTTCACGTCCCGCTCACCGTGCGGTGAAGCAGCTTCGGCTGGGGCAGAGCGAACCACGGCTTGCTCTCCCACTTGTCCTCGATCCGCGGGCGTCGCGCCCGCCGCCGCCCGATGCGCCCCCGGGGCGGCGCGGCTGTTGGTGGCAGGGCCGTGTAGCGTGCGGGGCGAAGCACTGGTCCGGCCCATCCCATGCGAGGTTCGCCCACCGTGCCTCCCGGGCGGCCGGGGAGCGTTGCGGGGCGGGGGCCTCCGGGGACGGGGTTCGGACGCCCGGCTCGCGCATCCGCTGCGTGGCGCCTTGGGCCTCGCCGTTCGGCGGCCGATCCGGTGGGCTCCGGTACGTCCCAGGCGAAAGGAGGTGGAGCGCCTGATCGGGTGGCCCGCGGCGCGTCCCGATCCGCTAGGCGGGGAGGCTGGACGCCATCGCCGCGCGTGGCCGAAGACAGGCGTGACATCGTCCGATGGCTGTGGTCGTCGCACTCCATCTGGTGTTCGGCTCGCTCTATATGGTGGTGAGCTTCTTTCTGGCCGGCTGGGCTTGGCGGCTCTACCGCCGACGTGCCCCGCTGCCACCCCTCTTTTGGCGCGTCCTGACCGGCACGATCCTCCTCTTCGGCCTAGAGGTCGTCATCGGACTGACGCTCCTCTGGGGCTTCCACATCCACCCACCGACCAAGCTGCATTTCCTGTACGCCGCCCTGGCCCTACTCTCGGTGGTAGGCCAGGTGCTACTGGGCCCCGAGGGTTCGGTGGGGCGCATGGTGCGTGAGGAAGGCACCCTCAACGAAGCGGGTACCTATGCCGTCCTCACGGTATTGGCGGGACTGTTCGCGTTACGGCTGCTGATGACCGGCCTCGGGCTTCCTTGACATCCTCCCCACGGATAAAGCCGGGGGATTCCCCTTGCGGGGGTGCGGGACCCTCGCGGGCCCTCCGGTTCCTGCTTCGTCGGGGGGCTTGCGCCCTATCCCTCCACAGGCAGCCGCCGCCTGCCCGGCGGCGGGAGGCGGTTGAGGTTGAGGGCGAGGGCCTTGTTCCAGACGAAGCGGCAGCAGCCGGCGATGGCGACCAGGCGCTGCTGCAACGCGTCGTCCACCTTGAGCCGGAAGCGGTAGCCCCTCTTGACCGTCACAGCCTCAGTATAGCACGTGTGTTCGAGTCGGCAAGGACCGCTCGCGGCGCTTCATCCCGATGGCGAAAGCCAGGGGCTTTCGCGCCGGTCTGCCGTAAACCCGGGGGCGCGGCGGCCCGCTTCCCACCGGCTGGCTTGCGCTCTCTCGTCGGCGGCGAGATCAAGGAGTACACCGTGCTGCTGGAGGATGCACAGCGGCAGGCCATCGACCGCATGGTCGCGAACGCCCAAGCCATGGAAGGCGATGCTGTGCTTAGCGTCCGCTTCAACTCCTCCGAGATCGGCCAGACGATGTCGGAGATCGTGGCCTACGGCACCGCCGTCCGGCTGACCACGGCTGCGGCTGCCGGCCCGGGCGCGGATGGCCGGTGAGCCGCCAGAGGCGGGGCACGCCCCGGCGCGCCGCTCGTCCCGGCGACCTGCGGGCAGTCGTAGCCCTGGGGGCGGCGGCCGCCGTCGTCGCCGGTCTCTTTCTGGCGCATTACCACGGCGCGTGGTTTGCCTGGATCGCCGTGGAGGCGATGGTCGTGCTGGTCGCCGTGCTGGCGGAACGCAACGGCCGGTACCGCGGCGAGGGACCGGAGGCGCCCGACGGCGAATGGGAACCGACCGCGGAGGTCTTCGACGACCCGGTAACCGGTGAGCGGTTGCGCGTTTCCCATAACCGGCGTACGGGGGCCCGGCGCTACGCCCCCGAGGAGCGGTCTGGCCCGGCGCAACGGTCCTGACCCCGCGGCTCGGCGGTGGGGCCGAGGGATCAGGGGCGGGCGGGGACGAGTCGGTGCCCGCTTGGCGGGGGCGAACACGGGCGGATGCGGCGTGGCGGCGGGTCACGCCGCCGCAAGGGTCGCGGGCCGCCGCCCCGGGGGCGCGCTGGACGGCCCCTGTGGGGGCCGCGCGGGGAGCCGGCGGGCGCACCAGTCGGCGCCGCCCCCCGGCTCCCCCATCGGAGGCAACCTCCGGGCGTCCCCGGGTCAGCGGGCCCGTGGGCCACAAGCGGCACGGCCCCGAGCGACGTCAGGCCCCAGGACGGAGCCCGGCCCCGAGGGGCACCCGGCGCCCGGCCCCTGAGCGGCGCACGGCCCCTGGACGGCACCCAGCCCCCGAGCGGCGCCCGGCCCGCGGGCTCAGGGGCCGAGGCCCTTGCGGATCCGCGCAGCCCGTACCCTGGGAGCACGCGCGTCCGCCGGCCACGCCCGGGGCATCTGGTCCAAGTCCCTGTATCCGTGCGGGCATCGGAGGACGGCCGCCCGTTTCCCGCGGACACCGTCGCGCTCCGCTGCCCCGGGAGGCCCCAAGTCCGCCCGTCGCCTTGCGTCCCGCCAAGGGACAAAATCCAAGGCCGAAAGGGGCAGCAGCCTGGCCGGGCGGACGGCGCACGTCGCCCTCCCCCCCCTGCCGCCCGCTGTCACGGCGGCAGATCCGGCCGGCGTGCGTCCCCCACAAGCCAGGCACACCCTCCATGGCGGGCCCACTGGACCGTCTCTTCACCCTCGGATCCGGCCGTACGCGGCGGTTCTCGAGCTACGACCGTTCCGGCGGCAACGCCGACTCCATCGCTATCGCGGCCGGGGACACAGCGACCTTGGCCGAGATCGACCGGCCCGGCATCATCCGCCACATCTGGATCACCGTCGCCTGCCGTGACCCGATGATCCGGCGCAACGCCGTGCTGCGGGCGTACTGGGACGGCGAGGACCACCCGAGCGTGGAGTGCCCGCTGGGCGACTTCTTCGGGCAGGGCTGGGGGGAGCACTACCCCTTCGCCTCGTTGCCACTAGCCGCCGGCCCGGCGGGCGGGCGGGCGCTCGTCAGCTACCTGCCCATGCCCTTCTCCCGGGCGCGCCTCACGCTCGTGAACGAGTCGGAGGCCCGCATCGACGCCTTCTATTACTACGTCGACTACGAGGAACTCGCGGCGGAACCGGCGGAGGCCGGCCGCTTCCACGCCCACTGGCGGCGCGAGCTCACCGATGCGGGCGAGCTGGACCCGGGCGGCCGGGAAAACGAGTGGGGGGTGCTCGGCCCCGCCCCTCAGAACGCGTCGGACCGCGGCAACTTCGTCTTCCTTGAGGCCGAGGGGCGGGGGCACGTGGCCGGCGTGCACTACTTCGTGGACAACCCCGGTCCCATGTGGTACGGCGAGGGCGACGACATGTGGCTCATCGACGGAGAACCCTGGCCCGGGTCGGCCCACGGCACGGGCACGGAGGACTTCTTCAACGGCGCCTGGTCGCCCAACGAGCTGTTCGCCCACCCGTACTTCGGCTACGCCCGCGTGCCGGAGAGCGTCGGCTGGCTCGGACGGACGCACTGCTACCGGTTCTTCATCGAAGACCCCATCCGCTTCCAGACGGCGGTGCGGGGCAGTATCGAGCACGGGCACGCCAACTGCCTGACCCTGGACATCTGCGCGGTCACCTACTGGTACCAGACCGAACCCCACCGACCCTTCCCCGCCCTGCCGCCCCGGGAGGCGCGGCAGAACATGCCCGTCCTCGGCGCGCGCGAGGTGCACCGCTGGCGCGACGCCTGGCGCCGCACGCTGGGCGGCGGCAGCAGGCTGTGGGGGCACGAGGTCGAGGGGGGGCAGGGGCGACCATGAGGGAGTCCGCGGGGCGCGTCGTCGTCGCCATCGGCCGGGGTGCGTCGGCAGACCTCCCGAACGCCGTACGCCACGCCGCGCTCGAGGGGGGCCGCGAGGCCGACGTCCGCCTGCTTGGCGGCCGCGACGACCTGGAGGCCCACCTGGCCGACGTCGAGGTGCTCTACGGGAGCCTGCGCGCGGACCAGGTCCCCCGTGCCGCGCGCCTGCGTTGGGTCCACGCTGGCAGCGCCGGCGTGGACCACCTCCCCCTGGCGGAACTGGCGGCGGCTGGGATCACCTTGACCAACGCCAAGGGGCTTCACGACGACGCCATGGCCGAGCACGCCTTGGCCCTCCTGCTCGCCTTGGTGCGGCACATCCCGGAGGCCGTGCGCGGGCAGGACCGGCGGGCGTGGCGGCGGTACGAGCCGGACGCACTGGCGGGATCCCGCCTCGGCATCCTGGGCTACGGCGCGATCGGGCGCGCTGTAGCGCTGCGCGCCCGCGCCTTCGTGGGCGAGATCTGGGCGGTGCATGCCCACCCGCGGCCCGATCCCCTGGTGGCGCGCACGTTCGGGCCCGCACGTGATGAGTTGCTCACGTTTCTAGCCGGTTGCGCCCACATGGTCGCCGTCCTGCCCTCGACGCCCCGGACCCGCGGTCTGCTGGACGCCGAGGCCCTGGCCGCCCTGCCGCGCGGCGCCCGGCTGATCAACATCGGCCGAGGCAGCCTGATCGTCGAGGAGGCCCTGGACGCAGCCCTGCGCTCAGGGCACCTCGGCGGCGCCGGGCTGGACTGCCCGCCCCGCGACCCGCTGCCCCCGGACTCGCCGCTTTGGACCGCCCCTGGCGTCCTGATCACCCCACACGTCGGCGGCTTGCGGCCTGGTACCGCCGCGCGCGGCATGACGCTGTTTGCGGCCAACCTCGTGCGCTACTGCCGCGGTGATCCCCTGGAGAACCGTGTCGACCTGGCGGCGGGGTACTGAGGGAACGCCCAGGGGGCGTTCCCTCAGGGAGACCTGTCGGTAGGCGGGCGGCTGGACCACTTGACACCGTCCAAGGTAGAGCCGCCTGGTCGGCGCCACGAGCGACGGTGGTCATACGTCCGGCGTCCGCCATGGTCAAGGGTCGTAGCACAGGCATCGGGAGCGTCGGCAGGGGCCGGCAGGCGGACGTCCTTCAACCCGAATCTCGCAGTGTCAGGCGAGCGCCGCTGCGCAGAAGAACCCCGCGACGCGAGCGGGTGAGGGCGTGGCGAGGGGCCGGCCCCTGGGCACCAAGGCGACCGGCCGCCCCTTTGCGAAAGTCAGGTTCAAAGCCAGCCCCGCGTCCCGTCGGATCGGCGCACCTGCGGCGCACATCGCCTCCACGCGCGCGATCACGGCCGCTCGCTGCACGCCGCGAGCCCGCCCCTGCACGGACGGTCCCCCCCGCCCACACCGCCTCCGCGCCCCGCAGGATCCGTTCGACAAGCTCCATCGTAGATGCTGGCCATGGCTCCCGCACCGATCAACGCGCAACGCAGACGGGCGTTCCCCACAGAGCGACCACTCCTTCCCACACCCCACTACACCAGGCGCCGCACCCAGGGCGCCCGCCCGGTGAGGCCCCACCGTCCCGGGCCGACCGCAGGAGGGCAGAGAGACAGGGCACGGCCGGACGACGCGCCCAGAGAGCCATACGGGGCGCCGGGGTATCGCCCACGGGATCACGCAGGCCGTAGTGGCGTTGCCCGCGCACTCTGGGAAACGGCCGGCCTCGCCGGCACGCCTCCCTCGCCCACCTTGCCGTTACCCCAGCCCGTGCGCGCCCGCCGCACTCCTTCGGCTAGCGAACGGCCACAGCGGCCACGCTACCACTCCGATGACCACGCCAGAGCGGCGCGTCGCCACCGCACAGCGACCAGACCCAAGGGTAGCGTTGGCGCTGGAGCGCACCCTGCTCGCCTGGGTCCGCACCGCGGTATCGCTCGTCGGCCTCGGCGTCGTCCTCGCCAAGTTCTCCGTCTTCCTGGCCCGCCTCGGTGGCGGCACGGCGGGGATACGGGGAGGCGGCTGGCGGACGCGGGATCTGGGGGCTGCCCTGGTCGTGGCCGGCGGGCTGCTGGTCGCCCTGGCCGCCTGGCGTCACCTGCAGTCCGTACGCCGCTGGCGTGCGGGCCGGCCGGCCGCCCCGTCAACAGCCCTGGCCCTCACGACCGCCCTCGTCGTCATCCTGGGCGCGGCGTACGCCCTCTTCGCGACGGTGCGCTAGGCGCCGATTCCGGGGCGCGGCGCCTGCGGGAGAGGCCGCCCCGGCCACGTCACACGGCGACGCCACCGCCTGACGCGGCACAGTGGAGCCCGGAACCTGTCGGTGTTACGGCCGCAGGGCCGAACCGCCACCCGTCTCGGGGGCAATCAGCGGCGTATGGGGTCCGGACATCCCTGTCCGCGTACCCGCTAGTTCGCGACCAGGCATGACCTGGCGTGGCCGTAAGGCCACAGCCGCTTCCTGTTGACGGACGGTGCTCCTGGCCCCGGCCCTTCATCCTGAAATCACACCATTGACAATGGTACGCTTCGCTTTCGTCTCCTCGCCCAAATCTGCCGCAACAACACGGATCTTCCTTGGTCTCGTTGCCTAGGACTCTCGGGTGACGTTGCCAATCCGTCCCACCTTGATCGCTCGCGGGTCCTCACAGCCACCACGCTCAGCCGTCCCGCCGCCGCGCGGCGCGGCCCACGGCCCAGCGGACCAGGAGGAAGGCCAAGTAGGCGAGCACCGGTACAAGCAGGGCCAGGGCATAGCCACCGATGGCGTACACCATGAAAACGGTGGCGGGCACCGCAATCAGCAGGTACACGACGTACGTGGCCCACTGCGCCCGCGGGTTCACGCCGGTCCCCCCCTGCGAGAGGCCCTGGGCCCTGCCGCTGCCGGGGTGGCCAGGGCGGCGCCCAGGCTACCGTCCGCGCCTCTCAGCGGCGCGGGCGTCCGTCATGCCGTGGTGTAGGTCTCTCGCGTCGAGGGGCCACGCCAGCCGTGCCCCCCCCGACCCCATCGCGCCGTTCATGCCGGCCTCACGCCTGCAGTGCACGGGGCAGTTCGTGCACCTGTGTCTCCGCCGCCAGGCGCCGCACGTCTTCGGGTGGCGCCTCCAAGAACCTGCCCGTCGCGACGGCCAGGGTCAACCCAGACGCAACGGCTTCCAGCCGGGCCTCGCACTCCCAGAGGCGGCCCTTGCGCTGCACGACCATGCCGCACGCGCGCACGTCACTGCCGACCTCGACGCGCCAGCGATAGCGCACCTTGGCCTCCGCCGTCATCACCACCCCGCCCTGGCCATAGGCCGCGTACCACATGGCCTCGTCCAGCACGGCCAGTACCACCCCGCCGTGCACGACGCCCGCGAACCCCTGGGAGGTGGCAGCCGTGCGCCAGAGGGCTTCCGCTCTGCCCGCACCGTCGACGGCGAAACGGAGAGCAAGCCCTCCGGGATTCTCCTGGCCGCACACAAAGCAGAGGCGGCTGCCGAACGTGCGTACGCCGGACGGCCGCGGGTCGGCCCCTTCTGCCCGCATCCCGCACCCTCCCCACGGGCCGCTAAGGCCCCGACCCGCGCCCCAGGGCCCTGTTGCGCGGTGGCCGCCTTACGCGGTGCCCAGCAGCCGCTGGCTGCGTTCCTCCGCCTCGGCGCGCAGCCGTTCGTGGTCGATCCCCGGGAACTCCCCCCGCTCCATGACGACCTGCCCGGCCACCATCGTCAGGACGACGTCCGCGTCCTCGGTCCCGTAAAGGAGCGAAGCGGCGAGGTCTGGATGCGGCGTGTGGCGCGGGCCCGTCGCGTCCACCAGGATGAGGTCCGCCGGCGCCCCCGGCTCCAACCGGCCGCAGCCCGCGGGCAGGCGCAGGGCCGCCGCCCCCCCGGCCGTAGCCATGCGCAGCAGCGCGTCCACGGGCGCGGCCGCCGCGTCGCGGCGCGTGGCCTTCTGCAACCAAGCGGCGGCGCGCAACTCGCGCCACATGCCGAGCGTGTCGGTGCTGGCGGCGCCGTCGCTGCCGATCCCGAGCACGATCCCCGCCGCGCGCAACTCCTCCAGCGGCGCGACGCCCGAGCCCAACTTGGCGTTGCTGACCGGGTTGTGGCTCACGGCCACTTCCCCCCGGGCCAGCAGGGCGATGTCGTGGGCATCCACGTGGACGCAGTGCGCGGCGAGGACTCCGACGTCGAAGGCGCCCACCTCGTACAGGAACCGTACCGGCGAGCACCCGCGGCGCTTGCGGCAACTCTCGACCTCCGCCGCGGTCTCGGCGACGTGCGTGTGCATGGGCACATCCAGCTCACGGGCCAGGCGCATGGCGCGCTCCCAGAGGGGGAGGGGGCAGGTGTACTCCGCGTGCGGCGCGAGCATGGTGGTGATCAGACCGCGCTCGGCCGAGGCCCCCCCGGCGTCGCCCCCGTCAGACCGCTGGCCCGCCATGTCCGCCGGTCCGGCGTCCCGCCCAGGCCCCGAGACGCCGGCCCCGCCGGCCCCGCCGGCCCGCTGGGTGGAAGACCCAGGTCCGGCTGCGCCGTCCGCCCGTCCAGCGCCATGCCGGCGGCAGAAATCCGCCGCCTCCGCCAGAGACGCCTCCCAGTCGCGGCCCTGACCGATCACGCCGCGGCTGAGGCTCGCCCGCAAGCCGACCCGACGGACGGCCTCTGCGACCGCGTCCATATGGTCATACATGTCCGCGAAGGCCGTGATGCCCCCCCGCGCCATCTCCACGCACCCGAGGAGCGCGCCGCAGAGCACGTCCGGATCGCTCATCCGGGCCTCGGCGGGCCAGATGGCCTCCTCCAGCCAACGTTGCAGGGGCAGGTCGGCCCCGTGGCCGCGCAGGAGGGTCATGGCCACGTGGTTGTGGCAGTTGACCAGGCCGGGCAGGCAGACGGTGCCCGCGCCATTAATGTCGCGCGCGCCATGCGCCACGGCGGCGTGTGCGGCCGCGGGCGCCGCGCCGAGGGTCTCGATGCGTCCGTGGCGGACCAGCACCGTCGCGTCCGAGACGGCGGGCGCGCCGTGCGTGGGCAGGACATGGGTATGGCGAATGACGACATCTGGAGCGCTCAAGCGCAAACACCCCCGTGGAGAGGGCCTGACGCCCCCGGCCGCGGCACGCGGGCGGACCGCTTGAGCGGCGCAGGCCCCGGTCGTGCGGCCCGCCCGGGTCCGCAGGCACAGGAACAGCAGGCGGAGAGGCCGACCCGTCCGGACGCACGGGAACGCGGCGCCGGGTGCAGGGCGCTTGGCCGCCGTACGGCTCCGGGACGCATCATTGCCAACTGCGCAGGTACGCGGCCTGCTCCGCGCTCAGCGCATCGAGCGCCGCGCCCGCGGCCTGGAGGCGCAGCCGCGCGACCGCCGCGTCGATCTCGGTGGGCACGGGCAGCACCTGGCGCGGCAGGTTGGGCCCGTGCACCGCGGCGTGTTCCAGGGCCAGGGCCTGGATGGCGAAGGAAATGTCCATGATCTCCACGGGATGGCCATCGCCCGCCGCCAGGTTGACCAGCCGGCCCTCGGCGACGAGGTACAGCCGCCGACCGTCCGGCAGCCGGAACTCCTCCACCGCGGGCCGCACCACGGTTCGCTCCACCGCCAGGGCCGCGAGTTCGGCGGCGTCCACCTCGACGTTGAAGTGGCCGGCGTTGGCCAGCACCGCGCCGTCCCGGCAGCGCAGGAAGTGCTCACGGCCAAGGACGCGGCGGTTGCCGGTGCAGGTGATGACGAAGTCGGCGGTCTCCACCGCCTGGATGGCCGGCACCACCCGGCAACCCTCAAGGACCGCCTCATTGGCGGCGATCGGGTCGACCTCCGAGACGGTCACGCGGGCGCCGAGGCCCTGGGCCCGGCGCGCGACCCCGCGGCCGCACCAGCCATAGCCGCAGACCAGGACCTCCTTGCCCGCCACAAGCAGGTTCGTGGCGCGCAGCACGCCCTCCCACGCGGACTGCCCCGTGCCGTAGCGGTTGTCGAAAAGGTACTTCATCCGCGCGTCGTTGACCGCGACGACGGGGAGGCCGAGTACGCCGTCCGCTGCCATCGCCCGCAGCCGATGCAGACCCGTGGTCGTCTCCTCGGTCGCCCCGCGCACCTCGTCCACCTGCGCCGGCCGCTCGGCGTGGAGCAGGGCGATCATGTCCGCCCCGTCGTCCAGCAGCACCTGGGGGTGCGCGTCCAGCACGGAGCGGACGAAACCCCTGTACTCGGCCGGCGTCGGGGCGTGCCAGGCGTGCACGGAGGGACCGCGGGCAGCCAAGGCCGCGCAGACGTCGTCCTGCGTGGAGAGCGGGTTGCTCCCGGTGATGGCCACCCTGGCCCCCGCGCGCTGCAGGGCCAACGCCAGACACGCGGTCTTGGCCTCCAGGTGGAGGCAGATGCCCACCCCCACGCCGCGCAGCGTGCCGCGGGCGGCAATCCCGTCGGCGACCGCGGCGAGCACGGGCATGTGCGCCGCCGCCCAATCGATCTTCAGCGCGCCCGCCGGGGCCAGCGACGGATCCCGCACCGTCGAGCCCCCGCGCTCCGCTGGAGCCGGCTCCTCCCGCACCCGCTGCCCACGCCCCTCCTGTGTGTTGTTCACCCCCGCGCCACGCGCCGTATGCCGGCTCGCCCCAGCAACGCGGCCCCGACACCCGTCGGCGGAGCGCCGCCAGGACCGCCGCCCCGGTGCCCAGCGCCGAACCCTGGCGGCGCGCGCCGGTCGCCGCGCGCACCCATGTCCCGGACGGCCTCACCCCACGGGCCCCGGCGCCGGCGGGCATGTGGCGCACACCCGCCCACCGCCGAGGCGGCCGATGGCCGCCAGCACCACGCGCCGCACGGCGTCCATCGCCCCGGCCATCGCCTCCACGACCTCGTCGTGGGAGAGCGGGCGTCCCGCCAGGCCCGCCGCGTAGTTGGTGGCGATGGCCAGGCTGGCGTAGCAGAGGCCCGCCTCACGCGCCAGCACCACCTCGGGCACACCGGTCATGCCCACGAGGTCGCCCCCCAACATCCGGTACGCGCGGATCTCCGCCGGCGTCTCAAAGCGGGGGCCCTCCGTGCACAC
>JAJZZC010000145.1 GCA_021797775.1 Bacillota bacterium
AGGGGCTCGTTAGCCTAACCGAGCGTTACGAGACCCTTCTGGCTCGTCGATGAACCGCCGGATGCCGAACGGCACGTCCGGTGGTGTGGGAGGACGGGGGGCGCGACGCCCCCCTCCTACCCGATTCCCAGCCCGGGGGTGGAAGCGCTCAGGACGCGCGAAGCCGGGGCGGGCCGCGGGCGGCGTCCCCGCCATCGCCGCCGCCCGATTCCATGCCCGGCCCCCGCTTCCTGCCGTCCCCCTGCCATCCTCCATTGCGCCCCCGGCCCGAGTCGAGGACGAACCGCCCCAGTTGCCCCGTGGCCGGCGTACGAGCCCGCCAGCCCCAACCTGGTGCCCCGTCCGCCACCCTGCCCCCGCGCGTCCGTCGGCCCAGGCCCGCTTGCGCCCTTGGGCCGAGGCGGTCTCGCCCGAGCACGACCAGGCCCGCGACCTGATCTCCCAGATCCGCCGCCGGGTCTTCGACATCATCCAGGACGCCCAGGAGAGCGGCCGGCCCTAGGGCGAGTGGCGCCCGGCGGCCGAGACGCGGGCGCGGGCCATCGCCGAGGAGATGGCCCGCGCGCTCAACGACCCCAAGCGGCAGGAGCGGGTGGCCGCCGGCGCCCTGTCGACGCTCTTCGGGCGCATGGGCCCGCTGGAGGATGCGATGCGGGCCCCCAGCGTGTCCGAGATCGGATCCTGGTCAACGCGCCGGGGGAGGTGTTCGGCGAGCAGGAGGGCCAGTTGCGGATCGCCTCGGTGCGCTTCCGGGCCGACCGCGACGTGCGGACGCTGATCGAGGGCATCGCGGCCCGCGAGGGGCAGCGGTTCGACAACGCCTCTCCCATCTTGGACTGCCCGCTGCCCGATGGGTCACGCCTCGCTGCGGTGCGCTGGCCGATCGCTCGGCGCGGCACGGCGGTGCCCATCCACAAGTTCAGCACCGTGCCGTCGTTGGAGGACATGATCCGGATGGGCGCGATCCCGTCCGTCCACGGCAGGGAGCGGCCGAGCGTCACGCGGCCGCGGGTGTTCCCCGTCGGCGCCGACACGCCGGACTTCCTGCGCTGGGTGTTCCGCGAGCGGCGTTCGCCCCCACGCGCGGCGGTTGGCTCGGCACCTATCCAGCGGAATTGGCCCTCGGGGCGCTGCCGTGGCTGATCGGCGCGGCCGCGGCCGGGGCCCGCCCTGGCGTCCGCCGGTCTGGCGGCGGGGGCGGCGTCCGGCCGGATGGCGACCTGGCCGATGTGTTTGGTTGGGGCCGGTGCCCTTCAGGCTGCGGCCGCCGCCGTGGGCCTCGCCCCCACGGCGGTCCATGGCCTGCTGCACCAGCTGTTCCTTGACGCGTGCCGGCGCCGGGCCCGTGCATGGGGTCTTCGCGTGCTCCTGCTGGTGCCTGAACACCCGGCAGTGGCCCGGTACTTCCACGGGTTGCGCTGCCTGTCCGTGCCCCGACGGGCAGAGGCCTACAGCGTCCACGTGGACCCGGTGTGGCGGGCGCCCCCGCGATGTGCTGGCGGCCGAGCGGCGGGCCCTGTTCGGCCGCCTCTACGCGGCGAACTACGACCGCGTGTGTCGGCGCTGGCCGGGCGCGACCCGCTCGGCTGCTCATCCACCTTCAACCGCGACGAATCGCCCCTGACGGCGAGGGCGGCGGAGGAGCGGTGGCGGCAGGACGCCGTGGGCCCGTTGTTCCCGTGGCAACCCCTGCGGAAAGGGTCGAGGGCGGGGGAGCGGAGCAGCGGCGCTTGTTCGGGGCAGTGGTAACGGGGCGGTGTGTGGACCCCGCGGGTGCGTGGCGGGTGCGGGTGTTCGATTCCGTGACTGCGGAGCCGGACTGCGGGAACGGCAGCGGGAGGATGTTCCCGGCCCTCCGCGAATCGGGTCTCTATGAGTGAAGGCTTGTTTCGGCTCGGTGACATCCAAACACCGTTTGATCCATTCTCGGTGGCGTCGGGCGTCACCCGCGTGGAGACGCCCGTCTACTTCGTAACCACCGTGTTTCCCGACCACAGTAGTCTGGCCACATTCGCATCCCCACCAGCCGACAGGCCGACGGCGTCAGGTTGCAAGGTATTCCTTGAGGAAGGTGTCGTCCTCTGGTACGTGAACTTAACGCGTTTGCAGCTCGAAACCATCGATGACCGCTTATCGCCGGCTTGGTTCGAGATCGTCCGCGGATTCGAAGGCGTGGCGGAGTTTCCAGCGCAACGCATCTTGCGCATGGAAGGCGGGGCGGCAGCATTTTGTGTTGCTCCAAACGGCACACTGCTCACGAACTACCACGTTGCGCGCGAGGAGATTGAGGGACAGTACCGAACGGAAGGCGCCCACACGCCCGTGCCCTGTTGCTACCTGCGAGCTGCCGCGGGGCCAGGCCTGATGCTGTGCGTTAACCCGTCCCAGGATGATTGGAAAGCGGGCCGAGATTGGACGATTCTCCGACTCCCAGCGGATCGTCTGCCAGCGTTGCCCTTGGCGCAACGGCTCCCGAGGGTGGGGGAGCCGGTTTGGTCCTTCGGGTTCCCTATGCGCACCAAGCGGGCATCATCTGCTTATGCGGATGCAGACGGTGGCCTGCGTATCGCCAGCGGACGTGTGACCGAGTTGCGTGGAACCCATTTGTTCGCCACCGACTTGGATGGTTTCAGTGGCAACAGCGGGGGACCGGTAGTGGACGCAGGTGGGGCTGTCCTGGGAATCGTGCACAACGTGGATCCAGCGTCCGAGCAAAGCCGGCGTGGTACCGTATACCACGGTGGCATGCTGTGCGTTAGCGTTGGTCCTGGCAATCCGGGCCTTTGGGCGGCGTTACGCGTTCAGCGCATCGTAGAGTAAGGCATGATCGTGTCCATGCGAGAGTCCCCGTGGGATGCTGCGTTGGCCACGCTCCCGACGTCGTGACGTTATAAGATTTCAGCCCGCGTAAGTGAGAGCAAGAACGGGGCGGGGATGTCCCCATCCTTCGCATGTTCCAACGGGAGCCAGCGGACCAGCCTGCCGCGGTAATGCGGAGCGCTTCGGTGGATATGCGAGGACCCGTTCCAAATCACTGCGGCGTGGCCTGCGTGGCCTTGTCCCCAATGGTCGGGGCACGCCGCCATTGAACTGAAGCTGCCGGGGGCGCAGAGGAGGATGAGCCAGTTGTTTCACATGGCCGAGCCAGCCGAACGCCCGAAGAGGACCAGTGGGTTCATCCTCGCTCCAGTCACCAGTCGCTTCCAGTGCAAAGGGCAGTACTATTACTGCGCGACGAACCCGTCCCAGAACTACCGGTTCACCGTTTCCGCATGCGACGCCTCGGGCAGCAGCGCGACGTACCAGGCCCTGGGCTAGCATGCCATAGCGGCGGAACGCGCCCACGAGGGCCTCCCGGGGCATCGCGCTGCGAGGTCGACCCGAACGTCTTCTCGGCATCCGCGATGTCGCGGAGATCGTCGCCTCCCCGGTGCGCATGGGCCACCAGGTTGTGCGGGCCGTGGTGTTCTCCCTGGGCGGCGAGGCGAGCGATTGACCGGAAAGACGCGGCGCAAGCCTTCCTCCGCGTGCCGCGGGGTGCCCGCGAGGCGGCCGGGGCTGGCGTCCTGAAGCATCGCCGCCCGCTTCCGCCAACGCGCTTCCTCCTACGGGGGCCAAGCGTTGGATAGGACACCACTTCCGGCTTTCGACGGCGTGGTGGGGTTTCCTAGAGAAGGGAAGGCGAAGGGGAAGCGCGTCCACTGGTGGCGGCATCCCGCTGATCGGCGGAGCGCCCGCGGGGGGCGGGCAAGCCCAACTACGCCCCCCGCGCGCGACGCGGCTGGCGTCGGCAGGAACCCCACGGATGCCGTGACGGTGGCGCCGTCCCCGCGCTCGACTTTTCCCGCCCTTCGGTCTGGGCGTCGCGAGGGCGGCTAATGCCCCAGCCTTTGACGTCCAGCGCCGCGTGCCGTGTCAGCACGCCTCTGTCGTCCACGTTCGGTTGCGTCCTGCGGGAAGCGGCTGCCCGGAGCGGAGCCAGCCCAGGGCCACCTGCAGCGAGCCGTCGCGCCCGGCGCGCAGATCATCGAGCCTCGGAGGCACCCGGTAGTGCGGCTCGATACCGTGTAGCGGCGACGGCATGCCGCCGTGGAGGGGAAGTTCATCGAACAGAAGAGGCTCGCGCCGCGGCGCAGGTCGATGCGCCGGATCCAGCCGCAGGCGCCGTTGGTTGGCGCGCCGACGAGGCAGGCCCTACCGGAGGCGGCCGTGCCGGAAACGAAATGTCCGCAGGCGGAGGCGCACCCCTCGTCGATCAGGACGGCCACGCGCCCGGCATACCGCCACGGTCCGCGCGGGAGGCAGTACTCGACGCTGCGGCGGTATGTCTCGGTGCCCGGCTCCCGCCAGAAGGAGATGCTGCTGATCACGGTGCGCTGGATGAAGCGACCCGTGCAGGCGTCGGCGAGGTCGTCCCTCCCGCCTGGATTGCCCCGCACGTCGATCACCAGCTGCGCGAACCCGCGTGCCTCCTCCAGGGCGGCGTCGAGAAGCGCCGTGAAGGCCTCCGCTTCCATGCCGCCTCCCCACGCCGCCACGCGTAGGAGGCCCGCGTCCCCGCCGGCCAGCGGCCGCAGGGATACCGGCGGGGCAACCGGCGGTGGCGCGGCTGGACGGTCGGGCCGCTGCAGCACTGTCTCGCCGCACTCTGTCTGGATGCGGAGCGCGGTGCCCGGGGCACCCCGCAGCAGGATGGCGCAGGCGGATCGCTGGTGGGCCTCACGTGTGGAGCCTTGTGAGCGATGCCACACCGATTCCAGGGCCTGCGGCGCCGCCATGCCGTCCACGGCTAGGACGCGGTCGCCAGGGACAAGCCCTGTTTCCGGACCGGCGTCGAGGATCGCGAGGCCGCCCTCGACCCACCCCATGCGGACGTCCGGGCTGGTGTAAACAGGAAGTGGAATTGGGGGGCGGAGCGAGGTGTGGTAGTCCTGCAGTCGCAGCACCATCTCGTCGATGATGGGCCAGGCCGCCGTCAGATCGGCTGCAGCGCGGACCCGGGGCCGAAACTCTTCCAGCCAGGCGTCGCCGATCGCTCCAGCATATTCCAGCATAGGATAGTGGTTGCGGAGGGCCTGCCAGACTTCCTCCAGCGCGCCTTCCGGTGTCGCGGCATCCACGGCATCGGGTGCGGACGGCCCTTCGGACACTTCCATCGCCTCGCTTCTGTAACCTGGAGTTTAGGTGGGCGGGACGCATAAACCTCTGTACCTCTGCACGAGCAGCCGGCTTGTTCCGTGTTTCGCTGTAAGTGGGCACGCCACCGCGTGGATGGTCTACTCCACGGGTGCCCACTGACCGCTGCGGTGGGCGAGTAATGAGGTGCTTGGGGACCGACGGAGACGGTGGCCGTCTTGCCGGGGAGGAGAACCTTCGCGGGCGCCACGGTGTGGTCACGGCTGTGGCGCGGCCCGAGGGGGCGGCAGCGACCGCGATGGCGCGTCCGTGATGGCGCGAAAGGCCGGTGATCTTCCCTAACCCACGAACCGGGTGGGAGCCGACGGGCGCGGTGGAGCGTGGGCGGCGTGAGGGGGTCAAGAGGAAGGAGCCGCCACCGAGTGGGTGACCCACCTCCCCACAACGAGATCACAGGCCCAAGCACGCATCCGCGGTCGGGATCGCACGCGTGGGCGAGCAGCGAGGTGGGTGGGGCGACTACCTCGTCCCGCAAGCAGCGGCCACCGGCCGGCGCCCCTGCTCCCGCCGTGCCGCCAGGACTCCAACATCCCGTATCCGCATTCGACGATGCGGCAGAGGCGGCCGCCGGGGATTGCTTCCGCACGCCCGGGCGGCCGGCGGAACGAGAGCGGCGCATCCGGCGCGCTGCGTTCGACCAGGTCGATGGCCACAGGCGCGCCGGTGTCGTCCAGGACCGCGGCCGGGACGGGCGGCCCCGCTTCCACCGCTTCCGCCGACAGAGCGGCAAGGAGGGCCAGGCTGCCGACCGGCGCCAAACCGCTCACCCCCATTCCCGGGGGCCACCACGACGGCATCTTCGGTGGATGCCCCTGAGCGGTCCATCTCGCGCTGCGTACGCGACAGGGGGGCCCGCGGGCTGTTCCGTCCGACCCAGCAGGTGGTTGGCCGTGACGCCGAGCAGGTCGCACAGGGGAGCCACACCCTCCCGCCTCTCTCGTCGACAGAGTGGGGGGGCCTGTCGGTGGCGCACGGGAAGATGGCCGGGGTTACGATACCGTTGGGCGAATGTCCAGAGGTGCCTTGACGGACCTGGGTGACTCCGAGGCGGCACGGCTTCAGGCCGACACCGCGAGGCTGCCATCCGGAGGCACGGTCAGGCGCGTCCCACAGCCGTTCCCCGGGTGTCCGGCCCAACCGAACCCGTCAGCGCCCCTTGGGTCTGCCACAGCGAATGGGACCGTCGCCGTTTTCCTAACGGCCATGCTCGGGTCGCCGTTCCGGGAGCGGGCACCCAGCGCCGTCCTGGCACCCCCCGGCGTGGCCTGTGACACGGGGCGTGGTGTCGCGTGTGGCTGAGCCCGAGGAGTCTGGACGCCAGCCAGGGCGTCCGACGTCCGGGGGGGGGCCGAGGCTGCCCTTGGGGCGGCGGCGCAGTTGGTCGCACGCGAGCAAAGAACTACGGCCTCCGATGTGGGATGGCTGCCGGTCATAGAGCGTGGCCGATGGAACAGGGCCGCCGGGCTCCTCTGCGCCGCGCCGTGCGATGCGCACGCAGTCCCAGCGCGGGCACCGGCCCGCCACCTGCTGGCTGTCGTCGCGGGTCCGGCCGGAGCAGGGCAATCCCTCGGGAACGGGCGTCGGCGCAATGGCGGCGTCCACCGTGGGCTGTGCGTGTCAGGGGGCCGCTTGTTCCTGCTGGCTGGGGGCGCGACCAGCGTAGGGCTATGGTCGGGCGACGCGGCCACCCACGGCCGGTTGCGACATCCGAATGGACGAGCGGGATGCAGCCTCCTACCAGGTAACGGCACAGGCGTTCCGCCCCGATCCTGCCGTCATCCCATTGATGGGTACCCGGTGTGGCACAGTGGGTGTTGCGAGCCCCGAACCGGGACACCCGGTTCGCCCAAGCGCGCCCGCCGCCAGCGGCGCCCGGACGGCCTCCGTGCCGTGGTTCGGAGTGACCATCCCGTTTCGAGGGCTTGCGGCGCACCGAGGAACAACACCTGTTCCCCTTGCCCTCGTTAACGGCGTGGGCGCCAGCCGCCCCCACATGGCCCGGCCCGTTGCCCGCCACGGGTTGGCTCCTTGTCCGTACAAGCAGCCAGCGCACGTCGGCAGGTCGGTGGTTACCCCCGTCGTAACACGCTCGTCGCAGGGCAAGACCGTGGGCCGCGATGTTCCGAAGTCGACCCTCGTGCCACGGCGTGGGGCCCTCCCGGGGGCGGCAGGGCCATACGCCGTCGACGGACCGGGTACTGGACCCTCTCGCCCGTTCCGACCCAGCGCAGTTGGACAAAGGGGAGTGTGGGCACCGTGGCGGCTAAGCCAGCTAAGCCAAGAGACCAACCGATCGCCCTGGCCCGGCCCGTACCCCTGCCCTTCCTGCTGGCTGAACGCATTTGCCGCGATTTCGTTGAGACCTTGCCGACTCCAGGGATCGAGCGCCACCTCCCGCCGCAACGGGCCCTCGCGCAGCACTACGGAGTAAGCCGCAGGACGGTGGCCACGGCATTCATGAGGTTGGAGAACGACGGAATCATCGCGAAGCGTGCCCGAGCCCTGGCAGAGGTGGCTGACGCACCCGTGCCCGCGGAAGCCGTACGTACAGGCGGCCCCACCGCTGTCGGCTTCATCGCGAGGAGCGTGGACGGGGTGTACTCCAACCGCCTACTGTCGGTCTGCCAGCACGCTCTGGCACGCCATGGCATTCCCATGACATACGTGTCGACACGTGGGTTGCCTGGCGCCGAGGAGGTGGCCGTGACCGACCTCTTGCGGACGGGGGTCAGCGCTTTCATCGTCGTTCCTTGCCCTGGCTGCGGAACCACGCCCGGGTTCTACACATCCCTCTTCAGAGGCGGAACGACCGTGGTCTTCTTGGACAGGTATGTGGATGGCGAGACGGTGCCCTGGGTTGCGTCGGACAACTTCACCGGCGGGTACACGTTGGCGCGCCACCTGTTGCAACGCGGCCTCACCCGCTTCTGGTATGTCCTGCCTGGTGAATACCCTGTGACCTCCGTACGGGATCGTGTCGCCGGCGTGCGAGCGGCCCTTGGTTCCGCGGGCCTGCCGGTCGACGCTCTGGAACTTCACCGGCTTGTCGATGAAGGCACCAAAGGTACCAGTGCCAGTCTGCGACCATTGGTCGGGCGCCTGCGCAGGGGGCTGCAAGGGTCTGGCCCGACGATCGCAGTGATGTGTGCTCATGACTACATCGCAAGGGAATGCGTGCAGCAGTGTGCCGAGGCAGGGATTCGCATGCCGGAGCAAGTCGTCGTCACAGGCTTTGACGGATTGCCATTCGCAACATGCAATGCGCCACCGTTTACCACGGTCACGCAGTATGTGGACCGCTTGGCCAGGGAAGCGGTGGCCCTATTGCTCCGTTGCATGGGTCAAGCGAATGGCGCATCCAACGTCCTCGTGCCGGTCGAATTGGTACCGGCCATAGGTGAAGCCGTCGTCCCAGAGGCCCCAGCGGCAATCCGAGGGTAGTTATGAGTCAGAAATCGCATCCCCAGGAGGGACCCAACTCGATGCGCAGTGTGGCGGAAGACCGTCCCGTCGTCTCCACCCGTCGCACCTTCCTTGCGGGCGCCGCCGCCGTCGCCGCCGGCTCGGCTACGGTATCATCGGTCGCGGTTCACCGGCTATCCACGGTTCGGCCGGTCATCGAACTGACGGCTATGCCCTGGTGGCATCCCTGGGACCCCGCGGCAGAGGCATTGTTGGCCGCCGCCGCTCAAGAATTCGCAAGCACCCACAAGGGGTTGCGCGTCAAGTTGATACCCGGTCCGAGCGGGGGCCCGATCGCTGTCACGACCGTGTTTGCGGACTGCGTCGCGGGGGTTGGGCCCGACGTCATTGCCAGTTGCTGCGGATCGTTCCCGGTCGCATTGGCCACGGGAGTTGCCGCACCGTTGGACCCGTACCTCATGCGGGACGGGATCGACCCGACCAGTGTTTGGCCCAGCGGGCAGATGGCTGGTCTGACAACGGAGGGGCATGTGTGGGGACTGCCGGTATACTCTGGACCCCGTGTCTGGGCCTACAATCAGTCCCTCCTCGACCAACTGGGACTGGAGTATCCGACAGCAGAGTGGACCTATAAGGAGGCAGAGACCTTCTTCCGGCGGACGGCGGGCACGGTGCAGGTCGCTGGCCGCACTCAGCGACGGTACGGTGCTTCGCTTCAGGGCTACAACAACTGGAACTATCTGCTCATTGGCTTCGGTGGCGCGGAAATGGATGCTTCCCGGACCCGTGCCCTGCTTGACCTGCCGCAATCGATTCGCGCGGGCGAGTGGATCTACGGTCTATTGTGGGAAGACGTCGTCGCAGCGGCCGCGGTGCCGCCATATCCGCTTCCCGACCTAGTCCCTCACGCCGCCCGGTCGATCCGCAACGGTACTGCAGTGTTCGAAGCCGTACCGGAATCATCCGTGCTGAGCAATGTCCTGGCCTGGGGTCAGAACTTCAAGTGGGACTACATCCAACCGCCCAGGTATCCGAACGGACCAGCAGAGGGCGGCAACAACGACGTCTGGTACATGAACACGCAAGCGAAGAACCCAGATGCGGCGTGGGAGCTTCTGAAGTGGTTCACGTTCCAGGACTATTGGCAGACGTTCATGATGCGAACGCTATTGCTTGCCCCATCCAAGAAGAGCCTTTGGCCGCTATGGGAAAGCACCGTGCGCCAGGTCGCTCCCTTGCTGCGTGAGAAGAACATCGGCGCGTTTGCGGATGCCGTGGATTACAACTATGGCGAGCAATGGTTTCGGTACAATCCCGAACAGGCTGATGGCATTCTGGCGCCATGGTGGGGAAAGCTGGCCGCGCGCGCTGTTGACGTGCCCCTGGCATTTCATAGCATGACGGCCCAAGAAAACGCGTTCCAATCCGCCATGCGCGCCTCCCAGGCCACCGATGCGGTCAGTGCTGCAGTCCTCGCATCTTTGCGCACATCTCCCGCAGATCAACACCTGCCCCCTCCGCCGATGACCGGGGCAGGTGCCGTGCAGGCCGTGGCGGCGCCCACTCTGATGGCTACGCGCGGTGGCATGCTCTGGCTGACCGGCACCGGCGCGACGCTTGGACCCGCGAACAGCGGCGGATTTAGCGATAACTGCGCCTTCGCACCTGTGGCGGATCAGGAGTCTGCGGCTGAGTACGTTTGTCGACTGGATGTATTTGAGGCGGTGGGTGGTTCGGCCATGTCAGCATCTGCCGCCGCAGGCCTGATGGCTCGGGCGGATTTGAGCGACAACGCCCCCGCAGTCGCGGTCCTAGTCACGGCCGGCGATGGGGTGATCGCCATTGACCGTTCGAACTTCGGTCTGTACTTCGGCGAGAACAGCCCAGGATTCGCTCAAGGGTTCGGAAACCTCAACGCGAGCGGGGCGGCCGGCCTTCTTCCCACTCAGACCGTAATGACAGCGGTGAACGGTGCAGTGGCGAACCACTTGCTGAAGCCCGTGTGGTTGAAACTCAGCAGAAGGGGCCTAATATGGACGGCGTTTGTCTCCACGGACGGGGCAACCTGGCTGCAAGCTGGCGGGGCCAGTGAAGTGGTCATGGCAGGCGCATGGGTGGGGGTGTGCGCCACCGCCAGCACGAGCGGCGTGCCTGCATCCCACGGAACGGCCCGAGTTCGCGCTGGTTTCAGTCGATTGAGCTTTAGCCCTGGCATCTGTTATCAGATTGGACATCCGTGATAGGTCGGGCTTTGACGATCGTAGGGGGCGGTGGTGGGACGGAACAGGAAAGGCCAACGCCGTATCCTCGGCCCGCTCCGGGCAGGCCCGATTGCGAGATCCACGGACGGGCGTCTGTCCGGCCCGCTAGTACCTTCTGGGGCCCGCACGCCCGCTCCGACACGATCAGTGATCGTGCGTGCGGTGGAAAGGGGGGAGGCGTTGCCTCCTCCCTTCGGGGCACGCCTGCCCGGTGGCTGACATCCGGCTCGACGAGCATGGCCCATGGCCAGCAGGTCGCCCGCCACCGATTTCATGCGGCGGGCGACGCTTCGCAGTACCTCGCCCCGTTGGCGCGCGTCGTCGCGAGTGGTTGGCCATCTTTGCGAGGGGGCGGGCATCCCAAACACGGGCCGCCTTCGCGGGAAAGGTGCGGTGGTGGTTGTCCGACCGCTAGGGGTCACGATCGGCCATCGCACGTGGACACTGCACGCGCCCATGAGATCGGTGCCAACCTTCGCTGGGGGCTCGTGTCTGAGATGCCGGGGATCCGCGTGGCCGAGTGGCCGCGCCCGGATACCCCCGCCCGGATGCCCGTGCGGGGATCCTGGGCCGGCACCGGCCCCGTACCGCCGGATCACACCACGAGCTGCCGGCCGAGGAAGGCGCCCGCGGCTCGCACCAGGGCGGCCTCCGTCTCGCCGACTTCCTGTGCCACCTCGCGTGTGGCGAGGACCACGGTGCCCGTCGCGTCGGCACCGGCGCGAATCGGCGCGATGACGAAGGAGGCGAATGCATCCCTGTCGTGAGCGAGGTTGCCTCTGCCAACAAGCGCCCGTTCGTCCGCAGCATCCCCTGGTCTGAACAGAGTGGCCTCGCCGCGTGCGACGGCGGCCTCGATCACCGGGCCCACCGGTCGCCCGAGGCGTTCCGGCGCGCCGGCCGCGGCGATGACGGTGTCGCGGTCCGTGACGAGCGCGACATGCCCGGTAGTCTCGTATAGACATTCCGCCAAGCGAGGCACCATTCCGCCGAGCGCGGCCACCGGTGAATACTTCTGCAGGACGACGGCGCCCACGTCATCGGCCAAGAGTTCCACCGGCTCCCCGATGCGGATGCGCATCGTCTCTCGGACCGGCTTTGGGATGACCAAACGGCCGAGGTCGTCGATGCGGCGGACGATGCCGGTGGCTTTCAGCAGGGACCCTCCCTTGCGCTTGAACGCTGGGCTCCTGGGTGACTTCCCTGGCGGTGAACTGGCCGGGGATCTCCGGTTCTCGTGATCCCGCGGCCGCGCGGCGCGTGGTCTACGGCTTGCGCGCCACCAGATGCAGGTAGACGAATGGCATGCCACGGTCGGTCTCCGCGCAGGTATCCCAGCGCTCGGCCATCCGAGCCAGCACGTCCTGCTCCGTCCGTGCGATGGGGTCGGCCGGGGCGTCGCGCAGGAGCAGGGCGACCAGGTGGGTCTGGTGCACGAACGCCTGGGCGACGGCGGGTGTGGGAGCGTCCCACGAATCCGCGACATGCTCGGTCTTCGCTACCAGTAACCCCGCGGCGCCAGCGCACGCGAGGATTTCGCTCTCCGGCACTCCCCACCGCAGCGTGTCGGCTAGACCCAGGCGCCGTGCCTCCGTGGCCACGGGTGCCAATGCCTCTTGCCAGAACGGAGGCCAGCCGTGCATGAGCGGGGCCGCCAGGGCAAAGCGACCGCCGGGCCGCAGGACGCGCGCTGCCTCCCGCAGGACCTGGCGCGGGTCGGTGAAGTGCAGGAAGGCGGCGCCGATGACCATGTCCACGCCAGCGGGCGCCAGCGGCAACGCCTCGGCGGGTGCCCGGAGAGGCTTCACCCAGGAGAGACCGGCGGCGACGAGGCGGTCACGCGCCACGCGGAGTTGCGTGTCGGAGGGATCCCAACTGCTACCGTAA
>JAJZZC010000146.1 GCA_021797775.1 Bacillota bacterium
AGCGCCCCGCTTGGCGCCGACGCTGAGCAGGTCGCCCAGCATGTCCTCCACGACGTCGCGGTCGCCGACGCACCACCAGACCCAGGTCGTCGCCGTCACGACGCGCAGGGTGGTCGCACGCGACAGATAGGGACCAAAGTCGCTGCGCCAGGCCAGGGGGCGAGACCACGGGATCAGGGCGTCGAAGTCGGGCTTGCGAGGCAGCACGCGCTGGTCCCAGACATAGGCGCCGACCGGCCACAGCGCGCTGGCCAGCGGTACGCCGTCACGCTGCTGGATGCCGGGCACCGGCACGGTCTCGCGCCACGCGTCTGGGAGAGGGGGATAGGTCGCCCCTTCCCGCCGGGCGGCGAGTGCCGCCAGCACCTGGTCCAGGCACGGCCCGTGCGGGGATCCGCCGAGCACCACCGGCGCGCCGACCGAGACCCGGATCTCCAGACCCTCCACCAGAGCGGCACCACCCTCCGCTACGGGGCCGCCTGGAAGACCGGCACGAGCTTGCCAGAGGAGAGGTAGCGGCGGATCTCGTCGCCGTGGGCCTGCAGGTACGTGTCGTAGGCCGCCGTGTCGGGCGCGACGGGGGACAGGTCGATCTCCAGGCGCACCAGACCCAGGCCCCGGTTGGCGCCCCCGCCGAGGAAGACCTCGCGTACGCCGTCGGCGTCGGCGGGGAAGGCCAGGTCGAAGGCCCTGCGCAGGGCGGCGCGCTCGATGTCGTTCGCCTGCGCGTCCACCGCCACCCAGCCGCCGAAGGTGACGCCGGCGGCGACCACCTCGGCACCGTAGGGCAGGGATTCGCGGATGCCACCCTCACCCTCGGCCACGCTCTGGTCCGCCAACTTGAGGGCGGCGCGCAGGTCCGCGCTCAACTGCTCGATGCGGTCGCGCCCGTAGACTTCCTCGAGGAGACCGGCGGCCTGGACCCATCGCTGCGTGTCCATCACGCCCTGCACCGCGGGCAGGTCCTCGCGCGACACCCCGGGGAGCAGGCAGGGTTCGGGCGTCTCCCGCACCTGGGCGACCCAATCCCCAAAGGCGGCGCGGCCGTCGAACATCGCGCCCAGCGCGCTGCCGCCAAAGAGCGACAGGCCGGGGAGCAACCGGCGCATCTCGGCCTTGGCCTCGGGGGTGAGCGTGTTCTTGGTGCCGCGGGCGATGGCGCCGCCGATGAAGAGCAGGTGGGTGACCTGCGGGTCCAGGGTCTGCGGCGTCACCTGCAGCGTCTCGCAGAGGTGCTGGGCCAAGGCGCGGCGGCTCCGCCCGCGGAACGAGTTGCCGCTGATGACCGGCACCTGCGCGGGTTCGCCGCCGGCCTCGACCGGCGGCACACGCCACGTCCGGGTGCGGACCGTCGTGCCGCGCTCGCGGCCGCGCCCGTCACCCGGGCTGGTCTGCAGCAGGGGAGCTAGTGTCTGGAATCGCCCGCGCACGCGGGTGGCGCTCATGCCTCATTCGCCCCTTCGTCGTCCGATTCGCCTTCTTCCGGGGTCGCGGGGCGGGGAGGCCTTGCCACGGCGACCGAGACCAGCACACCGGACAGGGTGCCGGGCCGGTCGGGGAAGCCCGCCCGCAGGGCCGAAACCTCGGCGCGCCGCTGAGCGTCCCGGGGAAGGGGCCCGCGCAACAGGCGCCACGGTTCGTCAGCCGTGGCGTCCAACACCTGCCGCAACGCTTCGGCGCGCCGGGCGTCGATCCACACCACCTGGTGCCCGGGCGGGCTGCCGCCGACCACCAGCGCAGGGTAGACCGTGCGGTCCAGCGCGAGGGGAGCCCGCAGCCACCAGTGCCGGCGCTGCATCCAGCCGCCCAGGATGCACCGGAACGGCGGCTCGGGGGGCTGGATCAGTGCCGTGAGGCCGTCGGGCCCAGAACGGATGGCCACGGCATCGGCGCCGGCCCGCCACGGGATGAACCACCCGCTGTGGCCGGCGGGCGCCCGCCGCGTGAAGGGGGCCCCGGACAGCGCCGCGTCGCAGAGGTCGCAAATGGGCATGGGGATGGCCCCCGCGCTGGGCCCGCGGCCCCGCAGGGTGTCCCAGTCGCTGAAGGAACCGCTCGGCGACCAGGCGTGCGCGGCCACGGGGGCGCCGCATGTCACACAGGGGCCCTGTGCTGTCGTCTCCGCCACGCTCCCTCGCTGCCCACGCGGACACGGGCGCGAATCTCCGGGCCATGGTAGCCTGAAGGAGACGGGCTTGGTCAAGCAGGAGGGCACGCAGTATGGCGGATGCCCCGGTCGTAGGTCAACTGCTGGCGATCCAGGGGGACGAGGCCGAGGTCCGGGACCGGCGCGGCGGCACGCGCCGCCTGCGCTTCGCCGACCCGCAGGCGGCCGCGGAGTTGCTGCGTCCCCTGGCGGTCTGCGCGTGGGAGACGCGCGGCGACGAGGTGGTGGGTTGGCGGCACGACGCGCCGACGGCCGCGGAGATGGCGGCCCTGGCCGCCTCCCTAAAGGTCGCGGGGGTCGGGGTTGAACGCGCGCGGCGGCTTGGGGAGGCGCTGGCGGAGGCCGATCTACTCGGACGCGTCGCCGTGGACCCCGGTGTGATCGAGCGCGTGCGCGTGCCTGGCGTGGCCGAGGGGGCGCTGCGGGAGTTGCGCTACCGGCTGGAGCGCCACCTGGGCCCGCGGGACGTGGCCGCCGTCGCCTCCGTGCTGCTGCCGGCCGGCGCCACCGCGGCACAGTGCCGCGCCGTCGCGGCCCGCTTGGCGGACGAAGGGGTTGCGGGGGCACCCGACGCCTTCCTGCGGCAGCACCCGTACTGGCCCCTGGAGCACGACCTGCCGCTGAACCTGGCGGTCTGCGACCGCCTCGCGGCACGGGCGGCGGGGCGGGAGGAGGCCCCTGACTCCCCGACGCGGTTGCGGGCGGCCGTGCTCTCCGCGTTCTACGCCGTGGAGGCCCAGGGGCACACGGCGGCACGCCGGGGGCACGTCGTGGGCATGGCGGCGGGCCGGCTGGCGACTGGCGCCGCGCGGGAACGGCGAGAGCAGTACGCGCGCGAGGTGAACGGCTTCCTGGCGCAGTCCGGGAAGTTCGCCTACGCCTTCACGGTGGAGGGATCGCCCTTCGTCCAGCGGGCAATCCAGGCCAAGTACGAGTTCCGGCTGGCGGAGGGCATCCTCGCGTTGCTGGAACGCAGGCCCCCCGTCGTGGCGGAGCCTGCGGCGGCCGCCGCTCTGGACCCCGAGCAGCGGGCCGCCCTGCGGCACATCCTCACCGAGCCGCTCACCATCCTGGCCGGGCCGGCGGGCACTGGCAAGAGTCACCTGCTGCGGCTCGCCGCGTCCGCCTGTGGGGAGGGGGCCGCGCTCACCGCGACGACGGGCAAGGCCGCCCAGGTGCTGGCCGGCGCGAGCGGTGGTGGCCGCACCCTGCACAACTTCCTCGGGATCCGTCCAGGCGAACTCACGGCGCGGACCGGGGAGCAGCCGGTCCTGCTGGTCGTGGACGAGGCCAGCATGCTCGACGCTTCGCTCGCTGGCGCGCTCGGGGCCTTCCTGGCGGCGACGCCGGGATGCCGCCGCGTGGTCCTGGCGGGCGACGACGCCCAATTGCCGCCGGTGGGCCCGGGCCAACCGTTCTGGGACCTGGCCGAGCAATTCCCCGAGGCTGTGGTCCACCTGCGGACGAACCACCGGACCCGGGGGCGGCACATCGCCGACCTCGGCCAGGCCATCCGGGACGGGTCGCTGCGTGGGGCGCCGGTGCAGAGCCCGGGGGAGCTGCACGTGATTCCGGCGAAGGGGCCCGGCATCGCGACCGCGGTACACGAAGTGCTGCGCGAGCTCCTGGTGGCTGGAGCGGATCCGGCGGACGTGCTCGTGCTCACCGCCCAACACGAGGGCCCCGCGGGGGACCGTGCCCTGGCCCGCAGCCTGCGGCCAGTGTTCCTGCCCAGCGCCGACCCCGACGAAGACTTCGTGGCGGGCGACCGCGTGATCCAGGCGCGCTCTGCCATGCTCGACGATGGCGCGATCGTGGCCAACGGCACCTTCGGGACCGTGACGGTGACCGAGTGGGGCATGGTGACCGTCCGGCTCGACGACGGCCGCGCGGTGCGCTACGGGCGGGAACAGGCGGCCGCGATCCTGCTGCTGGCGTATGGGCTCACGACGCACAAGGCCCAGGGCAGCCAGGCGCCGCACGTGGTGGTGGCCCTGGACCCCGGGCACGGCCTCTGGGCGGCCGACCGGGCCATGGCCTACACCGCGGTTACCCGCGCCCAGCAGACGCTGACGCTGGTCGGCGATGCCGCGTTGCTCGGGGCGGCGCCCGCGGGCGAGGAGCGGCGGCGCACGACCCTCCTGCGGCACAAGATCGAGAGCCAGGGGCAGCGGGAGGCGGTGTTCTAAGCGCCACGCGGTATAATCCTGACTTTCGCAAAGGGGCGGCCGGTCGCCTTGGTGCCCAGGGGCCTGCCCCTCGCCACGACCTCACCCGCTCGCGTCGCGGGGTCATTCTGCGCCAGCAGCGTCCGCCTGACACTGCGAGATTCAGGATAATCGTCGCGCCGTTCCTCGCGACTCAGGGCAGGATTCAGCCCAGGAGTCTCGTCGTCCGTCCCGGCCTCCGGGGCATTCGCGCTCTCGCCGTGTCCACCGCCGGATTCCTCGATGACCTCAGTCTCAACCAACACACCCCCGCCGCCAGAGTGATGGGAGCCTATGGCACCGCTTGTTCCAGAGTCAAGAGCCTGCGCTGCAGCCGCAAATCAGGCCCTAGACCCTTTGGGTCGAATGCTTCCACCCGTGCTGTTGCTGCGCTCTGGAACTTCGGGTGAGGCGCGAACCAGCAAGACCCCGTGCATGCCGCGTTGCGCGTGCCCCGGCACAGGGCAGAGGTAGTAGTAGGTCCCGGGGCTCAAGGCAATCGTGCCACTCCGCGTGTAGTACCGGGCGGTGGCCAGGTGCTGGCTGGTGCGTGGCGGGAGCGGCATGAGCAAGAAATCATTCGCGATTCCCATCATCGCCATGTATGGATAGGGAGGCGGCGTCGTTGTAATCTCAAATCCATGCATGTAGCCCCAGTCCGTGTTCACCAGGTCTGCAGTCACACGGGCACCGGGCCGCACCACAACCGTCGGGTTCACCAACCCGTCGATCTCCCAGGTCATGTTCGCCTGGCCGTGCGGGGACGCCAGCGCGACGATGGTCGCGGATGTGCCCGTGTAGGTCACCGTATCGGTCTTGGCGTCGGTGCGGGCCCCCAGCTTCCCCTGAGCCACCAGGGTAGCAAGGCGCGTATCGCCGATGCGGGCAGGGCCGGCACCGGCGACCTCTCCCATCATCCCCCAGTAACCCGGTCCGGCACCACCCATCATGCCGCCGTAGCCGGCCCCAGCGGTGCCTGCGTCCATCATGCCCACGGCGGCGCGCCCTTGGATCCAGGGCAGCCGTGGACCTGTCGCCCCGACCACGCCCGCGAAGGTCAACCCACCGATGCCGATCACCGACAGCACCGCACCCGCCCACACCGCGCTACGCAGCGTCATCCTCGCTCCCCCTCCCGTTGCGTCAGGTCGCGTAGCGTTTGTTGATACTGCTCGCGCGTGACCTCGCCCCGTGCGTAGCGGATCTTGAGCAGCGCCAGCGGATCGTCAGGACCGGTCGCCCCCCTGCCTTGGCCCCCCTGCCAGCGCGCCACCAGCGCGTAGAGGAGGATGCCCACGCCCACGAGCAGGACAATCCAGAACAGGCCGGCGACAAGCATCATCGTGACCGCCATCGTTCTCGGGAGCGTATTGGCGGGCGCTGGCGCCCTTTCCCTTTCCTGGTGGCTGTCGCGCGCTTTGGCCCAAACATTGAGCGGCCGACTGGCACCGTTTGTGGCGCTCTCGCGACGCATCGCCCGGGGCGACCTCGGTCGCCGGCTCGCCGTGCGGGCCAGTGACGAACTCGGGGAACTGGCATACGCGCTCAACGGGATGGTCGAGATGCTGGGGGAGACAGCCCGGCAGCGCGAAACGTTTCTGGCGGCGGTCGCCCATGACCTGCGTGCGCCCCTGACCGCGTTACAGGCCAATCTGGAGGGGATGCTGGCAGGGATCGTGGCGCCGGAACCCGAGCGGATCGCCTCTCTCCACGGAGAGGTCGGGCGGTTGATCCGCTTGGTCGAGGACCTGCTGACTCTAGCCAGCGCGCGCGCTGGCGCCCTGCCCCTGGCGCTCCGCCCTGCCGACATTGCCGCACAGACGCGCGCCCTGGTTGGCCGCTTTCAGCCGCTGGCCGCCGCCAAACACGTGGACCTAGTGGTTGAGGCGCCGTCCGAGGGCTTTGCGACGGTCGACCCGGACCGGCTGGACGCGGCGCTGACCAACCTGCTCGCCAACGCTGTCCGCTACGTTCCCCAAGGGGGGCATGTCGTCCTGCGGCTTCACCTGGATAGCGACGCGGCCGAGTGGACCATCGTCGACGACGGGCCCGGCATCCCGCCGGAGATCCTGCCCCATGTCACCGAACCATTCGTGCGGGGCGACCCCGCTCGCGGCCGCGACGCCGGCTCTGGCCTCGGCTTGGCCATCGCCCACGCCTGGGTGCGGGCGCACGGCGGAGCCCTGCACATTGCCAGCGACCACGGGACACGCGTCGTGGTCCGCATCCCTCGCGCTCCCCAAGCCCAGTGACGGGTGCGCGGGGGGGCAACCGAGTGAAGGGCCTGGTGCTGGTTGCGCCGTCGCCGGCGGAGACGCAAGGCGGGGCAGTTGGCCGCAACGCTGCGGGACATGGCGCGGGCGATGGATGGCGTGGTGCGCAAGGCGGAGGCCAAAGGGAGGGCGATCCCCGCGGTGTATGCGGAGGTGGTGGCGCATCTGCGGTCGGAGCGGGAGGCGCCCGAGCAGCCAGAGGGCGGCGACAGGACCAACGCCGCTCTGCCCCCGGGACCCGGGCCGCGTCGACCCCATCCGCCGCTGGAACTGGCCGAGGTCCTGGGCCTGGGACACGGCGCGTCGCACCGCGCCTGGCACGGCGTCGAAGTGCGCGGCAACTGCCTCAACGACGGTTGCCCGCGCCTGGCGCAACTCTCCTTCCGCGCGGCCTGCCGCCCGGCCTTCTTCCCGGCCTTCCGCCAGAAACTCCTTGCGCAATGGCACCACGGGTGCGGTCCCTCCGAAAGGACCCCCGCTACGGATCGCCAAGCTCTCTCGGGCATGGTGGCGTCCCGTCCTTTGGTGCTCCTCGTCGATGACGAGCCGGACCTGGTGGCCGGCCTGCGCGGCACGTTGGTCGCATCCGGGTTCGAGGTCGCTGCGGCCGCCAGCGGCGACGAAGCCCTGGCGGCCTTCGAGCAGGCGCGCCCCGCGATCATCGTTCTGGACCTGATGCTGCCGGGCCGGGACGGCCTCGATGTGTGCCGCGAGTTGAGGCGGCGCTCCGATGTCCCGGTGTTGATCCTGACTGCCCGTGCCGACGACGTCGACCGTATCCTCGGCCTGGAGCTCGGGGCCGACGACTACCTGACCAAGCCCTTCAACAGCCGAGAATTGGTGGCGCGCTTGCGCGCCATCCTCCGCCGGAGCCAGCGGTCCTTCGCGGGACCGCTGGCCGTATATGCCCAGGGCAGGCTGCTGATCGACTTCGCCGGCCAGCGCGTGGTCGCGGACGGGAGGCCGGTACCGCTCACCCCGACGGAGTTTGCGCTGTTGGCCCACCTGGCGCGCCACCCACACCGGGTCTTCCAGCGGGGGGAACTGCTGAACCAGGTTTGGGGCTATGATTTTCCCGGCGACCTGCGTACGGTGGACGTCCACGTCCGGCGCCTGCGCCAGAAGGTGGAGAGCGACCCTGCCCATCCGCAGTGGATTCGAACCCGTTTCGGCGTCGGCTACTGCTTCGCACCGTCCGGCTAGCCTGCGCCGGCAGTTGGTCGCCAGCCATGCGGCATTGGCGCTACTGGGAACCGCTTTGCTCACCGGCCTGGCGCTGCGTGTTTTCTTATCGGCATCCTTCAGCGCGGAGCGTGCCAGGGCTGTGCACGCCGTGGAAGGCGTGGCTGAAGCCTTCGCCGGCAGCGTGGAGGCAGGGGGCAGCCCGTCGGTGAGCGCTCGTCAACTGGGTCTCGCCGCGGGCGGGCGCGTGCTCTGGCTAGGGCCCTCAGGCACCGTCTGGGTCGACGGCTTTGGCAACGCGGGACGCGTCGGCACACGGCTGTCCCTGCCGCCGGGGTGGAGCGCGGCGAGCGGTCCACAGGCGGGAGTCTACGCCTCCGGCGCGGGGTGGGTCGCCTACGCGATCGCCCCATTGGAGGTCGACGCTCAGCCGGACGGCGCGATTCTGCTCGTGCGTGACCTCACGCCCCTGCAACGGGAGGTCACCGCGATACAGGCGCGGCTGTGGCTGCTGGATTCCCTGCTGGGGGCCGTGGGGGTCGTCGGCGGTGCCGGGTTGGCAGGGTCCTTGGCCCGGCCGCTGGAAGGGCTACAGGCCGCCATTCGCCGCATGGGCGCCGGTGAGCTGCGCCAGGCTGTGGTGCCCGCCGGCAGCGCGGAAACGGCTGCCCTCGCGGCGGCGTTCAACGATATGGCCGCGCGGGTCGCCGCGCTCGACGAGCAACGGCGCGCTTTCGTCGCCGATGCCGCCCACGAATTGCGGACGCCGCTTGCGGGCCTGCAGGCGCTGGCCGAGGCTGGTCGCGATGGGGCCGCGCCTCCGCGTGAGGTGATGGGGGGCGTTGTGCGTCAGAGCGCGCGTCTCGGTCGTCTGGTTGACGACTTGCTGGCGCTGGCCCGTCTCGACGACCCGGAGATCCGCCTCCAGGCGGTCGCGTTGCGCACCACGGATCTGCTCGACGAGGCGCTTTGGGTGGTGAGCCCTCTCGCCGACGAGCGCGGCGTGGGGTGGGCCAGGCTGGAGGCCTCGGCGGTGGCTTGGGTGCGGGGCGACCCCGATTGGCTGCACCGTGCGTTGGTCAACGTCCTGGACAACGCCGTCCGTCACAGCCCTCCCGGCACCACGGTGCATGTCGCCATCCAGCGTGTGGGCGGCCGCGTCCACGTCCTGGTGCGCGACGAGGGCCCGGGGGTTGCGCCGGAGGTGCTACTGCGGCTTGGGAGGCGCTTCTACCGCCCCGACGCGGCGCGCGACCGCGCCCACGGGGGGGCCGGTCTGGGACTGGCCATCGCCTCCGACGTGTTGCGCCGGCACGGTGGCCGGCTGACGTTTGCTTCACCGCCGGGGGAAGGCCTGCGGGTGACCATGGACCTGCCCGCGGCAAGTCTCGGCGCCGGCGAGGCGTAAGCCGACGCGCGATTGGGCATGGCCGGCCCGGCCGGCGCCGGACGTCCGGGGCCGGATCAGAACCGGGCCGCAGGCCAAGAGAGAACCCCCAGGGCGATCCTCGCCATCCCACACGAACGTGGGAGGAGACCCAGAAAGAACCGTAACACCGTCGTCACACCTTGTTACAGGGCGGTCACACCGACCCGTTACCCTCTCCCCCGAGGAGGGATCGGGAACATGGGGTCCATACGGCTGCGGGGTGCGTGGGCCATGTACGCGGCGGCTGGGGCGGTGGTGGTCGCCGGCCTTGTGGTGCTGAACATGCCGGCCCGCCTGCCGCGGGCACCGGAGGCCCTCCGTGGCACGCAGCGGGCCGCGAGCGCACCGCCCCCCGGGCGGCCGGTAAACCCGCTCGGGGTCAACCTGAGCACGGATACTGGGGCCTTCCGCGGGTTCGGCGAACTCGCCTTTGTGACGGGTGGCCGCACGGGCGCCCTGTATGTCCTCAGCGGCAAAGGTGTGCGCAGGGTGGCCTCGGCGGCGTCGCAGCCGGCGTGGTCACCCGACGGCCGCTGGCTGGCATTTCTGCAGGGCGACAGCACGACCGCACCCACGGTCCGGATCCTGGAGTCGAACGGCCACGATGCACATTCGGCCATCCCAGGGGCCGTGGTGGCCCTTGGCTTTGGCTTCAGCGGGTTCGCATGGTCTCCCAAGGCCGATGTCCTCGCTCTGGCGAAGCCCATACCCGTAGGCGGCCTCTGGGCGGTGCCCGCATCCGGAAGCCCCGCGCGTCAACTGGCAGCGACCGGCACCCAGGTCGGCAGCCTGGCCTGGTCGCCCGACGGTCGTCAGATCGCCTACAACGTCACGCTTCCCTCTCATCACCCGATCACGCGGAGCGACGCGCTCTACACGGTTTCGGCCACAGGTGGGCGCCCGGTCCGGCGCTTCGTGGCCAAGGCCGCAGGCATCGTGGTCGCCGGCTGGTGGCCGGACGGCAAGGGCCTGCTGTTCTGGACGGACCCTCAACACTCCGCCTCGCTCGCGGCGGACGGCCTGACGCTGTACAGTTTGCCCTTGGCCGGAGGGGCACCGCGTCCGCTCACCACCACCCTGCCGTACCCTGACTGGGTCGTGTCCTCGCAGCGGAGTGTTCTGCTCGTGAGCGGCGCCGGCCGCATCGTCTGGTATCAGAAGACCGTCTCCGCGTGTGCACCGGCCAGCGGCGTCTGCCACCCCCTGCCGCTTGCACCGGGTACCGTGTCCCTTGACCCGGCCTGGTCCCCACGCACCGGTCAGTTGGCGTATGTGCGCGCCCTGAGCCGTGGCGACACCTGGACGTGGGGCAGCTGTCCGGCCTGTACGGCCGCGGCCGTACAGCAAACGGTTGCGGCGCGCAGCATGGCCGCCTGGCTGCGCACGCGGACCCTCTGGGTGGCGTCGCCTTCCGGCGGCGGGGCGCGGGAGGTGCGACAGGCTGGCGTCGGCGTGTACGCGCCGATGTGGTCCAGGGGTGGGCACCACTTGCTCTACGTGCGCGACAACGCCCTGTGGCTGGTCAATGTCCGGGGCGGGGCCCCAGTCCGTCTCGCGGGTCCGCTGCTCCCGCAGTGGGCGCCCTTCGGTTACTACGGGCGCATGGGCTGGTCGCAGATGTTGGCTTGGTATCGGTGAAGACACCGCAGGGATGGCACGCGGCTCGGCGTGCCGTGCGCTCGCCATGGGAAGCCCTACTTGTGCCTGCGCAGCAAGAGATTGGTGCGGCTCTTCTGGAGGGACAGCACTGGGACTCAGGGCCGCTGGCCGCGCCACTCCGGGCGAGGAGTCACGGCACGACGGCGCGTCACTTCAAAGGAGCCACACCCGCAAGAGATGGCCAAGTCCTCCTGTCCGCGCCCCTTCCGTTGCCTCCGGGCCACGTCTCCATGGCTGCGCGCAGACCGGGGCGTTCGACTAGCTCCCCTGACCCACAGTGCCCTGCCGCAATGACAGCCTCACCGGGTGGTACACATTCACGTACAACCCGGGGGCGCCTGCGGGCGCCGGCGAGGCGCTCCTGCCGGAGGGGCTGGGGCCCCCAGGGTGGTGACCTACCCGGTGGCCGACACACCGCACCCCTTCGCCCTCGGCTAGAATTGTTGGCGCGGGTTCGACGGATGGGAACTGATCCGCGGTCAGGAGCACGACCGCTGGAAGACGGCTCCGGCGGAGGTCCGGCTGCCCCGCGCCCCGCGCGCCCGCCGGCCAGAGGCCGTTCCCGCACGAAAGAGGGCGGTGGGTCATGGCAGAGGTCCTGCGCGTGGGACTCATCGGAACCGGCGGCATCAGCCGGGATGCGCACATCCCCGCGTGGCGGTCGCTCCCCGGCGTCGAGGTGGTGGCCCTGGCCGAGCCCGTGCCCGAGAGCCGCGCCCGGGCGCTGGCCCTGCTCGGGGACCCCGGCGGCGGCCGCGTGCGCGCCTTCCCGGACTACCGGGCGCTCCTGGCCGCAGAGGCGCCTGACGTGATCGACGTCACCATCCCCGTCGGACCGGCTAAGGCGGAGGCCATCGCCGCCGCCCTGCGGGCGGGCTGCCACGTCACCTGCCAAAAGCCGTTCGCCGCCGACGAGGCCACCGCGGCCGCCCTCGTCGACGAGGCCCGGCGGCGGGGTCGCCTGCTGTCGGTGAACCAGCAGGCCCGTTTCGCCAGCGCCTTTGCCCGTGCACGCCGGTGGGTGGAGGAGGGGCGCCTCGGCGCGCTCCGCACCATCCGGCTCTGGTCCGACTTCCCGAACGCCGGGTCGCGGCAGTGGCTGGAGTATGCCGTGCACAGCTTCGACCTGGTGCGCTTCTGGGCGGGGCGGGAGCCGCGGCGGGTGTCCGCCTGGCGGAAACAGCAAACGGCTGCTGGCCACGAACTGCTGGCCGTCTGGCTGGACTTCGACGGGGTCCTGGCCGCGGAGGTCTGGGACGAGATGTCCTCGTCCACGACGTTGCGCTGGGGGTTCCGCCTGATGGGCGAGGCGGGTAGCGCCAGGGGCCACGAGGCGTTCGGCCCGCGCATGATGCCCGCGGAGGTGGCCTTTACCCCGGTGGGCGCTGTGGCGGAGACGGTGGAGCCGGCGGGTCTCCCGTACTTGCCCCACGCCTTCGCCGCGTATTTCGGCGCGTTTCTGGCGGCGCTGCGCGGGCAGGGCCCGTGTCCGAGTAGCGGCGAGGACAACCTGCGCACCCTGCGCCTGGCCTTCGCCGTGCGGGAGGCGGCTGCGGCAGGCGCCTGGGTCCCGCTGGGGTGAGCCGCCGGTGAGTGGGCGGCAGCGACAGACGGAGGGCGCGTGCGGCGGGACCCACCGGCGTCTGGCGAAGGGACGGAAGAACGCGCAGGGCGCGGTCTGGTGGCAGTGGAGGCATGTGACAGGGACCACGCGACGGCGGCCCGGGGTAAGGAGCCAGCAAGGAGGCCCAAGGGCAGAAGGCCGCAGGTATGGTGGCGGCGGTCCGGACGGCGCGGGACGCAGA
>JAJZZC010000147.1 GCA_021797775.1 Bacillota bacterium
GCGAAGGGCTGGAGGCTGTACCACCCATTCGCCCCGGGGGTCGAACACCGAGGCGTCGGCCGGGTCCCCGGGGGCCAGACGCCCACCCGGCAGGCCCAGGGCCACGGCCGGTCCCGCCGAGCACGCCCGCGCGAACTCCGGTGGCGCGAGCAGCCCCAGCCCAACGGCCAGAGCCGTTTCCAGCGCCGCGCCACCGAACTCTGCATAATCATACTCGCATGCCTTGCGCTCGGGCGGCACGGGCCGGTGGCCTGAGGCCAGCACCAGGGACCCGGCGCGCAGGGCGGCGAGGAGGGCCTGCCGATCCGCCTCGCCGCGCAGCGGCGGGGAGAGCTTAGCGGCCGTGTCGTAGCCGCGCACGGCCGCATCCGTCAGCAGCAGGTGGGCGGCCTGGACTCCGGCGCTGACGCCGGCGTCCAGGCGCGCCAGGGAAGCGCCGCTGGAAAGCGCCGCGAAGTGCAGGCGGCCGCCGAAGGCCGCGCGCAGCAGCACGTCCCGCGCGACGGCGGCGCCCTCGGCCGCCGCTGGGATGCCCCGCAGGCCGAGCGCGAAGCTGAGCGTCCCCTCGTGCATGACGCCGCCCTTGGCCAGGGCCGGGTCCTCCGGACCCAGGAGCACAGGGAGGCCGCTACCCCCCGCGTACTCCAGCACGCGGCGCATCAGCCCCGCGTCGGCGATCCAGCCTGCGGCGCCACCGACGGCGACGGCCCCGGCCTGCGCCAGCAGTCCCATCTGCGCCAGGCGACCGCCCGGCGCCGCCGCGGCCACGGGCAGCAGCCGCACCGGCAGCCGCATGGCCACCAGGCGCGCGATCACGTCAGGGTCCGCCGTCCCGGTGCTCACCACCAGGGAGGTCCAGCCGCCAGCGGCGGCCGCCTCGGCCAACGCGCGCGGGTCCTCCAGCCACGGATCGGAATCCAGGCGGAACACGCAGCACGTGTCGATCGCCCCTGGCGTCACGAGCAGGCCCGTGCAGTCCCAGGCGTCCCACACAGGGGGGCCGGACGGGGGCTGCGGTGGGGGCGATCCCGGCGGAAGGACCGCGAGCACCCGCCCGTCCGCCAGGTAGACGTCGGCTGGCGCGTCCCATCCCTGTCGCGGATCGCTGAGGCGGCCTCCCCGCAGGGCGATCATCCGCCCGCCCCCCCGTTCAGCAGGTGGTAGAGGACGGCCATGCGCACCGCAACACCGGCGCGTACCTGCTCTTCGACCGCGCTGCGCGGGAGGTCCAGCATCTCCGGGTGCAACTCGACCCCGCGGTTGACCGGTCCAGGGTGTAGGAGGACGGCGCCGGGACATAGGCGCTCCCAACGCGCCCGATCGATCCCCCAGCGCGCCCGGTACTCCGCGAGACTCGGGAGCAAGCCGTCGTCCTGGCGCTCCCGCTGCAGCCGCAGGGCCATGACGACGTCCGCGCCGCGCAGGGCCCCTTCGAGGTCGTGGCAGACCCGTGCCCCCAGGGCCGGCCCCGCTTCTGGCGGCAGGAGCGTGGGCGGGCCGGAGAGCGTGACCTCGGCGCCGCAGCGGGCGAAGGCGGACGCGGCCGAGCGCGCGACGCGGCTGTGCAGCACATCGCCGACCACCGCCAGCCGCAGGCCGGAGAGGACACCGCGCAGGCGCCGCACGGCGAGCAGATCCAGGAGGCCCTGCGTGGGATGCGCGTGCGTCCCGTCTCCGGCGTTGACAACCGGGATCCCGGCCCAGGCAGCCGCTTGCGCCGCGGCGCCGCTACAGGGATGGCGCAGCACAAGGGCGTCGGCACCCATGGCCACGGCGGTGCGCACCGTGTCGAGCAAGGATTCGCCCTTGACCACCGAGGAGGTGGACGCGGCCAGACTCAGGCTGTCGGCGCCGAGTACCTTGCACGCCAGCTCGAAGGAGTGCCGGGTGCGCGTGCTGGCTTCGTAGAAGAGCAGCAGCACCGTCCGCCCGCGCAGGGCCGGCACGCGGGGGATGGGACGGCCCAGGATCTCCGCCATGGACTCGGCGGTGTCAAGGATCTCGTCGATGGCCGCGGCGGACAGCCCGTCCAGGTCGCAGAGGCTACTCCCGCGCAGCCAGCCCATCGGGCGCCGCCTCCTCCCTCTGGCCTTCTTCCCGGCATCCCGCACAGCGCAGGCGCCGGCTGGCCTCTCGGCCTCCGGGGCCGGGGAGCGTACGCGGGGTGGGCGTGCCGCGCAGCGCTCCCGTGCGCACGGTGGACCTTCCCATCACGGAGGGCACCCTTGCTCCAGGGCGCGGTCAGGGCAGCCCGCCCCCCTCACGGCGGGGCTGCCCTGACGCCGTCTCGCCCCCGTCCCTCCCAGAGCGCGCCGGCCTCGCCACCCGACGGGCCAGCCCCGCCCAACCGCTTTCCGCGCGCACGCGGCCGGATGACGGGCGGCAGACTCACTCTGTCCAGAGGGGCTGCCCGCGGCGCAGCCCAGCAGGGTGACAGCGAGGGCGCCGGTACCGGGGACGCCCTCGCGCGCCAGCCCGGGCCCGGTCCGCCGGAGGCCCGGCGCGGCACCCGCCGCACCCGCCACTTCGTGCGCACACACCACCCGCCACGGGTCAGTCGGGGCTCAGAATCGCCACCTCGTCGCGGCCGTCGACCTCGGTCAGGCGCACTTCCACGACCTCCCGCCGCGCCGTGGGGACGTTCTTCCCGACGAAGTCGGCGCGGATCGGCAACTCGCGGTGGCCCCGGTCGATGAGCACGGCCAGCTCGATGCGAGCGGGCCGCCCCATGTCGACCAGCGCATCCAGCGCCGCGCGCACGGTGCGGCCGGTGTACAGCACGTCGTCGACCAAGACGATGACCTTGCCGTTCAGATCACCGGGCATCTCCGTGCGGCCCACCTGGGGGCGCTCGTGCAACGTCGTCAGGTCGTCGCGATAGAGCGTGATGTCCAGCTGGCCGAGAGGCAGGCCCACGCCCTCAAACGCGTTGATCTCGCGACGCAGGCGCTCGGCCAGCGGCACGCCGCGCCGCCGCACGCCCACGAGCCAGAGGTTCGCCGTGCCGGCGTTGCGCTCGACGATCTCGTGGGCCATGCGGCGCAACGCGCGCCCCAGCGCCTCCTCGTCCATGATGACGGCCTTCTCGTGCAGGGGCACGGCGACCACTCCCCCCGGTGTAGCCGGTTCGGGGCGGGCAACCCCGGGCGGCGGGGCGCTCGCCGATCGCGGCGGTCGGGTTTCCGCGCCAGCGTCCGCTGCGACCCGACCGCCGCCCGGGCGCGAGGGAACCGCAGGCACAAAAAAACGTGCTTCGCCGCGATCGCGCAGCGAGCACGCCCCAGGACACGCCGGGAGGCCGATCCGGTTTGCCTTGGCGGCCCCTTGCGCGCCTCGCGGGGCGTGCTTAAAGGTGCCCGAACCCACTGGACGATAGCCTGGGGCGGCGGCCGCGTCAAGGGGGGCGCTGCGACGCCAGCGACGGCGGTCGCACACGGGCGGGCCTGGCTGGCGGCACATGGAGAGGTACGCGCGGCTCGGGCCGAGGGCGCGGGGCGCCACGGCGGGCGCCGCCTCGCGGAAACGCCTGCGGCCCAGGGGGACGCGCACAGTCGGAGGCGCGCGTCCCGGTGGATGGCGGAGACCTGCGCCATCGTTCGTACCCCCAAGCCCCTGGCGGAATGACGCGACCCTGGGCGCGTACGGGGCGGACGGCAGGACCCGCCACACCGTCACGCGAAGCCGGGTCTCCGGCGGTCCCAATCCGCCATTTGAGGCCTCAACCGGGAGGGATGCCCTGTGCCGACATCCGCTCGCGCGGAACAGCACCTGCATCACTGGCTCATGCACCGGCGCGCCCTGGAAGAGCTGCTGACCCGTCTCCCCGATTCAGCGGCCGGCTTCCGGCCCTGGGACGGGGCCATGACCACGGCCGCCCTGGTCGCCCACATCGCGCGCTCCACGAACCGCCTGCTCCAGGGGGTCGAGGCCGGGGCCATGACGCCTCCGTCCGGCCAGCCTCCGGCGCCCCCCGCCACCATGGCCGAGGCGCGGGACCTGCTCGCCAGCGCCACCGCGGAGACCCAGGCCCTGCTCAGTCGGCTTACCGACGCCCAACTCGAACGGGTCATCGCATTCCGCCCGGGCATCGAGCAGCCGGGCGCGGTGATGATGGCGATGTCGCTGGACCACGAGATCCACCACAAGGGTCAGCTCTGGGTCTACGCGCGCATGTGCGGCGTCGAGCCGCCCCTCTATATCTCCCGTCCTCGGTAGGGTGGGGCGGGCGGCGCGCCTCCGGCAGCAGGATGCTCGTCGCGGCGGTGCCTGCTTCGGGTGGGCGTACGGCAAGCGCCAGGGGCGGAGGGGAGCCTCGTGCCGGCGCGCGGCGTCGGCGTCCCTCCGCCCTGTCGTAGCGCGGGCCTGGCCTGCGTGGCGTCCATTCCTGCAGCCGAAGAGGACGCCGAGGCGCCCCCTGGCCGACGGTCAGGGGCAGGAACGTGGCTTGCGGGCGGAACGCCCATCGATCCCGCTCTGATCCGATCAGTCGTGAACCCATGTATCATCAGGCGGCGGCGCCGGCCCCAAAGCGCGCTTCGGCCACGCTCGCGCTGGCGGCGTACGCCCGTCCACGGCTGGGGCCAGGCGGCGGCGACGGGCATGGCCTGAGGCCGCGGGCCCAGCCGGGGTGAGCAGGCGCAGCCTGACGTCGCGTGATCTATTGCGTTCATCCTGAATCTCGCGGTGTCGGCGGACGCCGATGGCGCAGAAGGACCCCGCGACGCGAGCGGGTGAGGTCGTGGCGAGGGGCAGGCCCCTGGGCAGCAAGGCGACCGGCCGCCCCTTTGCGAAAGTCAGGTTCATTGTTCGGTGCGCGCCGCGCACACGCCCCGCCACGGCCTTCGTGGAGGGGACCCCTTGCCCGGGCTGGCCCCCCTTGCCTAACCCGCGCAGGCAGCGGATGTAAAATCGGGGGTGACGAGCGTGTTGAGGAGGCGGGGCAAGGGGTGAGCACCACGCGAGCCAAGACCGTGAGATACGAGGAGTATGCAGCGCTTGCCGCCGAGAGCCGCATCGTCGAGTGGGTCGGCGGGGAGGTTGTCGCGCATTTGCCACCGACGACGCGGCATCAGAAGCTGACCCGCTTCCTATTCGTCCTTCTGACTCTGTTTACTGAACGGTTCGGCCTCGGCGAGGTGTTTGCCGGACCGTTCGCGATGCGCCTCGGGCCGCAGGGTCCGGTCCGCGAGCCAGACGTCCTCTTTGTGGCCAGGGAGCACGCCGACCGCATAAGGCCGGAGGGGCTCGAGGGGCCGGCCGACCTCGTGGCCGAGGTGGTCTCCGACGACAGCGTGGCGCGCGACCGCACAGGCAAGTTCTACGAGTACCAGGCGGCCGGAGTAGCGGAATACTGGGTGGTCGACCCGCGCCCGGGACGGCAACGCGCCGACTTCTGGGTGCTCGGCCACGGCGGCACATACGAGCCGGTGCCGGTGGGAGCGGACGGCATCTACCGCTGCCGCCTGCTGCCGGGCCTCTGGCTGCGCAGCGAGTGGCTACGAGCAGACCCGCCGCCTCCGGTGGCGGCGGCGTTCGACGAGATCAGGCCCCGCGGCTGAGACCGGGGGGTAGGGCAGACCCGGACCCCAGGGAGAACGGCGGCTGGATGCAGACGGGGCCACCACCGACCGGGCACGGCGGGAGTCCATGGCCGACCGCAACGTGCTGTTGATCGGTCCCCGCCGCACCGCCCGCAAGCGCGGGCGCGTGCCCGGAGGCGGGCGGGTCGCCTCGCGTGCCGATCGCGGCCGCCGCTCTGGCGTCGAGAAGGTCCATGCGCACCTCGTGCGCTGGCGTGGCAACCGCCGCTCTCCGTACCTGGGGCTGCGCAAGGCCTGGTTGCAAACCACCTTCGCCGTCTGCGCGGCCAACTTGACGCGTCTGCTGACCTTCTGGCGTGAGGGGCGCCTGCCCCTACCTGGCCTGGCTCAGACGGCCTGAGCGGGTCCTCACCCCAGGAAAGTCACCCCCGTGCAGGCCACGGTGGCTTTGCCCTGCCCATCAGGCCATCATGCAGCTACCTCCCTACCCCATTCCGCCTCCTCCAAACCTGCAGAGCGCCGATTCACCTGCATTCCCGCCCCGCGCCCCTGGTCCCCTGTCCCCCCCTCACCGCCCCCTCGGCTTTTCGGCCGTTCTCCCAGGGGGCCTGGCAGAGGCCGAAGCGATGCATCCCGGCCCCCCGGCTTTAGCCGTGGGGAGGTTGAGGGCATCCCGCTCCACCACGGCAGCACCGCGCCACACCGACCACAGGCGGGACCAACGCGCAGCGGGTGGCGCACCGGCGGGCACAAGGTTCGGCTTCGCGACGGCTAGACCTTGCCCTCAGGCCGGCGGCGCACCGCCGCCGCTGCCCGCCGCCCCTCCCCTCCTCCGCCGGCCCCTGGGACAAGAGCACCGCTTTGCGCGGGGGTCTGGTTGCGGCGCGGCGGCAGCCACGGCCGGTCGGTGCCAAAGCGCGAGAGCAGGACGGCACCGATGTCCACGCAGGCCACCGCGAACGTCACGAGGCCCCCGAGCAGGTGGACCCAGCCGATGGCGGCCAGGATGGCCGAACCGAGCACGATGGCCCGGAGGGGGGCAGGGCGCCTCCCCGCCGCGTGCCAGCGCGCCTGTACGCGCCCCGATCAGGCTGACCACGGCCACGTAGCCGAAGAACCAGGCGGTGACCATCCCCAGGGCGGCCGCGAAGGCAACGGGGATACCGACGATGGTGATGCTGATGGCCAGCAGCACCGGGAGCGCGAGCACCAAGGCCAGGAGGCCGATCAGCGCGCTGCGCCCCGGATCCCGTTCGATCTGGCGGCGCACGCCGTCCACGGCCTCGGGCCAGATGGCCGCCACCGGTAGGGCCAGGGCTGGCAGGCCCAGCCAGGTCAGCAGGTGCAGGCCCAGGGCCAACGCGCCCGCCCATGGGCCCAGGCCAAAGAGGCGGCGGAGGAAGCCGCCGAGGACGAAGCCGCGCAGGCCGCCGGGCGAGACGACGCCGCCCCCGGCCACGAGAGGGAGGGGCGGCACCACCGTGGGGCCGGAGCCACCCGTCAACGAGCAACCGCCGGACGCGGCGGCCGGGCAGAGCAGGTCCGGTTGGCTATAGGTGCCCACCTGGACAGTCCCCTCGAGCCATCCACCGGGCGCCACCTGGACGAGCCCCGTGCCGAGTTGCTCGGGACCCGTGATCCGGCCGCCGCTCCCCACCGCGACACGACCGGCCGTCATGGTCACCCCACCGCGCAGGGTCCCGTCGACGACGAGGCTGCCCGCGACCATGTCGACGTTCCCGACGTACGCTTGGCCGGTCGCCACGCTGACCTGGCCGACGACTAACGGGCCGGGGAGCGACACCGCCGTGGGCGCCCCACGCGGCCGGGGTGCTCGCCGCCTGGGCCCTCTGGATGTCGCCTGTCCTCCACCCCCTGGACGCCGGGTTGCTCGGCGTCGCGGCAGACCTGGGGGCGCGCGGGCTGGTCGTGGCCGCGAGCGTGCTCGGGACGGCAGCCCGCACGGGTCTCGCGCTCTGGCCGGTCCTGCTCGCCGGCACTGCCGCCGCCGTCGCGCTGGAGGCACTGGTGCCAACGCGCTGGCTGAGTACACCCGCACGGTGAGGCACTCCCCGTTCCGGGGGGGGCTGGCGGCATCCTAACCGGTGGCGGCGCGACGGACGGTGCGGGCCTGTGCCCGTGGCGGCCGGTCCATGAGCGGATGCGCGCCTCCGTCGCGGTCGACTGGCGCTGGGCGGCCCCTCCGCCCGGCCGCTGGGGCGCCCATCCAGAGAGCCCCTGCCGGAGCCGGGCAGAAGACCAGCGACTGTGCGGGCGAGATCCGGCACCGCGCGGCAGGAAACACGGGGTCTGGCCCGCCCGCCTTTCCCCGGCCTGATGGTCCGGTCCGGGGGGCCACCACGGGTGGTGGCTGGGGACTCCACCGTGGCGGACCGCCACGGGCGCGCGGGGCCGCTGGGGCACACCGCCGCCGCGCGGTAGGGCACCCCGTACCCGAGAACACCGGCCGCGGCAAGGGGTCCTGCCCCGACCCAGCCGTTCGGGCGGGCGCCGGGGCAGGACGCGGGACCACCACGAGAGCCTTCCCCCCGACGCCCCTGCCTCCGCGCGACGGAGGAGAATCGGGCTCGACCGCCGCTCCGCGGGATGGGGATCACCTCCGCCCGCCTCAGTGCTCGCGCATCGCCTCGATCAGCACCCGAGCCACCTCGGGCCGACTGAACTCCGGAGGCGGCGTCTGCCCCTGGCGCAGCATCTCGCGCACCCGAGTGCCCGAAAGGCTGACGTGGTGCTCCTCGCCATGTGGGCAGGTCTTCTCGGTGGCCATGCTGCCGCAACGATTGCAGTAGAAGGCGTTCTGGAAGGGCAAGGGCGTGACGCCGATCTCGGGGGCAAGTTGCAGCACCAGGTCCTGCGCGTCGAAGGGGCCGTAGAAGCCGCCGACGCCCGCGTGGTCACGGCCCACGATGAAGTGGGTGCAACCGTAGTTCTTGCGGCAGATGGCGTGGAAAACCGCCTCGCGCGGGCCGGCGTAACGCATGGCCGCGGGGAACACGGCCAGCAGGACGCGCTGCCGGGGGTAGTAGCCGGCGAAGAGCACCTCGTAGGAATGCATGCGCGTGGCGGCCGGCACGTCGTCGGACTTCGTATCTCCGACCAGCGGGTGCAACAGCAGGCCATCGACGATCTCCAGGGCGCACTTCTGGATGTATTCGTGCGCCCGGTGCACGGGGTTGCGCGTCTGGAAGCCGGCGACGGTGCGCCAACCGCGTTCAGCGAACACCGCGCGGGTCTCCGCCGGCGTCAGCCGGTACTGCGGGAAGGCCGGTTCCGGCAAGCGGAAGACGCGCACGGGTCCAGACACGGCGGCTCGCGGCTGGGCCAGCGTGATGGCCACCCCGGGGTGGGAGGGATCGGCCGTGCCATAGACCGCCTGGGCCTCGGCTTCCAGGTCGCGCAAGTAGACGCCCTCCACGGTGAGCAGGGCGTGCAGGCTGCCGTCCGGGCCGGCCAGAGCGATGTCCTCGCCGTCGCGCAGGTCGCGCGCCACCTCGGGATCGGCAGGAAGGACGACGGGCAGCGGCCAGAGGATGCCGCCGTAGGCAGGTCCCAAATGCATGCGCTGCAGGACCGACGCGTAGTCCTCGTGGTGGAGGAAGCCGGTGAGCGGGCTGAACGCACCGATGGCGAGCATCTCCAGGTCCGAGAGCGTCCGGGAGTCGCAGGGTAGCGCCCGCAGTTCCAGGGCGCGGCCCGCCGCGTCGGCCGCCTCTTCCGGGGACAACAGGCGCTCCACCAAGCGGCCGCCGTGGGGACGGCCGGGGCCGAGGGGCCCGCCGGCGCCCTGCTGCGCGAGGGCGGGGGACGGGGCCCCCGCGGCCGAGCGGGTGGCCGGGGGGCCGGACTCGTTGGCTGACAACACGTCTACCTCCTCAGGGGATCGGCCCCAGGGGCCGATCCCCCCATCCGCTTCGCGGCGCAAGTGGCCGCATCTTGCCCGATTCGGGCACCGGGGGCCGGCTTCCGAGAAGCGCCAGCCCCCGGTGCCCGCCGGCCGGAACCGGCGGGCACGCCGTCGCGGCGCGGCCCGCGCCCCTGCACGCCCGGGATGGGCCCCTTCGCCGGCCAGGGCGACGTCACCCGTGCAAACCGCACTCTGTCTTGGCGAAACCCGACCAGCGCCCGGCGCGCGGGTCCTCGCCCGCTCGCACCGCGCGCGTACACGGCCAGCAACCGAGGCTGGGGTACCCGCGGTCGTGCAGCGGATTGTAGGGCACGTCCTGGTCGTGGACGTAACGCCACACATCGCGGGCCGTCCAGGCCGCCAGCGGGTTGCCCTTGGCCAGCCCGAAGCGCCGGTCCCACTCCAGCAGCGGGGTCCGCGCCCGCGTGGGACCCTGCTCGCGCCGGACCCCGGTGATCCACGCGCGCTGGCCGCTCAGGATCCGGGTCAGGGGCTCCACCTTGCGCAGCCGGCAGCAGAGATCCGGATCGCGGCCCCAGAGCGCCGGTCCCAACGCCTCCGCCTGTTCTTCCACCGTTTGACGGGGCCGGACCGCCACGGGGTGGATCCCGTAGCGCTCCACCAAGCGGTCGCGCGTCGCGTACGTCTCGGGGAAAAGCAGCTGCGTGTCGAGATAGAAGACCCCCACCGCGGGGGCGACCCGGCTGAGCAGGTCGACCAGCAGGCAGTCCTCCACGCCGAAGCCGCAGGCCAGCACCACCCCGGGCAAGTAGCGCGCGGCCAGCCAGGCCACGACCGCCTCGGCCTGCGCCAACGGCCCGGCCCCTTCCTCGGTCAGCAGGCGACTCTGCTCGGCCAAGTCCGCCTCCTCGACGATCACCCCGCCGGTCGCCCCTCGGTCGGATCCGCCCCCCGCTGGCGCTCGCGGGCTGGGCGCCGAATCGACCGGATCGCCAGCACCGGTCGCCGCCGCCTCCACCGCGCCCCCTGCCTCCGCGCGCGTCGCCTCTCGGGTCTCCGGACTCATCCCGCCAACTCCCTCCGGCCGGAACGCCCGCCGCGGCCGATCCCGCGACGGGCCGCCGGCCGCTCCACGCTATGTACGGCCGGCATGGCCGCGTGCTCGGCCCGCTGGCGGGGCGAACCCCGCGCGGGGTGCCAAGGGCCAGGCTGAATCAGGGTACGGGAACCGAAACACCCCAATGCAGCTCGGAATAGCGGTATTCATACGGGTGGGATGCTACAGGGTGGCTCCGCCCTTGTCAACGCCGCTGAAAACACCGGGGATCCGCCCAGGGCCGCCACGTTCTCGGCGAAGGATGGAGAACGCTTGCGCGTATACCAGGGGCGGTACGACCAAGCGGGTTGGTCCCTGCCAGCCGGCAGGAACCACATCCAGACGGTGGAGTAGAACCAGAGACCGACCGTGACGTTGCGACCGGGACCACAGCCGCGCCAGTACTGGGGGTGCTGCTTGACCTCGCGGATGGTCACCTCGATGCTCCTGCGGTCCGCATACTCGGCAACGACGGCAGCCGGCTCGGCGCGGATGTCGGTGGAGAAGAAGTCGTCGTGCTCGTGGCCCGCGGGGTCGCGGACGATCACCAGGCGGATGGGCAACTCAGTGACCTGGTACCAGAGCGCGACACGGCTGATCAGCAGACGATCCACGGTACAGTCGCGGCGCCGCACCTGGGCGCGGCGCCACTGGTCCGGTGCCGCCGCGGCGGCGATGTTCTCCAGGGAGGGCAAGCGCCGGCCCCTCTTGGGAGGGCGGCCACGCGGGCCGGGCTGGCGGGCCGGGGGTAGGTCAAACAGGGCGGCGGTACCTGTTCGGTGAACTGCGTTGGGACCGCTACACCTGGTGGGTCGACGGCACCCCCGTGGCGAGCGTGTACCACAGCTAGTGGCTCGGCACGCACTTCACCGGATGCTTACGGGCGGCGGGCGGCGACTCGCTCAGCCCGCGAACATCTCATCCACCTCCACGCGAACGGCGGGAAACAGCGGGCACGTCAGCGTGTTGCCGGTGCGCACGAAGTTCGGTTCCCCGTAGGGACCTTCCTCGAGGGTATAGACGCGGACGGCCTGTTCGTCGGGATCAACGGCCCAGTACCAGCGCACGCCGTGCCGGGCGTACAGCCGGAGCTTGGGGCCCAGGTCGCGCCGACGGGTGGTCTCGGAGAGCACCTCGACCACAAGGTCGGGGGCTCCCTGGACATTTTCATGCGTGATGATGGCGGCACGGTCACGCGAGATGAAGAGGAGGTCGGGCTGGACGACGGTGGCAGCGCTCAACACGACGTCGACGGGTGCGGTGGCAGCGACTCCACAGCCGGCGTCTTCTGCCCGCTGCAGCAGCTTGAAAAGGCGCGCCACGATCCGCTGGTGTGTCCAGCTTGGTGCCGGGCTCACGGCCAGATCCCCTTCGAGCGCCTCGTAGCGCCGACCGTCATCGGGCATCTCTCGCAGGTCCTCATACGTCAGCCCTGTCCGCGTCGAGGCCATGAGCGCCACCTCTGCGAGAGTGTACCACACAGGGGAGCGCTCGCCTCCGGCGTGCATTGTCGGCAAGAGTGTGCTACGGAAGGAGTGGCGGGCTGTTGGGCCGGACCCACCTGGTCGGAGGGGCTGTCGCCGGTGCTCTCGTGGGAGTCCATGCCGGTCCCTGGGGGTTGGCTGCCAGCGCCGCGATGGGCGGGCTGTCGGGCCTTGCCGCAGACGTGAACCGAGTGGGAACCCCCGCGGCCCGTGCGCCGGTCCTCGGATGGATCCTGAGCCATGTCCTGCACCATCGGGGCGTGACCCACTCGGTGCTCACGGGGGTGCTCTGGTGGGCCCCGCCCGCTGGCGCGGCCACCTCCCGCACCGCCCTGCGTGCTGACAGGGACCCGCGCCAGGTCTACACTCCGGGGTACCATACGCGGCGCGCGGGCCCGACCGGGCACCGTGGCGGGCGTGCCGTCCGCCAGGAGACGGCATCCGCGGCGCCGCCTCGGGGGGATGGGGCATGGCGGAACCGGCCCGGATCCGCGTCGAATACTGTACGAGTTGAGGCTATCTCCCCCGCGCCGTCAGTCTGGCGGCGGCGATCCTGGAGAAGCACAAGCGCGCCGTCGGAATCCTGGAAATCGTCCCCTCCAGCGGTGGGCCCTTCGAGATCGAGGTGAACGGGCGGCTCCTGTTCAGCAAGCGCCGCCTGGGACGCTTCCCCCAGGAGGGCGAGGCCGAGCGGCTGGTGCATGCGGCGCTCGC
>JAJZZC010000148.1 GCA_021797775.1 Bacillota bacterium
ACACCTTTAGCGTTTGTCTGCAAAAGCTCCCTAGTCTCCCCCGCCGCAGTAGGTCACCAAGGTAAAGATGATGCCCACCGAAGAGACTGTCCCCCCCGTCGCGTCCTATCATCACGGTTGCGCCAAGAACCTTCGCTCGTTTCGCGCAGGCTCGCGTCCACCACTGTGACACGAGAGAATCTGGCTCTCCGGTTCGCGACGCTCCCAGCGGAAACGCGCGGAAAGGCAGAAGATGATCCGATACCACCTCTTCGAGCCGAATGCCGCAGTGTCGACAAAGGGCTCGAGCATATTCGCGCTCATCAGCGGTATGCCATCGGTCAAACACCCCCGACACGGCCACCAAGGCTGTACCGGCATCACGGCGAACGCTCGCCGCAATTGCTGCGATACCTGACGAGTCCTGGCCGCCACTGAGCGCAATCGCGATCGGTCCGCGGACCTGCGCAATTCGGCGGTGGACGGATTCCGTCAACAGTCGGCGCAGCTCACCCGCGTATTCGTCAATAGTGCTTCGCGGGAGTGGGTCCAGCGTTTCTGGGGACCAATACGACTCGGTCGTTATACCCGCGGTGGTAACAATCACCAAGTTACCACGAACAACTCGCCGTACGTGCCCATACGGCGTGCGCGGCCAATCTCTTGTTCCCCTTATCAACCAGTCAAAGAGGTACTGTCGATCCAACGCCAGGGCGGAAGGGGGCAGATGGTCGGCAAGCACTTGGAGATTGCTACAGAAATAGAATCCCGTCGGGAGAGACGCATAGAACAACGCCCTTACACCGATCTGATCACGAAGGCATACTAGCCGGCGCCGCGCGGGCTGCCACACAGCCGCGGCAAAGTCTCCCCGAAGGTGGCGAAGGGTATGCTTGCCCCGCCGCGAGAAACAGTCCGCGACGGCCAGCGCCCCGTCCTCCTTATCCTCGTAGAGAGTTGCATCGGCCGCGACAACGGCATCACTTCGTTCCGCTAGCGGCTCTGCGCCCAGCGTTCGTCGTAACCCTCCCATCGCGGCCACTCCGTCGCTGTACACATGTTGGCTCATGTCTAACGGGGTTGTCATCGCCGTGAGCATGCTTTCGACCACACCCCGATTCGCGGCTCCTTCGAAACTAATGTGACCAGCGATGCCCGGCACTAAATCACCTCCACCATAGGTTGATATGGCACACCGTCAGTCGTCGTGCTAATAATCGGTTGTCCGCCAACCTCTACCCAGGAATGCGCGCCAAATGGGATCTTGCGAACCGCCACAACAACCTTTGCGCCTGGGCAGCCGCTTGCTTTCAGAATCCAAAACGCTGTCAAGGACTGATGCAGGCAGTTACACGACCCTGGCCAGTATCGTGCCAATGTGGTCGCAACTTGTCCCGCCCTGCCTGAATCTAACCATCCACCGTACCATCGGCGGCGCCATCTGCGCGCGCCGTCCATGACTTGCCGAAATGTTCGGTGACGGATGTCCCAACCGATAACCGCAAGGACCACAACGGCACATGCGTAGGTGAACATCCGTCTAGGCAAGGCAGCCACTCTTCCTCAAGGCAGCATGCAATGCCAGTACATCCGCCTTCGCCACCCCGAAGTCAACTTCATAGACGGCAGTGATGTGCTTTGCGATGTCGTCTATCGCAACGCCCGCCTTGAGTTGTTTATAAATCAGCGTGCCAAGTTCATCAAGGCAATAGTATTGGCCCGTTTCAGTGGAAAGAAGGATGAGCTCACCGTCAATCTCCACCGCGCCCGTCACTTCTGCATCGTCGTCGAGCCCGATCAATGGTTATCCTCCTCAACCGTCAGCCCCCCCGCTGCGATCAGGCGGACCAACAGTGTTGCTGGTGTTGAAGCAGCGCGTTCTGGTTTCGCAAGGACCTGAAGCGCTTGACCCATAGCTTGTGGTCCGATGGCCGCCACGGCGTCCGCTACCGAGATTGTGGTTCTGCCTAGACGACTGTGTGAGCCCAGCCAGCGGGTGACGTAATGACTGAAGGATGCGAATAGGGAAGTCCCATACTCTGTCACGGGAGGCGACGACTGAACCTTGAGGCGCGATTCCAGGACGTCTACTACCTTCTTTGTACATCGATCAACGTCCCACCTAGCCACCGCCTCCCTTTGTGCCCGACGACCAAGTCTTGCGCGCAGTTCCGGACTGCATAAGGCTTGCAACGCGTTGCAGAGTCCGCGTCCATCCAGCGCAATCGAATCAGCACAAAGCACGGACAATCTCGCCCCTAATGGCGCGGCGCGATCCAGTTCCTCCGGCAGGTTTGCCACTGCGACCGTGGGCACGCGCAGACCGGTTACCCCGTCTGTAACGGACTCACGGTAGCCGTCCCAATCGCTGCATACCACCGCAGCGCCGCTTGCCATTGCCTCGACAACGGTCAGGCCAAAGCTTTCGTTCAGCGTAATGCTGGGTGCTATAAATACGTCGGCCGCACTATAGAGGGTAGCCTTGAGGGGCTCGGGGAAATTAGGCAGTACGGTGACCGATTCGGAGATGTGAAGAGCGTTAGCCATTGCGGTGATGGCCCTAATCGGTCCTTCGGATTCGCTGCTGCCCGCCACCACGAGATGCAACTCCGCAGTGGCACTATCCTTTGTATGCCTGAAGGCCTGGAGAAGGGAGCAGAGATCGCCTTTGTCTGGTGCATCCAGTCTGCCAAGGTAGAGCATGGCCGTGCAGGTTGCGGATAGTCCCAGCGCCTGTTTTGCCACCACACGAGGCATGAGGATAGGGCTGCGCACGGGGTAATCAAGGACGATGAGTTCAGGGGGGCGACACGAGGATTCGAGCAATTGATTCAGGCTGTCGAGATACCGCGCCATTGCTCGTCCAGCGCTCTGCGTAGGACACAAAATAGCGTCGCCGGGAGCCGACCCGAGCGACAAGCTTGCAGCCGTTACAGGAATTTCATGTGAGTATGCGAGGCCATGCATGTGGGTGACAATTGGAAAGTGTCTTTGTAGTAGCCGTCTCATATATGCGGGATAGAACGTATAATGGCGCATGGGCTCGTACCACACCATCTCGCATTTCGTACGCAGTGCATTCCATTCATCGTTTCCGCAGCCAATGCGGCATTTTCCGCCGAACGGTGTCTCGTGATTGGTGCGATGTGACCATACGATGGCCTCGCTGATTCGCTCGTCCCGGAGAACGCCTCGGTATAGCTCGCGCGCCACCACGAGACGTCCGGTGATTTGTTGCGGGGGCAGGTCGGTAAATGTGTCCGGGTCGCATTCAACAAACAACAGTGATGCCAGAAACATTTCCTCACCCGCGTCGTTTCTATCGAGTGTTGTGGTGTCAGGATTCCTCAGCGCCGAGATAGAGCGTCGGTTGATGTACTGCGAAGGCGCACCCCGTTGTCCGCACGTGGCCAGTGACATCCGGCAACCATTTCGTTAGGCAGCTGCGGAGCCGGCGAGAGAAGGTGCCCGTGATCGCTCCCCCCAGATGACAGGCTCCCGATAGGTTCGGCAATTCGGTACTACTACTGCGTCTGCTCAGTCCGAGGCGCTGCGGTTGCTCGGCCATACCGATCGTCAAGACGAATTACATCGTCCAGGTGCGGAGTACTTACTTCGAAGATAACTGTAGGTGTCGTCGCCTCGAGGCGGTGCTTTGTGCCAGGTGGTATTGCGACCACGTCGCCAGGTCCTAGCACTAACGTGGTCTCGTCGAGCGTGATTCGGGCCTCACCGGTTAGGACGTACAATGTTTCGTGCTTCTTTTTGTGGTACTGAAGGCTCAAGGCTCCTCCCGCAGTGATGTCCAGACGCTTCGCGGCATAGTATTCTGTCTCGGCCCACCAAATTTCACGGCCCCAAGGTTTGGTCACAACGGCTGGACGTGGTCGCAATTGGTCCAGACCGTCCGAAACGGTGTGGCCGCCCTGGCTGATTCTGCGATGCAGGTCGTGGCTCCCTTCTGCCGCGTTAATAAATGGCGTCATTGCGCTGATCGCATCGCGAGAGGCAATTACTATGCACTCGTCTGCGTCTAGTACGACCAAATCCCCTACCATGCGCATTTCTAAGCGCATCTCCCTTCAGGTGAGAGGCCGACGCGGGAGGCGTGACCTGGCCCCGAGGCCGCAGCCACAAGCCGTTATGCGATTCCTGCTCCAGTCCTGGCCCGTACCGCTGTTCCGGCACACCAAGTCCGTGTCGATGACGGCTGTGTGGAGTATGAACACGGTGTGGTCGTACAGCTGCGGCCAGGCAAGTGTCCCCCTTTTGTTTGGTCAGGCCTCTACGCAAGTTCCTGTATTAGCGAGCATGCCCCCGGATTGCTGTCACGTCGAGCAAGAACGTCGAGGAGACCGCATCGCACATTCGTCGGGTCATTCCGACCTGCACCAGGTAATGTCGTGCGGCGAGAATGCCGGCTGCTCGCGCTTCATCGAGGGCGGTACGAAGGCCACGTCAACTGGTTCCGGCGGGTGCCGGTTTTGCCGGACCGTGTGCTGGGCTTCCCTCATACGGAGCCGTGTGCGTTAAACTGGCATTAGACCGAAGGGTCTCGTCGAGCTGTGTCCGCGACCGTAACGGGCACCGTCCTGAGGGTGGAAGGGAGAGGAAGCGGCTGTTGCCATCTTCCTCTCGTATCCTCCCTGCCGCACCAGGAGGATCATCTGATCCGCCGACGACTGCCTAAGGCTGCAGAGCATTCAACGCTTGGTTGAGAATCTCTGCCAGGTCGCGACCATGTCGAGCGAGAGGAAGGGCGTCGGCCACTCGGTTCGGAGGCAGAGGCGTGGATCCTCTCCATCGCGCCCTTCCCCTTTCTGTGGGGCTTTGGGACCGGGAGCAATCAGGTGATCTTCTGAGTGGTAGACTTCGCTTGGTTGAAGATCTCCGACACGGGCGCGATAACGGTGTCCCGCGTGAGGGCAAGGGCACCGCCCAACCGAGTCAAGGTGGGACGCACATACACCCGCTTCATGTGGCCACCCCCTTCCCTCAATTATGTTGCAGCGCGACGGGCCGCACGACCCTCGGGAACCTGACGCGCCGGGGCAACTGATGCCGCAGGACACGTCAATGGTGCAGCGTTCAAAACATTCTCCCGTCCGTGGGGTGGCCCTGTGGCCACTAGATAATTATTTTGCGACAAGTATCGACAGTGGTTTTCCAGACCCGGTAGCAGCGAGACGGTATTTGTCGTAGCGTGTCGATGCTGTCGCTGTCGCAGACGGGGTGGATGCTGATGTTGCGGGTACCTGTTCGGTGAACTGCGTTGGGACCGCTACGCCTGGTGGGTCGACGGCACCCCCGTGGCGAGCGCGTACCACAGCTAGTGGCTCGGCACGCACTTCACCGAATGCTTACTGTTGCGGGGACCGCCTGCACGTGGCTGCTGGCGAAGACCCTCGCCGGCCGGCTGTCCCTGGGTGCCTTCGGCGCATACCTGAGTGCCCTGCAGGCCGTCGCCGGCGCCTTCACCCGACTGCTCGCCGGCCTGCGGAGCCTGGGAGAAAGCGTGCTCTACGTCGGCGACGTGCAGGCGTTCCTGGCCACCCCGGAGGAGCCGCCGGCACCGGCGGACGCCGCGCCCTTCCCCGCCCGGGCGACCACCCTGGACCTCGTCCGTCTGCGCTTCGCCTACCCCGGCGGCCCCGAGGTCCTCCATGACATCGACCTCACCATCTGCCCCCAGGAGAAGCTGGCGGTGGTGGGCGCCAACGAGGTGGGGAAGTCCACGCTGGTGAAGGTCCTGCTCGGCCTTTACCGCCCCACCGAGGGGGGGATCCGCGTCGACGGGGTCGATGCCGCGGACTTCGCACCCGAGTCCCGGCGGGCCGCCGGCACTGCGATCTTCCAGCAGTATGTGCGCTACCCGCTGACCGCCCGCGAGAACGTCGCCGTGGGCCGGGTGGAACGGCTGGACGACCTCGCGGCCATTGCCACCGCGGCCCAGTGGGCAGGGGCTGAGTTCCTGGCCGAGCTGCCGCATGGCTGGGACACGGTCCTCTGGAAAGAGGTCGAGGGCGGCGTGGAGCTTTCCGGCGGGCAGTGGCAGCGCGTGGCCACCGCCCGGGCCCTCCTGCGCACCCTCCCCGCGTCCGGACCGCCGCGAAGGCCTGCCACGCCGGACGGGGGGGCGCCGGAGACCCCCGCCGCCTGGCTACTGGTGATGGACGAGCCGACGGCCGCCCTCGACCCCGTGGCCGAGGCGGCCGTGTTCGCGCGCTTTCAGGAGATCGCCGTCGGACGCACGGCCGTCATGGTCAGCCACCGCCTGGCCTCGGCACGGCTCGCGGACCGCATCCTGGTGCTGGCGGGCGGCAGGAACTGTTGGCCCGCGGTGGTCTCTACGCGCGCATGTTCGCCATGCAGGCGGAATGGTATGCGGAAGAGGCCCCGGCGGGGACCGGGTGAGACGAGCCTGTGCCACCGCTCACGAATCGCCTGTCCGGGCAGCAGGATTCCCTTCTCCGAGCAAGAAGCATCGTTCGACCCGAAGACCCTGGTTTCGTCTCCCGGTCTCCCTGAAGAAACCACAACGCCGCCCCCAAGGGGGCGGCGCGTGGGCCGCGACGGGTGGTGTCCGTCCGGCTGGGGCACCTGCTGATGGATCGGGTCTCTCGGTGCGCTACAGGCCTTCGCCGTCGTCTCCCCGACTCCTGCCTGCGGCGCCCGCCGGTGCGGCCCCTCCATCCCCGGGCTCCCGCCCCTCGGCCACCCCTACTGTCTAGGGGGCTTGGCGTGCAGTCCTTCCCTGACGGTTGAAATGGCGGAGGCCGGCACTTGGCTGCCGGCCTCCGCCCGCGGACCCTGTCATCTACAAGCGTCCGCCGCCCCGCAGGTGGTCCCATCCACCCGCGGCCTACAGAAACACGCCATTCTGTAGACTAGTGCCTGGGGCGGCGAATGTCAAGGAGTGGCCACCTCGTGCATTGCCCTGCTGTCTCCCCGCGCTCCTTCTCCCCCCACTGGGAATCCGCCCTCTTCCGTTCCCCCTGGAACACCCTGCTCCAGCCCTCCGCCCTCTCCGTCTACACCTTCCTCCGCCGCAGGGCCCACGCCCTCGATCCCGCCAGCCCCGCCGGCCTCCACACCTACGCTCCCCTCCGCGTCATCGCCTCCGCCTGCGCCCTCAGCACCAGCTCCGTCCGCCGCGTCCTCCGCCGCCTCGCCGCTCTTGGCCTCACCCTCTCCTGGGTCTCTCACGCCTCCGGCGCCGACTTCGCTCAGGGATGCCACCTCTTCACCATCGCCGACCCATCCAGCCCCTTCCGCCCCCACGACATCCCCTTCCTTGAGGCCTCCCTCCCCGGCATCCTCGCCTCCCTTCATCCCCGCTGGACCTACTCGCTCCACCCCGGCCACCGCCAGCTCGCCGGCACCCTCGCCCCTTCACCCCTCCCCTCCTCCCCCTTGCCATCCCCCCCCTATCAGTCTGGCAGGTGGGTTGGCGTGACGCCTTCGCCCTCTGGGCGCTGGTCGCGGTGCCGGCCTTCTGGGGGCTGGCGCGCGTGGTGGGCCGTCTCCCCCCGCCGGCGGCGCCGCATCGGTCCGCGGGTGGGCGGGCCGCTTGGGCGATGGAACCACGGGTCCTGGCGCTGGCGGTCATGAGTTTCCTCTACACGGGCATCGGGTGGACGGTCAGCGGCTGGGCGGTAACCTATCTGGTGGGTCGCTTCGGCGTGGCGTTGCTCACCGGGACGCTGGGCCCCAGCGTGTACTACGGTTGCCTGGCGGTGGGACGGGTCGTGAACAGCCGCATGGTCCGGTACCTGTCGCCGGCCATCCTGCTCCGTACCGGCAGCGCCATGGCCGCCGCCGCCCTGCTCGCGCTGGCCATGGCTCCCGGCGTCACGGTAACCCTGGTGGCGTTCGCGGCGGCCGGGTTCTGCCTCGCGGGTATCTACCCCAACCTCATTGGCCAGGCCATGGTGCTGCACCCGGAGCGGCCGGGCGCGATGGCCGGCGTCATCGCGACCGGCGGCGCCGCCGGCGCCGCCGTGGTGCCGTTTGCGGCCGCCGCCCTGGGCCGCGCGGTCGGGCTTGGCGGGATGGCGTGGCTGCTGGGGGGACTGGGGGCCGCCGAATGCGCGCTGGCCCTGGCCGCGTTAGGCCGGTGGCCGGCCGACCGCCGCGGGGTGCGGGCGGCGGGGTGAGGGGGGCTGCTGCCAGACGCGGCAGATGATGGGGCACGGGGCGGGGCCAGGCGCGCGGTACGCGCTCCGCGGGCGGGATGGCCGGGATGCCGCGTGCCGAGCCGTTCCGCCTGCGGAAACAAGCGGCGCGAGCGACCCACCCGGCCACACCGCGCGCCTGCTCACCTCGTTCCGACCGCGCTCGCGGTGGGCGCTCGGACGGCGGGCTGCCGCCGGAGATGGGGAAGGCCCCGGTCCCCTCACACGGGGGACCAGGGCCTCCGCCACTCCACCGTCCCGAAGTCCACCTGGCCCGTGGTCAGGGAGAGCGGCTGCGACGACACCTGCAGCGTCGCCAGCGGCGGGGGCGGCGGCGTACCGGCCCGCCAGCCGCTCGCCGGCACCGCGCCGCCGGCCAGGGGGCGCAAGGGCTGCGCGCGCCCCGCGGGCGCGTCCCGGACGCCGGGCTCCTGCAGCCGGCTGCCGCCTCCCGGCATCGCCCGTTGCGCGCCAACATATGTGACGCCACCCTGCCCCCACCCGTGCCGCGCCAGGTGCGGCCCCTCCGCCGCGGAATGCTTCAGGGTCAACCGCACCGTCTCCGGCACCCACGCGCCGCGGCGACCCGAGGTGGCAGCGGACGGCACCAAGGAGGCTCTGCGCATTGGACTTCGACGTCCTCATCCGTGGCGGCACCGTCATCGACGGCTCGGGCCAGCCGGGGCGCCCGGCCGACGTGGGCATCGTGGGGGAGCGCGTCGTCGCCGTCGACCGCATCGAGGGCGCGACGGCCGCCACCATCCTCGAGGCGGCGGGCCGCGTGGTGACACCTGGCTTCATCGATGTCCACGTGCACTCCGAGATCGCCCTGCTCGGCGAGGACCATCGCTACGGCGGGCTGCTGCAGGGCGTGACCACCCACCTCACGGCGCCCGACGGGTTCGGCTGGGCGCCGCTGCCGCCTGGCCCCGCCCGCGCACTGTGGGGGGCGACGCGCTTCGCATACGGCGACGCCAGCGAAGCCGAACTCTCGTTCGACTGGCCCACGGCCCAGGCCTACCTCGGCACATTCCGGGGCCGTACGCCCGCCAACGTGGTGCCGCAGGTGCCCCACTGCGCGGTGCGCCTGGCGGTGATGGGCTGGGAGCCCCGCCCGGCCACCCCCGCGGACATCGCGGCGATGGAAGGCATCGTGCGCGAGTGGATGGAGGCGGGTGCGGTCTCCCTGTGCCTCGGGCTGGAATACCAGCCGAGCGCCGCGGCGGAGACGGCGGAGCTGGTGGCCCTCTCGCGCATCGCGCGCGCATACGACGGCCTCTACGCCGCCCACATCCGCCAGCGCGCGCTCGGCCTCCCGGGCGCCTGGCGCGAAACGATGGAGATCGGGCGCCAGGCCGACATCCCCGTGCATATCTCGCACAGCTTCGTGAACGACATGACCGAGCCGCTCCTGGAGGAGGCCGCGCGCACCTGCGACCTCACGTTGGAGTCGTACCTGTACCCCGCGGGCTGCACGCACCTGGTGCTCATGCTGCCGCAGTGGGCCCAGGCGGGCGGCCCCGAGGCAATGCGGGCGCGCCTGCGCGACCCCGCCGTGCGGGCCCGCGTCGTCGCGGCGATGGACGCCACCCTCGCCGAGGGCCAAGCGCAGGGCGCGCGCGGGGTCTTCGCCGCGACCACGTCCGGCCGGTACATCGGCCTCAGCGTGCAGGAGGCGGCCGCCACCACCGGGCTCCCGCCGGGCGAGTTCGCGGTGCGCACCCTGGAGGACGAAGCGTACACGCTGCTGGTCTTCCATCACGGGGGCACGGAGGCGGAGCACCGCGACATCACGGCGCGCACCATCCGGCACCCGCGCATGCTGGTGGCCTCGGACGGCATCTATCACGGCGCGCAACCCCACCCCCGCGGCTACGGCTGCTTCAGCCGCGTGTTCCGCCTGGCCGTGCGCGAACTGGGCGCGGTCACCTTGGAGGAGGCGGTCCACAAGATGACCGCCGCGCCCGCCGCCCGGTTCCGCATCCCGGAGCGGGGCCTGCTGGCGCCGGGCTACGCGGCCGACGTGGTCGTCTTCGCCCCCGACACCGTCGCCGACCGCTCCACCTGGGAGCAGCCGTACCTGGAGCCCGTCGGCGTGGACTGCGTGCTGGTCAACGGGCAAGTCGTGGTGGAGCGTGGCCGCCCGACCGGGCGGCTCCCGGGCCGCGTGGTGCGGCGCAAGGGCAGCTGAGGCGCTCCCTGGACCACCCGCGTGCGCCGATGCGATCGCCTCACCCCAACCCAACGCACGGGTCCCGCCTCGCCCGGGAGACAAGGGCCGTCGGCCCGGTCGGCGCAGCACGCCTCCCGATCGCCAACCCTCAGCACGGTCGAGGTCCAGTGATGTCGCCGTGGGGACGGCCGCAGAGTCGGAGTGGACCAGCGAGCACGGGCACCGACAGGATGGCTGCCAGAAGGCCCACCGTTTCAACCTGGATCTCGCAGTGTCAGGCGGGCGCCGCTGCGCAGAAGGACCCCGCGACGCGAGCGGGTGAGGGCGTGGCGAGGGGCCGGCCCCTGGGCACCAAGGTGACCGGCCGCCCCTTTGCGAAAGTCAGCTTCAAAGCCGGCCGGTATCCCGAACCAGAGGCTCACGAAGGCCGTCGCCACCGCGGCCAGAGCCCCCGCCACACACTGCGCCCCCGACTTCCACATGAACACGCGACCTCGGTGACGGTCCTTCACCCCCGCCTGGAACGTGGCATCGCACTCCGCCTGGAAGATCGCGTCGGCGATGCCGCCCACCACTTGGGTGAACAGAGCCCAGACCCGGGACGCGAGGCTGCTGCAGGCCATCCTGCGCGCCACGCCGCACACCGGACGATCCGGACCGCGCACCATCCAGACAAGGCACCAGCCCGTGGCGCCTGGATCCACCCCCCTGCCCCCCGCCGTGGCCGGTGGTCGGCTTCCCCGCTGCCGACAAGGGGGGGTCCGCGGCCCGCAGGTCGAAGTGCCGCCCGTCCCGACGCGGTGTGACCCACCCGCGTCGGTCGAAAACAGGCAGAGGACGACCGGAGGGGAAGCCCGTGCTGCGCGTCGGCGTGATCGGGGTCGGCGGTTGGACCGAGACTTGCCACATTCCAGGGCTGCAAGCCCACCCCGAGGCCCGGGTCGTCGCCCTGTGCGGGCGCTCGCCGGAGCGTCGGCAGGCCCAGGCCGAGCGATTCGGGGTGCCCGAGACATACGGCGACTACGAGGAACTGCTCGCGCGCGCGAAGGTCGACGCCGTCACGATCTCCACCCCCAATCGCTGGCACTTCCCCGTCGCCCGGGCGGCGCTCGCCGCCGGCAAACACGTCTTTTGCGAAAAGCCGCTGACGCTGCACCAGGCGGAGAGCGCCGAACTGCTTGCGCTGGCGGAGAGCAGGCAACTGATCCATCAGGTGGCGTTCACCTTTCGCTTTCTCTACGCCGCCCACGAGGCACAGCGCCTGCTGCAAGGTGGCGCCCTCGGCCAACTGCGCCACGTCGTGGCGCTCACCGAATGGAGCGGGGGCCTGCGCCCGGACGCGCCGGCGCGCTGGCGCAACGATGCAGACCTCTCCGGATACGGGATCCTCGGGGACATGGGCTCGCATCTGGTCGACCTGGCACGCTTCGTCAGCGGGGGCGAGTTCCGGGCCGTCCGCGGCGCCTGCTGGCGCATCGGGCGGCCCGAGCGGCCCGACGGCGAACGGCCGGGGCGGCTGCGCGCCGTGACCGCGGACGACGAAACCGAGGCCCTGTGCGACCTCTCCGGGCCCGGAGGCGACGCCACGGTCGCGCTGCGGGTGAGCAGCCTCACGCCGCCCCCGCTTCGCAACCACCTGGAGTTCCTCGGTGATGACGGGTACCTGCGGCTGCCGTACTCCCGCGGCGAGACCGACACCCTGATGCTCGGCCGGAACGGCGCAGCGCCTGAGCCGTTGCCGCTGCCCCAAGAGGCCGCGCCCGCGACCAACCACTGCCTGTTCAAGATGATGGCGGCCTTCGTGGACGCCTGCCTGGGGCACCCGTCCCCACCCCCAGCCGACCAGCCGGCCACCTTCGCCGACGGCCACGCCGCGCAGCGGGTGCTGGACGCGATCGCCGCCTCGGCGCGCAACGGGGGGCCGACAGCGCTTTAGGCCCGTCGCCCGGATGCCGGCCCACGCTACCCCTCCATGCCCGTCCGCCCGCCCCAGGCCGCGGTCCCGACGCTCCAGGCCCGTCGCCCGAATGCTGCCCGGGCGCCACGTCGACCCGACGGCGAGTCGGCGCGATCTTCCCGGTGGATGCGTGTTGCTCGCCAGCGGTCGCCGAGGAACCGGGTCTGACACGCACGCCCAGGACCCGGGCGAACCCGAACGCCTCGACGGTCGCGGTGGCCTGGTCTACCGTGGGCGCCGGCCCGCCAGGGTGGCTGGTGCAAACGTCCTCTTTGGGCGAGGCCACGGCCCCCTTGCCCCCCCTTGCCCCTGGTTCCCCAGGGCCTTCTGGCTCCGGCCCAGTCGGGCGAGCTGCTACTGACCACGCGACTTGACACCGAACACCACGCACGCTGCTCACGCTACTTGACAGGCCTGCCGGCTTGCGAAGCCCTGG
>JAJZZC010000149.1 GCA_021797775.1 Bacillota bacterium
ATGCCGTGATGACGGTGATGAACAACCTGGTGGCCAAGGGCTGCCTCGACCGTAGCCGCGCGGATGACGCCCGCTCGTACCGCTATCGGGCCCGGGTCAGCCGGGAGGCCTTCGTGGGCCAGGTGACACGCGAGGTGGCCCAGGGTCTGGTGCGCGACTTCGGTCCGCTGGCCGTCACGCAATTTCTCGACGTGTTGCGCGAGGAGGATCCCGCCAGCCTGCAGCGGCTGCGCCACTTGCCGGAGCCGGGGGGGGACGGCGCCGATGGCCGGCAGTGAAGCCTACCGCGAGGCGCGCCGCGGTGCCGATGCCGCCTGGCGCTGGCTGGCGGTGGGCAGCGTGACCGCCCTGGCGGGGGGTGTCGCCGCGGGACTGACCGCGCGCCACATCCCGCTCTGCTTCTGGCTCTTGCACGCCCTGGCGACGGCCCAGCAAGCGCCGGTGGCCTGCTGGGGCCTGCGCCTGACCACCGCTGCCTGCATGGGGATCGCCTGTGCCGTCGGGTTGGTCCTGGGCCGTCAACCTGATTTTCGCAAAGGGGTTGCCCGGCGCCTTCGCGCCCAGGCGCCGGCCCCTCGCCACGACCTCACCCGCTCGTACGGCAGAGTCCTTCTGCGACAGCGGCGCTCGCCTGACACTGCGAGATTCAGGGTCAATGGTGGCGCACGGCGGCGGCCGGTGCACTCCGCTTCCGGACCGCAACCGTACCCGCCGCGGTCGCCGAGGTGGCGATGCCGCTGGGACTGAACGGGCGTCTGGTCATCGCGGCAGACGACCACCCCTGGGCGCTGACACGCGGGTTTCTGCGGCCGACCGTGGTGCTCTCGCGTGGATTGGTGGACCACCTGCAGGGTGCCGAATTGACGGCGGTGCTGGCGCACGTCCCCTGCTGTCGGCCTTGCCGCTGCCCGCGATACCGGCCTCTGGCCAACCGGCAGCGACCGCCACCGCGCCGCCTGTACCTCGGGTCAGCAGCATCCGCCTGGCGTCAGGCGCCGTCTCGCCATGGTGGAATTCGGTACTGCAGCGCATACGCGGGCCTGGGCGGCCGACGACGCGACCGCTTCGTTCTCCCTAGCCGGGCCGCGCCTTGGCCCCCACTCGACGCAAGAACGATGCTGGACAGCGCTGCCGCTGTGCTATATTGCCGAGGGCCCACACACGGGTCACGAAGTGGTCGGCCATACTTGCGGCGGTTGCCAGGGAATGGTCGTGGCGAGCTGGTCGGCGGCGTGGGAGGCGGGTCGGTGACGCCAGCAACTGCCGGGACGGGCGGCGCGGCGAGCGGGGTAGGCCGCTGGCCACGACTGCGTCGGGTCATCCGGTACGCTTGGGGTCGGTTGCCGTGGGTGGGGACCCTGGCGATCCTTTGTGCCTTCGGGGTCATGTCGGTTCCGTCAGTGGCCCTAGGGGAGGGGGCCTCGTCAACGGCGCGTGCGGTTGCCTCGCGGCACCCGATTTCCCCGTCTGTGGCGGCGCCATGCCCAGCCGGTCACGGCGTGCGCGACCTCCGTCCAGGGGACTGGTACCACCGTGCGGCGTGCCAAGTACTAGATCAGGGCATCGTCCACACCGTCCGGCGGGGCAACCCGGATCCGCCGTGGCTGCTCCCGCAACTCCGGCTTAACGTGGCCGACTGGGCGCACTGGCTGGCGCGCGCTTTCCCTTCCGCGGGCGGTGGCCTGCCCGCCACCGCGCCGCGATTGCCCTGCCTGGCACGCGGCGATCCCGCGGCCCTACCCGTGCTCCGCCAAACGGCCAGCCTGTTGCGCGACTTCTCGGCGCTATCTCCGGTTCACGCCGGATGCCTGGCCAGTGACTTCGTCACGCGCGTCCAGGCTGTGGATTCGCTGGTGATAGCCCTCGGTTGCCAGACTCTCCGGCTTCCCGCGCCATCGGGGCGGGTGCTGACTCGGTTCGCAGACGTCAACCGTGTAGGTCCGCGTGCGGCTCACATCCTGGCCATCGCCACGCTGCTCCAACCGCCGCTATTGGTCGGCATTCCCATGGCGGCACCCACGGGTCACCCCGGCTTGGCGTTGGATCCGCACGGGATTCTCACCCGCGCCCAAGGCGTAACGCTCATCTACCGCGCCGAGCGCATCCCTCCCTGCAGCCCCGTCGGCCGCCTGCGTGCCGCGGCCTGGCATCCCTGGACCTGATGCGGCCCCGTGAAGGGCACCGCTTGATCAGGCAGGCCTGCCAACGTCGCGGATGGTGGCCTTCACTTACGGCCGCGGGGGATGGACGGCTCGCTCGGACTTGGCCCATGGTGGCGAGCAGAGGGACGCACTCGGTCCCAGGTGGCCGTAGAGGGCCCTGTCGCCGGGCGCCCCCTGGCTGTGCCCGTGCCACGACAGCCCATGTCACCCCACAAAGGCCAGGGGTGGCGCGAAGGAGAAGATACGCCGTGGGGCCAGAAGGTACGTTGTCCCAGAGGATCGGCCGGCACGGGCGTCGCCCGCCCGTCACAGCGGCGGGTCGCGGCCGCCCGCGACGGCTGGCCGCGGCCTTCCTGACCTTGGCCGCCCTCGCCACAGCGGGTGGCGTATGGTGGCACGGGGCACACGCATTTGCGATCCCCCCACAACAGGGACCCGGGGTATGGACGAACTTCGGGCACGGCTACGGGGGGGACTTCAACAATCAGGCCGATACGGTTCTGACCCCCGCCAACGTGCGTCACCTGCAGGAGCGCTGGACCGTCGATGTCCCTCCGTGCTCTCCGTGCCTTCCTCATCCCTGGGGATCCTCATCGGTTTCCGGTAACCCCGTCGTGTCCGCCCACACCCTGTACTTCGGGACATGGGAGGGCACAGTCGAGGCGGTGAACCGCTTATCCGGTCACGTGCTCTGGACCGCGGACGTGGCCGGAGCCCACCACGCCATGGTCAACAACGCCCCGGCACTCTATGACGGACGGCTCTATGTCGCCACCACCACCGGCCGCGTGTGGGCCCTGGCGCCGCACACCGGCAAGGTGATCTGGCGCAGCCCGCAAACGGTGTTCCCGCGCGGCGTGCCCGACGCGATCGAGTCCAGCGTGATGCCGTACCGAGGCGTCCTCTATATGGGTCTCAGCGCTATGACCGACATACCTGGTGAACTGGGGGGGGAGGTTGCGGTCAGCGCGCGCGACGGCAGGCTGCTGTGGCGGCGGTACCTCTACCCACGAGGCGGCTGGGACGCCGGGTCTTACGGCACCCCCGTCCTATGGCCGCAGCGAGGGCTCCTGTTCCTCGGCACCAGCAACCCTCTTTGGAGTCACGGGCGGGTACCGGGCAGGGACCTGTATGCCGAAACCATCGTCGGCCTGTCCATGGGCTCGGGGCGTGTCGCCTGGTACTACCAGCCCACACACAGGCACTTCGGCGATTTCGACTTCCTGGCTGGCCCCACCTTCTGGTACGGCCCCTGGCATGTCGCCATGGTCGGCGACGGGAAGAAGAACGGGACGTTTTACGCCGTCAACGCGACAACCGGCCGTCCGGTGTGGGCGACGAACCTCACGCCTGTGGGCAGCCAGACACTGATCATGGCCCCCGCGGCGGCCGGATACGGCCTCCTCTTCGTACCCACCTTCGACATTCCGCTCGCGGTTCTGTACAACCAGGGCTTTCCGTTCGATTACCAACCGCCCGCAACCGGTAGATTGGTCGCATTGTCTGCCCGGACGGGCCGAATCGTATGGTCGTTCCCCATGCCTTCAGCAGTGCCCGACGCTCCCGTGGTCGGCGACGGCATGGTCTTCGTGGCGTCCAGCAACGGCGAGGTGTACGCACTGAACGTCCGGACGGGGCAGGCACTGTGGTGGAACAACTACCACGGCCAGATCTGGCGCGCTGAAGCGGGTCTGACTCTGGCGGGCGACCAACTCTTCGTGCCGGTCGCCGCACCACAGGGAGGGGTGACCATGTTCTCACTGGCCTCACCTCCCCGAGGACGGGGCTGAGACTTCCCCCTGCTGATGGTGACTGACGGCCGCCGGTTGGCCGCGGAAGGCCGGAGGCAACTTCGTACACCGTCGAGGGAGCCGGCGCGGTCCATGACCAGGGTTCCCGCCTCGACGCCGGTCGCGTGGCCGTGGTCGTGGCGGATGTTCCCCTTCAAGTGCCCGGCCGCACCGTATGAGGCCGCCATGCTGCTGGAGAGCATGCCGCGGCACCGGCGTGTCCGCGACCGCGCCACACCCATATACGCGGCCGAGCCCGCGCCCATGGGTGCGGCGGGCCCGGATGTCTCGCGGGGCGTGATCGAGTTTGTCCAGCGGTGCGGTATCACCTACCGCCCCAGCATGAAGCTGGCCGGGGTGGACGCATCCGCGCGACGCCTCTCCTTCGGCACCGGCATGACGGCGACGGCACCGCAGCCTCGCCAACCCGCCCACCCAGCGGTGCCTCCAAGGCGCTCCGGCAGCCGGTGGGCAGACTGCGACCCTTCACGCCACCGGCGGCGTGTCCCGCGGCCTTCCGCCGTTCTCGGTCTCGCTTGCCGTCTGGTTCGGCACTCCGTATCCTGAATACCATGCCTGTGGACGCTCACGGCCCTCTGCGTCGCGAGCCGGTGGCCGCGCCGGGTGCTGATATCGTGCGGGTTGCGCGCACCCTCCCCGTCGTGCTGCGGTACCTGCACACCGAAGCGCGCGGCCAGGCCCCCGGGGGGCTGGACCTGGACGGGTCCAGCGCCTTCAGCCTGTGGCTGCTGCAGTCGTCAGGCCCGCTCTCAGCCGGTGAACTCGCGCGCCGTTTACGCGTAACTCCGCCGGGCATCACCGCGATGATCCGCCGCTTGCACGCCGCGGGCCTGGTCCTCAGCACGGCGGACCGGGAAGACCGGCGGCGGACGGTGATCGAGATCACTCCGGCCGGACGCGGCGCGCTGCGCGCCATGAACGCTTGGTGGCGTTCCACGCTGCAGCACATATTGGGACAGCTACCGCCCGCGGAGGTGGGAGCCTTGGCCGACATCTTGGAGCACGTGGTGACGGCCCTCGGCGAGCAGCTACCCGCGGGCCGCCGAACGGCGGCACAGGGGCCGGATCAGCCGGTCTCGGTCACGCCCGGTGCACCGACGGCCGACTCTCGGCCCCGGGAGCGGCCGGATGCCCCGACCAGGTAGCTATAGAGAACAGGCACGACCAGCAGGGTCAAAGCGGTGGATGTGGTCAGCCCGCCGATGAGCACCACCGCAGTGGGCCGGCGGGTGGATGAACCGGCGCCGCCATTGAGCAACAACGGCAGCATCGCCAAGACCATCGTCGCCGTCGTCATAAGCACGGGACGCAGCCTGGTCGTGCCGGCGGCCAGCAGGGCGTCGACCACGGCAACCCCACGAGCGCGCAGCGTGTTGGTATAGTCGATGAGCAGGATGGCGTTCTTTGCCACCAGGCCCATGAGCATAATGGCGGCGATGAGCGCGTACATGTCCAGGCTCTGGCCGGCCAACCAGAGCCCCAGGAGCGCGCCGACCGTGGCCAGCGGCAGGGAGAAGAGGACCGCCAGCGGTAATAGCATGGATTCGTACAGGGCGGTCATCAACATGTAGATAAGCACCACCGACAAAGCAAATGCGCCGACGAGGGGCAAGAACACCTGCCGTTGCTCCGCCAACTGGCCCCCGCGCACGGCCACGTACCCTGGCGGCAAGCCCATGCGGCGTATCATGGCGGACACGGCCCGGGCCGCGGTGCCTAACTTCACGCCCGGGCTCAGCCCCGCCGACACCTGCACGTCCAGCATGCCGTTCTGCTCGTCGATCTCCTCTGGTCCCAGGCCAGGATGGACCGTGGCCACCTGCGAGAGGGAAACGGACTGTCCACCATCGACAGCCACCGGCAGGGCGCCGATACCCGCGGGGGTCAGGGCGTTCGCTCCCGCCACATCGAGAACGATGGGCTCCTGAGCGGGCAGGCTGGCGGCCCGATACTCGCTGACCACGACGCCACCAATGGCGGCGGCGACGGTCTGGCCGATTTCCTGGGCGGAAACCCCCAGATACGCCGCACTGGCCCGGTTGACATCAACAGCCCACTGCGGGGCGGCGGGAACAGCGCTGGACTGGACCTGCGTCAAGAGGGGTGACCCGCGCTCCATGGCGACGAGCCGGGACGCGAGAGCGGTCAGTTCGGGGAGCGCGGGCCCTTGTATCACCGTCGTCACAGGTCGAACCCCCCCGCCGAAGAAGGCGTTGGGGATCGCGGTCGTCACCCGCATCCCGGAGATGCCGCGGGCGTCCGCCGCCGCCGCCGCGACGGTGCGGGTCAGTGGAACGCGCCGCCGCGCCTTTGGCAAGAGGTCCACCGTCATTTGGGCTGTGTTCGCGGCCGCGAGGTTCCCCGCTCCGGTGACGGTGAAGACGGCGGTCACCCCGGGGAGCCGGCGCACGCGACCGGCTACCACTCCGACCGCGGCGGCGGTCGCCGGCAACGATGTGCCGGGCGGCATGGTCAGCGTGACGTCGAAGACACCGGGGTCCCCCGTCGGCACGAGGCCCGTCGGAACCGCACCCGTCGTCACCAACGCGATGCTCGCCACCAGCGCGGCGAGGCCTGACAAGAGAACCAGCGGCCGTGCGCGCAACGCGCGCTGCAGCACGCCGCGGTACCATCGGGTCAGGGCCTCAAACCAGCGGTCCCAGGCACGGCCGAAACGTGCCATGGCGGAACCCGGAGCGGGCTGAAGCGGCACCGGCCAGCGCGCGGCCAGCATCGGTGTGAACGTGAAGGACACCAGCAGGGAGAGGAGCGTCGCGGCAACGATCGTCAGGCCAAACTCATGAAAGACCTCACCCACCACTCCGGTGACGAAAGCCATCGGTGCATACACCACGACATCCGTGAGCGTGATGGCGAGGGCGGCCGCGCCGATTTCCAGGCGCCCATCCAGGGCGGCCTGCTCTGGACCCTTGCCTGCGTGCCGGTGACGGGTGATGTTCTCCAGAACGACGATGGAGTCGTCCACCAGGATACCGATCAGCAGGGCCAACGCCATCAACGAGATGTTGTCCAGCGAGAAGTGCAGGAAGAACATTACCAGGAAAGTCGTGATCAACGAGACGGGAATCGCCAGCATGACGATGACCGTGCTGCGCAGGTTGTGGAGGAAGGCGATGAGGACCAGCCCGGCCAGCAGCACGGCCAGTACGAGATCGGTGCCGACGGCCGCATCGGCTTCCCGCGTTGCCGCGGTCGTGTCGCCCACGATCTGCAGCCGAACCGTCGCGGGCAAACGCTCCGCCACACCGGAAAGGGCCGCACGTACGGCGGCATCGACGGAGATGGCGTTGGCCGTAGACTGCGCGACCACCTGCACGGCGACAGCCGGGCGCCCGTTCAGCCGATCGACTGTCGTTGGAGGGACAAAGCCGGCTTGAACGGTGGCGAGGTCACCCAACGGCACCGTACTGGCCCCGCTGCCCGCCACCGGCAGGGCCGAGAGGGCCTGGAGTGTCTGCAGGTAGCCGCGCGTACGGACGGCGACGGCTTGGGTACCGTGAACTACGGTGCCGCCCGGTAGCGAGGCATTTCCCGCGGCGATGGCCGCTTCCACCTGCGGCAACGACACCCCGTAGGCCTCTAAGGCCGCGGCTCGTACCCGCACATTCACCGCCGGCTGCGCGCCACCCACCACCGTGACCGAGCCGACCCCCGGGACGGCCTGGACCGCCGGCACCACTTGGAGCGTGGCGATGTCAAACAGTTGGGCGGCGGTGAGCGGCCCCGAGAGGGCGACATCCATGATGGGTACCGCGTTGGGATCCGCCTGGATGATGGAGGGCGACGACGCGCCTGGCGGCAGCGTCCCAGCCACCCGATCCACGGCCTGGGCGACGGCGTTGGCGTCCGCCGTCAGGTCCGTGGAACTGGCGAAGGCCAGCGCAATCCGGCTGACCCCCTCAGCCGAGATCTCCGTCGCTGTCTGGATGCCCGGCACACCCTGCAATGCGACGGCCAACGGGTCCGTCACCAGGGAACGCACGTCCTGCGGCGATGCACCCGGGTAAGCGACCACCACCTGGACAAACGGCACGCTGACGTGCGGCAAGCGGCGCACAGGCAGCCGCGTATAGGCGATCCCCCCCATCATCACGGCGGCGAGGACCACCATGCAGACGGTCAGCGGTCGCCGGATCGCGGTGGCTGTCAGGTTCACCCACACATCCCCCATCATCACGGGCCGGCTCGGTCTCGCCCGCGGCAGCGCCAAGCGGGCGGCGCGAGCGCGCGGGGCTGCACGCGCTACCCCCCGGGGCCGGCCAGCACGCCGCGGACCTCCGGCTCCGCTGTGCGGGATGCGGGGTGCGCTGATCTGAACAGAAACCCGGTCAGAACAGATCCTTTTGATCGGTGACCGAGCTCACCGCCCTGGACATCGCTCTGGTGGGCGAGACGGCCAAGCGACTTCCCGGGATGGGCCGCTGGGAACGGGCGCTGATGACCTGTGAGAAGATGCCGTGGGAAGCGCCCTTTGCTATTGCGCGGCTCCTAACACTGCAATCAGGCTTCGGTCGCGATGCCCCCACAGGTCTTGCCGTTACCCACAAGTCCCGGATCCACTATATCTGGTGTCTAGGGCGGCTGAGACACGCATTTTGTGGGGTCCTAACGCCCCCACAGCACTCGGGGGGGCGAGATGTGGGCAACGATGCCCCCACAGGTGGGATGCGGTCGTCTGCGAGCCCCACCGCAGGTCGTAGATGAACGCCCAACCCTGACTACAGTGCTAACGCGCCACGCCGGGGAGCGTGGGCACACCCACCTGCACGCGGTCGCCGGCGGCCAAGTACGCCTGGCCCGCCACCACCACGCGCTGCCCGGTGGACAATCCCCCTAAGACGAACACATCCGCACCGCTCTCCGGCCCCAGTCGTACCGTTGCGGGAAACACCCGGTCGCCACGCAACACGAAGACCTGAGGAGGACCAGCGCCTTCTTGCACAGCGGCCGCAGGCACCAGGGGGACCGAGCGGATCACGGCCGTGGTGATCTCGGCGCTCACCGCTTCACCAGGAGCGAGGGCTGACTGCCCCGCGGCAGTCGGCACAAGTTCCAACTGCCGGGTCTGGGTGGTCGGGTCCACGCTCGGCAGGACCTGGCGGACGTAGGCCGTGTAGCTGCCCGCACCGCTCAGCGGGTGCAGAACGGCGACCTCACCGGGGCGGATGGCGCTGGCGGCGGCAGCGGGGACCGAAGCCAGGACATCCACGCTGGGGCTGACGAGCGTAAACATGGGCGTGGCGGGTGTGACGTTCGCCCCTTGCGCCACGAAGCGGGCCGTCAGGGTTCCGCCAAAAGGCGCCGTCACCCGGGTGGCCGCCACCTGCAAGCGGGCCGCCTGGGCCTGCGCGGCCGCCTGGGCTACGGCGGCGCGCGCCGCCACAACCGCCTGTGGGGCAACGGTGGCCTGTGCCTCGTCAAGCTGCGCCCGCGCCTGCGCTACCGCGTCACGCGCCGCCTGCACTTGCAGTGGCGTGGGCGGCGCCCGCAGGACCGCCAAGGCTGCCTGCGCCGCGGTGACGGCGTTCTCGGCCTGTACCAGGGCGCTGGTCGCCTGTTCCTCCGCCTGGGCCTGGGCCGCCTCGGCACTGGCCAGTGCGGACCTGGCCGCGGCGCTCTGGGCGGCGGCAGCCGCCGCGGCCGCCGGGGTCAAGGCCGCTTGTCCCAACGTACCGGCGAAGTCCGTGCGGGCCACGTCCTCGCGCGCGGCACGCACGGCCGCACCGGACGGTCCCCGCGCCGACGCGGCGGTCGCTAAGGCCGCTTGTGCCTGGGCCTCCGCCTTGCGCGCCGCCGCCACCGCACTCACCGCCTGCGCGAGGGCGGCAGGCGTCGGCCCCGCCAACAACTGGCGGTAGTGCACCTGGGCGGCGTCCCATGCCGCTCTTGCCGCAGGGACGCTGCCGGGTGTGGGCCCGGCCAGCAGTTGCGCCAGTCTTGCCCGGGCCAGGGCGAGTCCGGCGACGGCGGCCTGCCACGCGGCATCGGCGGCACGCGGGTCGAGCAGCGCCAGCGTTTGCCCAGCCGCCACGGTCTGCCCCGCGTGGGCGAGGACGACCTGTACCTCGCCAGATTCCTGGGCCGCCACATCCACTTGCCTGCTCGCCTGGACGGCGCCGACGAGAGAAACCCGTGCCGCGCTGAGACCCCGGCGCACGAGGGCGACCCGCACCACGGGGAGGGGCCGCCGGCCCCCCGTGGTCCGCGCCTCCGGGACGGAACGCGACGCCAGGAAGGCGGCGGATCCCAGCACCATGAACGCGGCGGATCCCAGCACCGCGACCACCCAGCGGGTGCGTCCCACCGCTCGACAACCCTCTCCCTCTCACGGCTTCCGCACAGCCACGCGGGCCGATATACTTCACCAGGTGAAGCATATCGGCGAGAGTCTAGCACGCGCGCCGGAGGGCGACAAGGGGCCTGCTGGCGCGCCGGACTCTCGCAAGACCCGGTCAAGAGGGGCCCGCCGGGGAAACGCCCGCCCCCTGGGACGATCGTGGCCAGCGCAGGGTAACACGCAGGCCACCCTCGGGGGGTGAAGCGGCGGCGAGCGTGCCCCCGTGCGCCTCGGCCAACGCCCGGGCGATGGCCAGCCCGAGCCCGGAACTCCCTTCGGCCTCCCCCCCCCCCTGCTCGAAGCGGTCGAACAGCCGTGCCAGCACGTCCCCCGAGATCGGTGGCCCGGGATTGGCGATGGTGACGGAAACCGCCTGGGGATCGACCGCCACGCATACGTAGGCCTCCGCATCGGGGGGCGCGTGGCGCGCCGCGTTGTACAGCAGGTTCCAGAGCACCTGGCTCAGGCGGTCGGGGTCGGCGTCCACCCGCGCCGCCTCCGGCGGCGCGCCAAAACGGAACCGCACCTGCCGGAGGGCGGCCATCGGCTCCAGGGAGAGCGCGACGCGCAGCAGGGCTTCCCAGATGTCCACCGGGGCGCGGTGGAGGGGGATGCGCCCGGAGTCGATCCGCGCCATCACCAGCAGGTCGTCTACCAAACGCGTGAGACGGGCGGTCTCGGCGAGCGCCAGCCCGAGGTAGCGGTCGCGCTCCGCCCGGGCGAGCGTACCGCCGCGCATGCCTTCGAGGGCGCCGCGCAGGGCGGTCAGGGGGGAACGCAGTTCGTGGGAAACATCCGCCAGGAACTCGCGCCGCTGCCGGTCGACTTCGCCCAACTGCAGCTCCATCTCGGACAGGCTGGCGGCGAGCGAGCGCACCTCGGCCGGACCGGTGATAGCCACCGCGACGTCAAAGGCGCCCCCCGCAATGCGGCGCGCCGCGGCCTCCAAATGGCGCACCGGGCGCGCCACCCGCTCCGCGAGCCAGGCGAAGAGCGTGACCGCGACGCCCAGGCCCACGGCCGCGACCAGGGCCACGCGGGAGCCCACGGCGCGCAGCACGGCGGCGCCGCCCACCGGCGCGAGCCAGAAGACCGCGCGCGTCCCCAGCACGGCGGTAGGGGACCGAACGGGATCCCCCACCACCGCCATGGAGCCCCGCAGGCCGCGGGCAGGCGCGACAAAGGCCAGCGCGTGGCCAGCCAGCACCTGGCGCATCTGCGCGGCCGTGACCCACTGGCTCAGGGCAGCCAATGCACGGGTACGGGGGTAGCGGCGCAAGACCCCCCCGTGGCGGCCGACGAGCCAGACGTCGCCCCCGCCCGCGCGCGCCAGGCTGCCCACGCGCAGCAGGGCCGCATGGGCGTGGCGCACCAAGAGGTGCGCCACGGCGGCGGCGCGCGGCAGCAACGCATTCACACGGCCCACCTGGAAGTGGCGGATGAAGAATGCCCAGAGTAGCAGGACGAGCGCTGTGAACGTCGCCACCACGACGGCCGCCGATCCCGTCACCAGATACCCGCGCAGGCTGACCGGCCGTTGGGCACGGGCGCGGAGGCGGCGCAGGATCATGCGGGCACCGCCCGCACCACCAACTTGTAACCCACTCCCCACACGGTCTCGATCTGGAACGGCGTGGGGGATGGTTTCCTCCAACCATCCTGCAGCTTGCGGCGGATCCGCGTGACGCACCCGTCGACCGTCCGTTCGTCGACCTCGGCGTCGCTGCCCCAGACCTGGTCCAGGATCTGCGCCCGTGTGTAGGCCCGGTTGGGCGAGCGCACCAGCATGTACAACAGATCCACCTCGCGCCGGCTCATCGGCACCTCTTGGGCGTCCACCCGGACGGTGTACGCCACCAGGTCCACGCAGAGCCCATCGACGCAGACCAGACCGTCCACGAGGTGGCCGGCGCGCCGCAACAGCGTCCGCACCCGCTCCAGGAGTTCTTCTGGATCAAACGGCTTGATGACGTAGTCGTCGGCCCCGAGCCGCAGCCCGCGCACCCGCTCCTGCACCTCACCACGCGCGGTGAGCACGAGGACAGGAACGTCCCTCGCCTGGCGCAGGCGGGCGAGCACATCATAACCGCTCAGGCCGCCAGGCAGCATCAGATCCAGCACCACCAGGTGTGGGAGATACGCCTCGTCGGCCAGCAGAGCGGCACCATCCGGGTAGGCATGTGCCTGAAAGCCCGACCGCCGCAGGTGCATGGTCACCACCTCGGCAATGGCCGGATCGTCTTCGACCACGGCGACGCGGAACCGGCTGCCCGCCACGACCCGCATGGCTTCCCTGGTGGCGCGGGAACCGCCGCCGACCGCCGCCCCGGCCGGCCACGCCCCACCCACCAGAGGTTCCACCCCCTTTCC
>JAJZZC010000150.1 GCA_021797775.1 Bacillota bacterium
CCTTCTGCGCCGACCGGATGGACATGGGGGGCGGCAGCACGGCGGCTTGGAGAGTGCCCTGCTGCAGGTCCTGGAAGTACGTCTTCGCGTCGCTGCCGTTGACCGGAGTCACGTCCGCCAGCGACAGTCCGTGGGCTGCGAGCGCGGTCTGCAGGGCGTAGTGCGCCGCGGAGGCGAGTTCGCCGGGCACGCCGATCTTCTTGCCCCGCAGGGCCGCCATGGATGGGATGGCGTTCGCCGAGAGCACGGAGAAGACGGGAACGGCGTACGCGGCGGCGAGGTACACCGCGTTGGCGTGCTTACCCACGGCAGTGCAGCAACTTGTGTCCCACTCCAGCAGGTCCATCGAGATGGTGACGAAGTGCACGGTCCCGGCGTCGAGTCGGGTAAGTGGATGGGTGTTCCATGGAGCGTCGACCAAGGTGACACGCAGGCCCTCTCCGTGGAAGTAGCCCAGTTGCTCGGCGAGCCAGAGGGGTAGCGCTCCGGCGTTCGTGCCGCCGTATGAGATGGTCAGGGACCCGCTCGCGCTGCCGTTTGGCGCGGGGCGGGCGGTGTTGGCCGAGGAAGCCCCCCCCGGCGCGCCGCGGCTGGCCGTGCCGCCGGACGCCACCTGTCCACAGGCCGCCGCGCCGCCCGCGATGGCCACAAGTCCTGCCAGACCAGCCCCTCGGACCAAGGCTGCGCGGCGTGACCATCCCGGCCCGCCCAGAGAGTCTGCTGGTGCAGCGTCCGCCGCACGCTCCCCCCGCCAACCGCCCACAACATCACCCGCCGTCTCTTTCGCCGCCGACGCGGGAAGGGCTCTGCCGCCGTGGGCGGGCGCGACAATACGTCGCCCGTCCAGCGGCACGGGCACCACCCGCACGAACACGGTCGCAATGATTCGACACGCGGGCGGATCCTCCTGTTCGGGAGGGGCGCATGATGGGTGCGGCTGCCAGCCCGGCGACGGGGCTCAGCGAAACGGCGGGGGGCCGAGGTCCAGTGGACGACAGCCGCCCTCGCTGCCCGACGCGCTGGCGGCTAGTACCGGAAGGTGCTGGCCAGGGGGGGCTGGGTGCCGGTGGTGTGCGCCGTTCTGCCGTTCTTCGCCGAACTCAACCGGCCGCTCGGGTTGGGGCCGTCCAGGTTGTGGAACGGCCCCAACCCTTGACTGACGGCTCCCCGGTAGTGACCGCGCAGCGCCTGCCCCGTACGGATCATGTGGCCGCTGGCGGGCCGGGTCAGCCCAGTTCCCGGTTCGCCTTGCCTCCCCGGCCCGGTCTCCTCGCCCCCTCACCCCCTCACCGAGGGAAGGCCGGTGTGACGCCGCCGTCGACCGGGAGCATGGCGCCAGTCGTCTTGGCCGCGCGCGACGAGGCGAGGAACGCCACCGCCTGGGCCACGTCGGCCGGCTCGATGTTCACGCCGAGGATGGTCCGCTGGCGGTAGTGTGCGGCCAGTTCCTCGGGCGCGATGCCGTAGTTCTTGGCGCGCGCCTCGCGCCACTCCGAGGACCAGATGCGCGAGCCGCTGAGCACGGCGTCCGGATTCACCACGTTGACGCGGATCCCGTCCGGCCCGAGCTCCTCGGCGAGGCAGCGTGCCAGGTGCAGCTCGGCGGCCTTGGCCGCGCCGTAGGCCGCGATGTTGCGGCCGGCCGCCACCGCGTTCTTGCTGGCCACGCAGATCATGCAACCGCCGCCACCCTGGGTCCGGAGCAGCCGCGCGCCCTCGCGCAGGGTGAGGAAGTAGCCGGTGCCCAGGATCTCGATGTTGCGCCGCCACTCGCCGAGCGTGGTCTCCTCGATACGCGCCGAGGAGGCGATGCCCGCGTTGGCCACCACGACGTCGACGCCGCCGTAGGCGCGCACCGCCTCGGCGAAGGCCTGCGCGACGCGGCCCTCGTCCGTCACGTCCATGGCGACGCCGATGGCGCTCCCGGCGCCGTACCGGCGGCAGAGTTCCTCGGCGGCGGCCGCCGCGCCAGCGGCGTCGATGTCCGCCAGCACGGCGTGGGCGCCTTGGGCGACCAGGGCCTCCGCGGTGGCGCGGCCGATGGCGCCGGCCCCGCCGGTGATGAAGGCCACCTGGCGCGAGAATTCGCGCTCGGGCGGCTGCAGCGTGAGCTTGTAGCGTTCGAGCGGCCAGTACTGCACGTCGAAGGCGTCGCGCGCCCCGAGCGGCCGGTAGGTCGCCCCGGCACCCGCCAGGAGGTCGACGACCGCGAGCGCGCGCTGCGCCAAGTCCCGGCTGACGTCCGCCATGCGTTTGCTACTGCCCCAAGTGACGATGCCCACCCCGGGGATCATGGTCACCCGGGGCGCCGGCGGGTCTGCCGGGATGGTGTTGCCGGACGCGGCCGAACACTCCTCATACTCCGCCCGCATGCGCGCGGCGAAGCCCGGCAGGGCCGCGTCGAACGCCGCCCGCACGCCCTCGGCGCCAGCCGTCGCCGCCTCGGCCGGCAGGATCAGGGGCAGGCGGCCGGTGTGCACGAGGTGGTCGGGGCAAGCGGCCCCCGCGGCGGCCATGGCGAGCCGAGCGGGATCGGCCAGGAAGGCCAGCGTGGTGGGGCTGTCGTCCACACTGAGCACGACTCGGCGCGTACGCCACGCGGCCTCCGGCCCCGAGGGCTGTGGGGCGGCCGCCAGGCGCCCGCGCAGCCAGGGTAACACGTCGCTGAGGATGGTCTGGCGCTCCCCGGTGGACGCCGGCGCGGGAGCGGCCGCGACAGGTGGCGCGGCCCGGACCGGCCGCCGGTCGCGCAGGAACGCCTCGGCCTCGCCGATGGCGCGCAGGGTGCTCGCATAGCAGGCCTCGGAGGTGTCGCCCCAGGTGATCAGGCCGTGCTTGGCGAGCAAGATCAGCTCGGCGCCCGGGTGCTCAGCCATCGCGCGCGCGCACTGGCGCGCCAGGGCGAAGCCGGGACGGCGGTAGGGGATCCAGATGGCGCGCTCGCCGTAGATCGCGCGCGCCCAGGCCTCCCCCTCCTCCGCCGTGCACAGCGCGACGATGGCATCGGGGTGCGTGTGGTCAACGTGGGCGTGGGGGAGGAACCCGTGCAGCAGCGTCTCGATGGACGGCCGCGGGCCGACGGGGTGCAGCCCCGCGTGCGCCAGGTAGTCGACCATGTCCTGGTCGTCCATGGATGCACGCGCCAGGAGGTCGGTGATGGGTTCCAGCAACAGCGCAGAGAAGTGACGGGGCTCGCAGCCCTGGAGGTCCGAGCCACTGCCCTTCACCCAGAGCACGCGGGCCTCCCGGTCGCGGAAGTCCCTCGCCACGCCCTTGGCGGAGGTGTTGCCGCCTCCCCAGTTGCAGACGCTGCGATCCGCGCCGAGCAGGCGCGAGCGATAGACCAGGGCGGCGAGCGGGCCGGGCACGCCAAGCGCAGCCGCCTCGGTCTCGTAACGGGCCGCGGCGGCGGAGTCGAAGGGGAGCGGCACGCGCGGGCACCTCCGTGGGGGCGATCGATTGGGAAACCTCTTCGCGCCGTCTCTTCGGGGCGGCCGCTCGGCCGCCCTGCTGGCCGCCGTCCGAGGGCAGCGTCGCGAGGGGGACGGGCGTGTGGGATGGCCAGCGCGGTGGCCCGAAACCGGCCGCGCGGAGGGGGCGATCGTCCCGGCGGCACACCGGCCGCAAGGATGGACCGGTCTGGTGCCGCAAAGGCACGGGGACTCCGCCGCAGGCGCTTTAGAACCTGAATCTCGCAGTGTCAGGCGGGCGCCGCTGTCGCAGAAGGACTCTGTGAGGTCGTGGCGAGGGGCCGGCGCCTGGGCGCGAAGGCGCCGGGCAACCCCTTTGCGAAAATCAGGTTAGAAGGGCGCGGCCCCGTTGTCCGGGGGGGGGGCCGTGCCGGCCACTGGGGTGCCACCTTGCCGGCCAGGCGCCGGCTGAGGTACCGCCGGCTCAACCGTGGTCGGTGTGGGAGGGCGCCACCCCCGGCTGGGGTGCTCGGGCAGGGAGCGGGGGGAGCAGCGCCGGGCCGCGGCGCCACGCCGCCTCTTGTCCGGCCGGCGGCGGTAGCAGCGCCGTCCTTATTGCTGTCCTCTACACTGGAAACGGCTGGTAACGAAAAGGGCTGTGAACAACTGGACACGACCACGGCAAGAGGCGGTTTTGGCATGGTGAACGGATGTCAAGGACGCCAAGACGGCAGCGGCGCATCCTAGAATCACGCAGTGCGGAGGGTAGGATTATGCGGGGAGGCCCAAAGGAGCCCGTCGCCGTGATCCTGGCCCGCGCCCGCTGCCGGCGGCTCAGGCAGGATCCGCACGTCCAGGACCAAAGACCCCGGGGGAGTCGCGGGTGCGCCGCGCGTCCGCGCTGCCGCCCGGCCCCCGCCGACGACCACGGAGGTGTGCGCGTGAGCAGTGAACCGCTAGCCGATGTGCCGCCCGCCGAGGAACTGCTCGCCGAGGGCGTCCTCGCCAAGTTCCTGCGCTACGTGCGGATCGACACCCGCTCCGATCCGGCGGGCCAGGCCGTACCGACCACGCCCGGCCAATGGGACCTGTCGCGCCTGCTCGCGGCCGAGGCGCGGGCCATGGGCCTGGTGGATGTCGCGGTCGACGCGCATGGCATCGTGACCGCCACGCTGCCGGCGCGCGGCCACCCCGACCCCGTCGGCGGGGTGACGGTCGGCCTCCTGGCGCACGTGGACACCTCCCCGGCGGTGAGCGGTAACGGGGTGCGCCCGATCGTCCACCGGGGTTACGCAGGTGGCGCGCTGCACCTGCCAGCGGGCGCCGTGCTGGAGCCGCGCGCGCACCCGGCGTTGTCCGAGGTGGTGGGGCACGACCTCGTCACCTCGGACGGCAGCACGCTGCTCGGCGCGGACAACAAGGCGGGGGTGGCGGAGATCATGGCGGCGGTCGCGCACCTGTTGTGCCACCCCGAGACGCCGCGCGCCCGCCTGCGCCTGGCCTTTACCACCGACGAGGAGACCGGGCGGGGGATCGAGTTCCTCGACGTCGACGGCTTCGGCGCGGATGTCGCCTACACGGTGGACGGCGGCGCGCTGGGCGAAATCTCGTTCGAAAACTTTGACGCTGGCAACTACCGAGTCACGGTGGTCGGCCGCAGTTCCCACACCGGGACGGCCCGCGGCCAGATGGTCAACGCGCTGCACCTCGCCGGCCAGTTGCTCGCGATGGTCCCGGCCGTAGCGCGCCCAGAGACGACCGGTGGGCGCGACGGCTTCGTCCACTTCGACGCCGTGGCGGGCAACGTGGAGCGGGTCGAGCTCACCGTGCTGCTGCGCGACTTCGACGCCGAAGGGCTGGCGGAGAGGGAACGGTGGCTGCGCGCCGCCTGCGCGGCCCTGCAGGCCGCCGCACCAGGGTCCACCCTGGCCGTCGAGCGCATCGGTGGCTATCGCAACATGCGGGAGGCGGTCGCACGCCGGCCGGGCGTCGTGGCGCTTGCGGAGCGGGCGATGCGATCCGCCGGCGTGTCGCCGCACGTGGCGCCCATCCGGGGCGGTACCGACGGCGCCCGGCTCAGTGAGAAGGGCCTGCCCACGCCTAACCTCTTTACCGGGGGCATGGACTTCCACAGCCGCACGGAGTGGATCTCCGTCCAGTGGATGGCGAAGGCCGTAGACACCCTCGTGGAGCTGGCGCGCCTCTGGGCGGTGGAGCCGGCGTAGGGGCGGGCGGCCACGCGTGGCGGCTGCAGGTGGGCGCTGCGCGTGGCCGCCTAGGGCGCACGGGAGATTGCGGCCCGTGCCCGGAGGGGCCAGTGCGAGATGCGCTACCCCGTCCCGAGCCTGCGCCGACCTCCACGACCGCCGACCCCGGCGCGGGGTCGACAAAGGCGACGAACTCGCGGGCCTGCTCGACCGCGCGTGCGTAAAGTTGCCGGAAGTAGCCGTCGAACTCCGCCGTGAAGCAGGAGGCCAAGGGGCCCCCGGTGCCGCCCCGAGTGCTCCATCGCCTGTACGCGGCATCACCCGCGTGGAGGTCGAGCAGCCCCGTCCTGGGGTCCCTGGGGGCCGGGGGGACGTCCGCGCGCAGCCCGTGCGCGCTCAAGAGGATCAGGGCGTACCGGCGTCCGCCGCGCGCATCCCACATCGCGGTCATTGAAATGAGGTGTGCCTGACCGGTCGCCGCGGACCGTGCGCGCCGACGCAGCCGCACCGCCGTCGGGGGCCGGGCGGACCACGCCGGTCAGCCACTCATCCCGCGGACGGTCGCCCTGCGGGCGGATGTCCAGCACCTCGCGCGCCGGCCGCCCGGCGACGTCCGCCAGCCGCAGGCCCCAGAACGGTTCGGCGCGGGCGTTGAGGAAGACGACGCGGTGCTGCGGTGCGACCGGGCCGACCCAACGGATCCCCGCTTTGGCGCCTCTTTTTAGGAAGCGGGATCGTCTGTGCTCTAAGGGGGGAAGGCGCGCGTCACGGATGGTCGTGGACCCCGCACTGGTCGCACGGGCACGGTCCGGGGACGCCATCGCCCTGGAGGCGCTCTTGGCGGGCGTCTGGGCCGACGGGTACCGCCTGGCCTGGTCGGTGCTCCGCGACGAGCGCTTGGCCGAGGACGCCGCGTAGGAGGCTTGCGCCCGTGTGGTGCGCGCGATCACCGGCCTCCGCCGCCCGGAGGCGTTTGCGGCCTGGTTCTGCCGCATATCGTCCCGCGCGAGGCGCGCGCGCAGCTGCGCGACCGTGGGCGGGAGCGCCCGGCGGAGACCGCCGCCCTGCGCGTGCCCGTGCAGATGTCCCCGAGTGACGACCGGGTCACCCTGCGCGCGGCGATCGCCGGCTTGCCACCCGGCTATCGGCTGCCGATCGTGTTGCACTATTACAGGGACCTCTCTAAGGAGCCGTAAAATATCAAAGTACCTTTGAAGCTGGGGCGGCTCGGTTCCATTGTGGACGGAACAGGTGCCGCACGATCTGACCGCGAATGGAGGTCCGGGTGGAAAGGCATCCTCGCGGGTCGATGCTCATCGAGGATGGCCGCGGGTCGCAAGGCGATGCCGGGGTCTACCACCCCAACGATAGCATCGCTCGTCACTCGCCGCTTGTCAACCGAGGAACTTTGATCATCGGCGGCTCCTAACCCAAGAATCGGCCGTCTGCTGGGTCTGCCGGCCGCTACCGTGCGCTTCCGCTCGGCGACGGCCCGCGGCCTGCTGCGCCGGGCGCTGGGTGAGCCGTCGCCCGTACCGGCCTGGACCCGGCCATCGGCGCCACCGCGTAAGGGGGCGATGGACAGGTGACGAAGCCATGCCCAGGGGATGACGAGATCCGTTCAGGCGTGGCGGCGGAGTTGGACGCCCTACAGGTGCCGGCGTTCTCCTGGGAGGCCGTGCGCCAACGCGCGTCCACCGGCCGCGCCCGCCCTCGCCCCTGGCTTGCCGTCGCCTTGGTCGCGTCTGTCCTGGGTCTGGCCGCCACGGCCGCGGCGGCCACGGACATGGCGGGGGCGCTCGCCCTCCTGGGCGGCCATCTGCGCATCGTGGCGACGCTCTCCGACGGGGTGGTTCAGGCGGTGGATCGGCGCGGCTTCCACTACACCATTACACCATCTATCCGCCGCAGGCGGAGCCTGGCGGCCCCGTCGCCATTTCCCTGGTGGGCGATCCTCGGCCTCGGACCGTGACGCTGGCGGAGGCCGAGCGCGGCGCGCGGGCGTGGGGGGCGTTCGCCCTCGTGCCGCCGACCGCGCTCCCGGCGGGGGCCCGGCTGGTCCGCATCGTGGAAACCGCGCCGCGCACTCCCATGATGGTTGTATTTCTCTACCAAACCCCCGCGGGCGGCCGTTTCGAGATCGAGGAGATGAAGCAGCAGCCGCCTGCCGTCGCTTCTTGTCCCGGGGGCTGCCCAGATCCCCCCCACTGGACGCAGGGGGGCACGGGGATGACGCTCCAGAACTTCGCCCCGGCAGCGCTGACGCCGCAAGAGGAACGGGCCATCCGCATCGCGACGGGCGGCACGGCGGTGGCGGGACCGGGGGGCGGCAACTAATACTGTCCTCCGCACTGTAAGCGACTGGTGATGGAAAGGGCTGTGAACAACTGGCCACGACAACGGCAACAGTCGGTTTGGCACGGTGAACGGATGTCAACGGCGCCAGGACGGCAGCGGCGCATCCTAGGATCAGGCAGTGCGGAGGGGTAGTACTAAGGACCCGCGCCGAATTAAAATTTTGTGCTCAGGCACCGGACGGAAGACCCACTTGGACGCTTGCCGCGGACACGTCCACGAGACGGCCCGCTTGGGCGCCTTGGTCTGTACGGACGTACAGAAATCGACCAGGGAGATTGTCCCGGCGGATTATGCGGGTGCGACGGCACATTGTCAATCCGGACCACGTTATTGCCGCGCGGGTTCTAACGCCACGGCGACAACCGCCCGTGTAGGGCACCAGGAGCGGCCGGAACCCGATGCCTGAGGCCTCGGGTCCCGGCCATTCCTCGACACCGAGCTCATCGTGTAGGCCGGGCGCCGACGAAGACCATGCGCGCCTGTGCCGGCGCCCGCGGAACGCGCGTCACCATAGGTCAACTCCGAGGCCGCGCAGATCCCTCAGTACACGCCACACACGTACCTGTTCGGTGAACTGCGTTGGGACCGCTACGCCTGGTGGGTCGACGGCACCCCCGTGGCGAGCGCGTACCACAGCTAGTGGCTCGGCACGCACTTCACCGAATGCTTACCCACACACAGTGCCCCAGTCGGTAAAGGGCGAACTGCTGCCGTCCCACCAAGTCGAGGACCACTGGGTCGAAAGAGACGTTGTAGCGTAGGCTACGGCCTCTGAGTCTTGGCTAAGCGTCTGTATGCTGGAGTTAGAAATGTCTGCCCCGACCTGGCAGGCATTACCCAGTCTTACCTCACCGAGTTCGACGTAGCCAGTAGTCGATCCGATCGACGTATACTGATAGACCGCGTAGAGTTGCGTGGCTGTCGTCCCGAGACAAGCGGTTCCGTTAGTGACGATGCCGCAGTTTTCGGCTGCCGGAGCAGCGGAGGCAGCGCCGGTCGTGGTCCTCGAGGCGCTGTGCCACATGGTTGCGGAACCGGGGTCCCCCAAGACACCAGGAGGACGCCCCGCGTCGCGAGGCGGCGCGCGGTTCCCGGGTCCACCCCATAAGAGCGAGATGAGCGGCAAAACGTTGGCTGAGGTGCTTTGCGCGTGTGGTTTCAACCTGACTTTCGCAAAGGGGCGGCCGGTCGCCTTGGTGCCCAGGGGCCGGCCCCCCGCCACGCCCTCACCCGCTCGCGTCGCGGGGTCCTTCTGCGCAGCGGCGCCCGCCTGACACTGCGAGATTCAGGTTCAAAGGCGGGCTCCGAAGATCGGGCTGGGTGCGGTACTAGGGGGCACGCGGGTCAGCCTTCCGTCACGCCCTCGCCGAATAGCGCGAACATCAAGGTGCCGACCGGCGGCCCTCCGGGCGCCCTGGCGGGCGCCCGGAGGGCCGGGACCGCCGGCTTCTCCAGGCAAAGGGGTGGTTTCCGCCCTCCAAGAACAAGTCCCGGCTTCCGCCACGTTCGCGGCGGACCTCCACGCGAGGCCGCCGCGCGCGCACGGCGGCCCAACCCCGCCGCGACGCCGCGGACCCTTCGGGGCTCCAAGCCCTCGGGCGGGCGGTCCCCCCTGGCTTTCTACCGGCGCCACCCTCTGCTGGCTCGCCCGGGTGCCCGCCCACGGGAGCTTGCCGTCCCCCCTCCCAGCCGGGTCCTCCCTACCACGCCGGGCCCCGTTGTTGATCACGGACAGGTTAGCTGTACAGAAGGATAGCCAGATCGCGCCAACGTCTCTATGCTATCTACGTTTCTTTGGTATATTGCGTTTACGCTAGATAGTCATGTGCGGTCATCTGCGGCGCGGCGGCTTCGGCCCGCCCGCCGCAAGGAGGGCAAAGGGGGGGGCCCCGCTGATCGGGGACCTGCAGCGCTTCAAGGCCGACTACCTGAAGGCGATGGCCCACCCGGTACGCATCCGTGTCCTGGAGGTCCTGCGGCAGGGAGAGGTCGCGGTGGCCGAACTACAGGGTCAGATGGGCGCGGATGTGGCGAACATCTCCCAGCACCTAGCCGTGCTGCGCAACGCCGGCATCGTGACGGCCCGCAAGACAGGGCTCAACGTCCTGTACAGCGTGCGTGACCCCGAGGTCTTCACGATCCTGGACGCGCTGCGCGAGGTCTTCAGCCAGCGTCTGGACGCGATGCAGTCCGTCCTGGCCGAGGCCGATAGCGCCGAGGCGCCCGGATCCGCTTCCTCCACTGACGGATCCGGCTCCGCGGAACCGATGCGGCCGTGAGCGCACTGCTGCTCGCCGGTTTCACCGCCTACGCGCTGGCCGCGCTCGCGGGTGGTTGGCGGTCCAACCGCCGCTGGGGTGTGGCCCTCGCCGTGGCCGGCGCGCTCGCCCTAGGGGCGGCCTCGATGGCCGCGCTGGGCGGCGCCCCGTTGGCTGTGCGGCTGCACCTCGGCCCGCCGCCCTTTGCCCTCCGCATCGCCATGCCCCCGTTGTCCGCTCTGTTCGTCCTGCTGGTGAGCGCGGTCGGTGCCCTGGCCAGCGTGTACGGCGGTGGCTACGTCACCCATCTCCCATCTCCGAAGCGGCGCTCCGTCCTGTTCTTCGCCCCGCTGTTCCTCGCCGCCATGTCGCTGGTCCCGCTGGCGGCGAACCTCGCGACCTTCCTCCTGGCCTGGGAGGGCATGTCACTGGCCTCCTACGCTCTGGTGATGACCGACGCGGAGCGGCCGGAGGTCGTGCGCTCCGGCTACATTTACCTCGTCATGACCCACGCTGGCGCCGTCTGCCTGCTGGCGGCCTTCCTGCTCCTGGCGGGCGCGACGGGCTCGATGGACTTCGCCGTATGGGCCGCCAGGGCGCCCGAACTGGCTGCCGGTCTGCGCTCGCTGGTCTTCGTCCTGATGCTGCTCGGTTTCGGCAGCAAGGCCGCGCTGGTGCCCATGCACGTTTGGCTGCCGCGGGCGCACCCCGTGGCCCCAAGCCACGTCTCGGGCCTGATGTCGGGGGTCATGCTCAAGGTGGCCCTCTACGGGTTCGTCCTGTTCGCCTTCACCGTGCTTGGCCCGGGCCCCCTCTGGTGGGGGCTCGCCATGCTGGGGCTTGGGGTGCTCTCCGCCGTGCTCGGCGTCCTTTACGCCCTGATGGAGCACGATCTGAAGCGCCTGCTCGCCTACCACAGCGTCGAGAACGTGGGCATCATCGCGATCGGGCTCGGGGTCGCCCTTTGCGCCGTGCACGCCCGTCTGCCCCTGCTGGCCGCCCTCGCCTTGGTGGCCGCCCTCTACCACACCATCAACCACGCGCTCTTCAAGACCGCGCTCTTCTTCGATGCCGGGGCCATCCAGCACGCCGGGGCGGGACGCCAGTTGGACGACATGGGCGGGCTGCTCGCACGCATGCCCTGGACAGGAACGTCCATGCTGGTGGCGGCCGCGGCGATCGCTGGCTTGCCGCCGTTCAACGGCTTCGTCAGCGAGTGGCTGACCTACCAGTCCCTGCTACGCCTAGCCGTCCGCGGCGGTCACCCGCTGGCGCTGGCCGGCTTTGCCAGCGTGCTCGCCCTGGCCCTCACCGGCGGCCTGGCCGCGGCCTGCTTCCTCAAGGTGACCGGGGTGGCGCTCTTGGCGCGCCCGCGCACCGAGCGCGCCAGAGGCGCGCACGAAGTGCCGCCGAGCATGTGGGGGACGGCCTCGGCCCTGGCCGTGCTCTGCCTGGTCTTCGGGCTGCTCCCCGGGCTGCTCGCCGCACCCTTGGCGTCCGTGGCCAGCGACGTCCTGCACGCGGGGGTGGCGGGGGCCATGCACGCCGGCTCCGCGGTCCTGCTCGCCCTGCCCTGGGGCCACTCCGCGCATCTGGCCCCGCTGGCGCTCGTCGCCGTCGTCGCCGTGGCCTCGGCCGCGCTGGTCCTTGCGAGCGCGGCCAGCTCCCGGAGCCGCGGGCCCAGCGCCGTCGCGGCCCCCTGGGCGTGCGGGGGGGAACTCGGGGTCGGCAGCCAGTACTCGGCGACGGCTTACGCCAAGCCCTTCCGCCAGGTGTTCAGCCTCGTCTACCAGCCCCAACGCGCCGTCCACGTCGAATCGTCTGTTCACCCGTTCTTCCGCAGGCGCGTCACCTACGACGGCCACATTACGCCCGTGTTCGACCGCTACCTGTATGCACCGGCGCTGCGCATCGTCCTGGCCCTGGCTCGGGCAGGCCGCCGTCTGCAGTCGGGCTCGCTGCGCCTCTATCTCGGTTACATCCTGGTCGCGCTGGTGCTGCTGCTCGCATTCGTCCGTTGACGGGGGTGGAAGGCATGGCGACCCTCGGTCTCGCGGGTGCGCAACTGGTGGCGGTGCTCGTCCTGGCGCCGTTCGTCCAGGGCCTGATCCAACGTGTGAAGGCCGTCATGCAGGGGCGGCACGGTCCCGGGCTGCTCCAGCCCTACTTCACCCTGGCCAAGCTGTGGGGGCGCCAGGAGGTCCGGCCGCAGGCGGCGGGCGTGCTGTTCGGCGCCGGCCCGCGGCTGGCGCTTGGCATCGTCCTGGCGGCCAGCCTGGTGGTCCCGTTGCTTTGGCGGCCCTCACCGCTCGGCTGGGGCGGCGACTTCATCGTGGTCGTCGGCCTGCTCGCGCTGGAACGCTTCGTCGTCGGCCTGGCGGCCCTCGATCCGGGCACCCCGTTCGGCGGCCTCGGCAGCAGCCGCGAAAGCACGCTGGGGGCCCTGGCCGAACCGGCGCTCTTC
>JAJZZC010000151.1 GCA_021797775.1 Bacillota bacterium
TGGAGCGGGAGGCTCTGGCCAGGAGAACGGCCTGGTGAAACCGGTCGCTGTGAAGCAGGAACCTTCGAGTCGGAAACCGGCCGCTGCGGCGGTTGGAAACAAATGACTATGAGAAGGGGAACGGTAGCACTATGGCGTGCCCGTCAAGTCTCGCCAGAACGTCGGGGATCGGCCCCAGGCGCTGCTGGCCGGGTTCGGGGGACGGGGGCAGGCTTTTGGCTGCCGCCAAGGTCACCGTACCCAGCCGCGCCATCGTGGCTGCGTCTTACCCGCAAGGAGACGGTGTGGCAAGCCGCCACCTCCACGGACGGCAAGACGTGGCTCCCCGCCAGCGCGCCGGTGAACCTCCACATGGCCGGCGCGTGGGTCGGGCTATTCGCCCCCGCCCACAAGTACTCGTTCGGCGGGGACGGCAAGGCCCCGAACCTGAACAACATCCGGGCAGTCTTCGACCGGGCGGGGGGCACCTCGGACGCGATGCAACCGTTCCGGATCGGGAATCCGTAAGGCAGAGGCCCCGAACCACCGCCCCGGAGGGCGGCAGTGGATGGGCGTGTCGGAGGTGGGAGATGTCCATAGACCTAGGTGTAGTGACTGCGCCCGCTCGGCACCGGTTCGGCTGGCCGCGCGCTGTGCGCGGCGCTGCCGGCGCGCTGACCCTCGCAGCCATGGCCCTGAGTCGGACGGGGCGTCCCCCTCACAGGGAGGTGCGGGGGCGTCCGGCCGCACCCGGGATGCGGGCGGCGGTCCTCAACGCCGCCGCCGCAGCGGCGGCCTGCTCAGGAGGGGTCTTGGGCGCCGTCTCCGGCCCGCGGACACGCTCGGCAAGCGTGCGGCACACAAACTCCTCGGATTCCCGCACCGTTTGGTGGAGCCGCTCGGGGTCCTCGGCCAACCGGCGCGCCGTGGCCGCCACAGGGGCGGATGGTACGCCGACGGCGACCGCGCCCTCCTCGGTGAGGCACCAGCACACCTCCGGCAAGCCGCCGACTCGCGCCGGCAGCCGCGCCAGGAGCCCCCGGCGGTGCAGGCGCGAAAGGCGCAACCGGCAATTGGCGATGCCCGTGGCGAGGAAGCGGAGCCGCCACAACTGGCCCGTGGTCATGGCCGACGCCGCGCGCAGGTCGTTCAGGATGCCGCGCTCCAGATGCGTGAGGCCCCGCTGCGCCCCGTCCACTTCCTCTGCACCTCCCGCACCTCCGGCCGGCGCTGGTCCCCGCCCGACGCCGCACCCGCTGCCCTCCAACCGCGGCGCCTGGCATCAGGTCGGTCGGGCCTCCCCGACGGTAGGACGGCCGCGCGTGGGCCGCCACTGTGTGTCATCAATGGTGCGACACACATGACACAAAGTGTGCGGTGCGCAGGGAGACCCCGCCATCTACCAACACACCTGGCGAGATGGGCGCGGGCGGATCGGCCGCAACCGCTGGGGAGAGTCGATCAGTGGCGGGAGCCCGGTCGTCAGGCCCAGGGGTGCACTTTTGTCATATTACATCACGCACACCGGCACGGCTGGAGGGGCTACCGGCCGAGGACGCCCACCTGTGGGGTCGGAGCGGCCCGGAGCCGCACGGACGGCAGGCAAGTCTACGGCGCCGCAGGTGGGGCGCCAGTGGGCACAAGGCTAAGGCGCTGCGGCGGCCAAGCCGCGACGTCGTGCGTCCGGGGTGATCTCAGTTGGCGGGCGCATCTGGCCCGTGACGGCGTGGCCCAAGACGCAGCCGTGCAGCCCGCCGCCGGCAAACCCGCACGGACGCGTGCCGAACGACGCGGCACGCGTGCTTGCCGCCGAGGCGACGGCCGCGGAGCCCGGGCCACGCGGTCCGCGTGGAGCGCGGCACTGGCCTGGACGTCCGCTACGTCTGCGTGCTCCGCGGCGCGAGGAAGCCGAAACCGCCGCCGCCGGGCCCGGCGCCGTAGCCCGTGTGAGCCGCTCGCCCCTTCCGCCCCCGGCCGAGGGGTGGCGTGACCTTGCCGGCAAGGTCGCGCCACCCCTCTTTGCCCCGTGGCCCTGGGGAGGAACGAGGATATCCACGCCCAGGGGCCCGCCCCGCTGGGTGGCGTGATTCCGGTAGGGGGGCTTGGGCTCTGCACGGCGACGCAGGTCGCCGCCATCCGCCGGGACGGGCGCCCGCAGGTGTGTGCGTCCCCTGGGACCGTAAGCGTGTCCGCGAGGCGGCGGCCCCCACGGCGCCCCGCGCCCTCGCCCTGGGGGCGACGATCTGCCGCCCGCGCGTTGCCGGCTACCAGCAGAGCCTTCCCGCGGAGGAGTTTGGCCGAAAACGACGCGGCCTGGGCCTCCCCGGCGCCGCGTGGCTGACACCATCCCCTGCACCTGATCCCCGAGCCCTGCTTCACCGCTCACATCGCCAGGATCTGGTCGAGCCGGCGCGCGGTCTCCACGATGTCGCCGTCCACCTCCGAAGTGAGGTAGCCATCGTAGCCGACCTCGCGCAACGCCTTGATGACCTCCGGGTAGTTGGCGTCGCCGTCGAGCAACTGGCAGAAGCCCTCGTACGTGCCGACCCGCCGCCGGAAGTCCTTGACGTGCACCCGGCGGATGCGCCGGCCCAGTATGCGCACCCACTGCTCGGCGTACGCCCAGGGCAGGAAGTTGCCCACGTCGAAGTAACAGCCGATCAGCGGGCAGTCCACGCTATCGATCAGTTCGCGCATCTCACGCGGGCTAAGGAGGAACTTGTTCCAGACGTTCTCCACGCCGATACCCACGCCGAGCACCTCGGCCGCGGACCGCAGTTCGCGCAGCCCGCTGAGCAGCCAGTCGAACGCCTCGTCGTACCGCGCCGCCGGCTGGAGTTGCCCCGGGTGCAGTAGGACATCCCCAGCCCCCAGCCACACGGCGCGCTGCAGCACCGCCCGCATGTGGGCGACGCCCCGGGCCCGCTCCTCGGCGTCGGGGCTGATGAGGTACGCGCCCCCACCCATCAGGGTCGGCGCCTCCAGGCCGGCAGCCCGCACGCGCGCGCCCAGGGCACGCACCTCGGCTTCGGTGGACGCGGGCGTCAGAGGTCCCTTGCCGGGAGCCGTGACACTCAACTCGACCCCGTCGTACCCAGCGGCTCGTGCTGCGGCCAAGCGGTCGTCCAGGCTGTCGCCCGGCACGCAGACGATGCAGATGCCCTTCTTCACTGCCGACTCCTCCGCCGGATCGAGGTGGACCGGGACTTCGGCGGCGTACCCGCTTTTCCCCTAGGGGGGGCGAGCCGCAACAGCCACCCGCGGCAGAGGGGGCGGCCATGTCCTGGTCGGCGACACGTCGCCATCCCCGGGCGAAGGATCACCGCCTCGTCGGACCAGTCAAAGCCCTGCAGCCTCTACGCGGGCCGTGGGGGCCGCCGCGGCCCGCACCCTCTCACGCCAGCACGGCGGCGGCGCCCCCACCACGTGCGGCGGCTCCCCCCTCCCCTACACCGCGTGGGCGGCGGGCCACTCCAGCGGCACGCCGAGCCGGCGCAGCACGGCCTGGAAGGCGTCCAACGACGCGGCGCGCTCCCGCACACCGTGGGGTGGTAAAGCGTGCTGTTCGCAGAACGCCGCCAGTGCGCCGGCTGCCTCGCCGATGTTCCATTCCACCGGGTGAAGGCGGTACGCGCCGTTGGTGATGTGCGTGGTACCGATGTTTTTGCAACCCGCCAGAAGGTTGCGCATGCGCGCCGGCAGCAGCGCGCCCAGCGGGATTTGGAACGGGCAGCAGGAGAGGTCGATATAGCGTGCCGTATGCACGGCGGGGTGGAGATCGATCCGGTAGAGCCCAATCCCGGCGGTGTCGCGGAACGCCTCGGCCCGACCGTCAGACCGTGACTGCAACGCGACGTGCTGCTCCAGCACCCGGAAGACGGGCACGATGCGCCGCGACTCCCGCACGTAGGGAACCATCGCCAGGCCATCCGGCGTGCCCGTCACGTCCGGGCGCAGACAGAGACCCGGCCACCCCTGCCCGCCGTCCGGCCGCGGCGCTTCGGTTTGCAGCCAGTGGAGTAGGCTGAGCGAGAGGCGGCGCGCCCCCATCAACGCCCGCTCCCGCTCTCCGGCGGGGACATCGATGATACTGCCGCCGGTGTAATCGTTCTGTGGCCAGTTGATGAGCGAGAGGTCGCTCGGGAAGGCCCCCTCGGCGAACTGGGTGCGGTCGAGGATGCGCCGGTAGGTCCAGAGTGGGTAGGCCGAGGGGTCCCCCTCCCCCGGGAACATCGCGTACCGGCGCGGCTCGCCCGTCACCGGATGGGGCTGCACCCAGGAAAGATGCCCCGCCTGTAGGCACGCGTCATACCCCTCGGGCCGGGGCACCGTGTGATCCTCGCCCGGCCGGTGGTCCAGCACAAAGCACCAGGTGAAGGACTGCATGTCCTGCGGGGCCGCCGTCGGCGCGGCGTGGGGCTCGCCTGTGTCCGTGACCGCCTCCGCGCCCGTCACGTACTCGGTCCCGGTCAATGGCAGCAGATCGCCGCATTCGGTGGCGTCGATCACCCAAGGCGCGTGCAACACGGCGGTATGGCCGCCCCGGTCGGCGACGCGCACGGCACGCACGCGGTCGTGCTCCACGTCGGTGGCGATCGCCCGCCAGCCGATCCACACCGTGACCCGCCCCGCCGCCCGGTGCGGCGCCAACATGGCTTCCAGGGCCGCCAACCCCACGCGCGGCTCGTGGCAGAGGCGGCTGACGCCGCCGCGGCCCGGGTTGAGGTAGGCGCGCTCCCTGTCGGGCAGCAGCGGGTAGTGGTCGGCGTAGTAACGGCGGATCGCCGCGCGCAGCGCCTGGTAGGAACGGGTTGCGCCGAAGGACTCGATCCAGGGGTGCTCATCCGGCGCCGAGACCGCCTGTGCCGTCAGTTGGCCGCCGATCCAGTCGGTCTCCTCGGTCATGAGCGCGCGCAGGCCCAACCGCGCCACGGCCAGTGCCGCCGCGACGCCCCCCAGGCCCCCTCCCACGATCAGCACGTCCGCGCAATGCTCGCGTTCCATCCACCCACCTCCACGGCGCGGCGGCGGCCACGCCGGCCTCGGTTCCCGGTGCCAGCCGCGGGAACCGCCTGTCTCTTGGGGCGCACCGCAGGGCACCAGGTGCGCCGGTCCCGATGCAAGAGAGCGCCGACGGCCCGCCCCTTCGGCCGGAGCAAGACAACCCCTGCAACGATCACTCCGTCTACCGCGTCCGGCAGCGCCGGCTGGTCAGAGAGAGAGAGACGCTGTCGGTAGAGGGCGCACACCGCCCTTCGTACTCATCATTTACACCCACATCTCGACCCCCGGAGTGCTCTGGTGGCGTCAATCCCCGAGATGTTGCGCTCCACAGCCACGATAGACACCAGGAGTAGTGGATCCAGGGCTTGTGGGTAACGGCAAGCCCTTCGTAGGCCGCAGAGGGGAGCCACGCCCGCCGCAACCAGGGGGTGACCGCGAGCGTCCGGTGGCGGTCGCCGTGCAGGCGCTGCCTGTGCTGGAGCCAATGGTGCGATCGGAGGTCGGCAGACAACCGAAGGGGGAAACGGGATGGGCACCACACCACAGGGACAGGGCCAACAGCAGGGGCGCGGGGGCGGGTACAGCTACAACCTGATCGTCCTGGTCGGTAGGCTGACGCGAGACCCGGAGCTTCGCTACACCCCGAGCGGCGCGGCAGTCGCACACTTCGCGGTCGCCGTGGACCGCCGCTTCACCAACCAGGCGGGGGAGCGACAGACCGACTTCATCGACGTGGAGTGCTGGCAGAAGCTTGCGGAAAGCGCCGGACAGTATCTGACCAAGGGCCGGCTCGTGCTGGTGCAGGGTGAACTCCATGTCGACAACTACCAGACCCAGGACGGGCAGTCGAGGCGTTCGGTCCGGGTGCGCGCATCCACATGGCAGTTCATGGAGCCGCAGCGGGACCGCGCCGCTGGCGGGCCAGACCAAACCGGGGGTGGTGGCAGCGGAACGACCCGGGCGCGCCGGGAATGGGCGCCGCGCGGCCAAGACGCCACGCCCTTTGCCGGCGACGAGGAACCGGCTGACGAGGAGGACGTACCGTTCTGATCCCGCGTCCCGACCGGGCTTGAAGTCCTGATGCGCAGATCTGGCCGGGCCGGGGGCGCTCGCCCTCGGCCGCCGGCTCCTCCGCCGCGGGCGGTGCCGTCTCGGCGTTGCGCCCGCTGCCCGGTCCGCCAGGGCGGCCCGCGCGCCGCCCTGTGGCCGCCCCAACGGAGGGACCCGGGGCGCCGTCCTGCGCGGTTCGACGAGGACTCCCTCCCTCACCAAGCCACGGCCCGCAGCATACGGTGCGTGTAGCGCGCCGCCATAGCGGCCGGTGCCGCCGGCCTCGCCGTCGTCCGGCCACGGACGCAGCGGGCACCAAGCGGCGTGCCAGGCTGGCCACCGGTGACGCCATCCACCCCGCATTGCGTGCGTGCGCCTGAGACCCATGGAGGAGGGGTTCGCCCTTGGGCCTGGCCTGGCTGCTCGTGCTGGTGGCCGCCGCGCTGCGCGGCGTCTGGCTGCTCCACGGCTACCTCGGCAACGCGTCCGCCTTCCCCCAGCCACTGCCGCCCGACGAGGAGCGGGAGGCCATCGCCGCCCTGCACCGCGGGGACGCCGACGCGCGCAATCGCCTCATCGAGCACAACCTGCGCCTGGTCGCGCACATCGTCAAGAAGTTCGACGGCTGCGGCGAGGATGCGGAGGACCTCATCTCCATCGGTACGGTCGGCCTGATCAAGGGCGTCGAGACGTTCCGTACCGACAAGGGTACGCGTCTTGCAACCTATGCCGCGCGCTGCATCGAGAACGAGATCCTCATGCACCTGCGCGCGACGCGCCGGACAAGGCACGAGGTCTTCCTGGAGGAGCCGATCAGCCGTGACGGCGAAGGCAACGAGGTCACGCTGATGGACATCCTGCCGGATGACACCGAGAGCATCCAGGACCAGGTGGGCCGCACCCAGCAGGCCCGGCGGCTCGCGGCCATCATCCGCGCGCGCCTCGGCCGCCGCGAGCGGCAGGTACTAGAGATGCGCTACGGCTTCGGCGGGGTGGAGCGCAAGACCCAGCGGGAGATCGCACGGGACCTGGGGATCTCCCGGAGCTACGTGAGCCGCATTGAGAAAAAGGCCATGCGCAAGATCGGCCGCGAACTGCAGCAGGAGCGAGAGGTCGAGGGGTAGGGTGGTGGCGGCGATTGGGGGACTGGGACGGGCAGCCGTCGCGGGCGGCAGAAGGTGACGCGGCCACGGGTGAGGTCCCGGTCGGCGCAGGCCGGCGCTGAACGTAGGCGCCTCCTCGCCCGGGCGTGTTGTTCGGCGTGGCTGGCCCTCCCACTACAAGGCGCCAAGGATGCGGACACCGTTCCTCGACCAGCCCGAGCCCGCCATAGCCGTTAGACCGCGACGGGTGCTGGGCGAGCAGCCGGAGGTGCGGGGGGGGAACGGGTGGGGCGCGTCCGGCGGTGCCAGCGGCCTTTGGCCCGTGCGGCACGAGGTCCCGACCGGGCGACCCAGGGGCGTCAGGGGAAGAGTACGTACGGCTTGGAGGAGAAGGGCGCGCCGCGCCAGTCCCTGGGCAGGACGGGCGTCCACTCGCGTCCCACCCCCGAGGTGAAGATCATGGTGTAGGAGCCTGCGGCCGCCGGCTGCACGTCGGCAAAGGCGCCCGCCGCGGGCTCCCTGCCCCAATGGCCTAGGATGGTGTCCCGGTGCCCCCAGCAAGCGCTGGCGGTGGGCGAGGTGCAGGTCAGGTTGCTGGTCTGGTTGCCGTTCCAGCCATCCGCGTACATCCACCCGAACCAGGCGCCGAGGACGAGGCCGTTGGACAGGCCGGACGACGCCCAGATGGAGCCCCAGGGCCCGTATGGGCCGCCGGGGAAGGGGTCGCCCCCCGCCAGCACCGGGTCGGCGTTGCGCAGCGCCCCCTCTTTCGCCGCGACATAGAGCGCGTGCGTGGTACCGGCGATCTGCGGTAGGCCCCGGCTGGTCCGTTCCAGGTCCGTGAGGACAAAGAGTTGCTGATAGGGCGTCATGCGCCGGAAATCCACGGGGAGCGCAAGCGGCCCCAGCCCCTCGGCGCGGCGGGCGGAGTCGATGGCCTCCAGCATCAGCCGCTGGGTGGCGTCCGCATTGTATACCAAGCGCCGGCCGTTCGCGGTCCTGGCCATCACACACGGACCGGTCACGTCAATCTTCCACCCGGCGGCCAGTGTCCAAACGGAGACCCCGTGGCAGTTCAGGTCGGGATAGGGCGCATTGCGCACGGGGTTCCGCAGGTAGGCGGGGGTCGGAGCGCCGGTACGCGCCGGCAGGGGCACGGGGATCAGGGTGAGGGCGGTTCGGGGGGAAGGCAGGGCAAGGGCTCCGCACACGGCCAGCGCAGCCATCCGCACGCACGCCCTCTTCGCCTTAGAGCCGGTCCGTATACCGGCCTGCGGCGCGGCGCGGTGGCTCGCCGCCGGCCGCGTGCGGCGGTTTCCGGACACGCGCCTAGCCCGGAGCATCCCGCTCCACCTCCGGCGGCTCGCCCTCAAGGTGCTCCTCCGCGCGGCTTCGCGGTCTGGATCCCAGTTCCTGTGGGGCAGCAGGGTCGCGTCATTCCGGCGGGGGGCGTTCGCCCAGACGGCGCCACGAGCGGGGGTAACTTCGGAGCGGTACGCCGGTCCGCTCGCGCGGCCACCGCTTGCTGCGCACAGGTTTGGCGCCACGATGCGGCCGCGGCGCCCGTGGGGTCACGGGGGCCACTGACGGTCGTACGCCGCGAATTCGGCCTGCGCCCGCAATCGCCTGTGGCGCAAGCGACTCGCCCAGAACGACGCGACCCTGTGTGGGGCAGGGTGGCGCGGCGCCCGCACCAACTCGGCCGCAGACGCGCCCAGGCTGCCGGCGCACAGGTTCGGAGCCGCGGTGCCCCGGCCGCCTCGACCGCACGACCGGTGCGCTTTCTGCGCCGTACCGGCAACCGCCGCTGTCCCAAACGGTTTACCGAGAATGAGGCAGCCCTGGGCGAACCCGCCCCAAGGCCTCCGTGCCGGGGCGGCGCACGCGGCGGCACCGGGGGGATTCCCCCCGGTGCCGCCAGGACACCCTGTGCCAAGGGGGGGGAGTCGCATGGACCGGGGCACCTGCGTCGAGAAGAACGTGGGCAGCGCGGACCGAGCCCTGCGCGGGGCGCTCTGCGTCGCGCTGTTCACGGCCGCGCCGCTGATGACGCGGCAACCGTACTGGCTGGTCGCGGTCGGGACGCTATCCGGCCTGCTCCTAGAAACGGCGGTCAGCGCGCACTGACCCGTGTATGACCTGCTGGGGTGGTCCACCCTCGGCGAGCGGAGAAAGGTATAGGTCGCGCGGGGGCCGGGTGCGGCCTCGGGGACATGCTCGGATCGGGGCATCGACGTACCGCGCCCTCAAGGCCGGAAGGCGGCACGGCCCGCACGCCAGAGGAGTCGGGTCTCGCCTAATACTACCCTGAGCACTTCCTGATCTTAGGGACAACCACCGGCGTCGAGGCCTGGAGTAGGTGCGTTCATCGGGGCAAGGCACCTTTTGGGAGCGTCATGACCACTTATTCACCACATCCTCCGCATCCACACGCTTCCAGTGCTAAGAGCAGTACTAACGGCAGTCTCCTCGTTCCGGGGGCGGCGCCGTGGGGTCATGCCCCGGAGGCAACGGCCGCTCCCCCCGCCCGTACGGTCACGCCCCAGGTGGGCGCCGTGCCGCCGTCGCCGTCCAATGCCCGGTCGAGCGGGTAGATCGGCCGTGCGATGCGGCGGTAGACAAAGCTACGCGGGTCAAGGCTCGTAGCGCCGGGGGTGAGCAGGAGGAGGGACCGGGCCTCCGGCGCCGCGCGTAGCAGGTCGACATAGCGTGGGAAGAGATATCCGATCTTCAGTACGAGGGTCTGCCCCGCGGTCAGCGGGTCGATGCCCAGCGGCCGCAGGAAGTCCGGGTCCATCATCCCCAGCCGGCGTTCGCCGACCACCACCCGTACGCCACTGTCCTCCAGGACGGCGACGGTGCCCGCCGTCGTCCCAGGCACCACGGCGCGCACCATGGCGCGCAGGGGAACGCGTGGACTGGTCGCCGGCGCGAGGGTTCCGCCCACCACCAGGTTCACCTCGGCGCCTACCCCGGCGGCCCGGGCGGCTTCCACCGCAGGCCGGTCGGCCAGCAGCGCCACGACTGCGTCGCGCAGGCCCGCACCGCGCAAGGCCGCCACGATGTCCGCTCGGTCTTGCGGCGCACCCGCCGTCGGGTTATCGCCGGTGTCGGATAGCACGACGGGCCGACCCTCCGCCGCCCAGGCCTGCGCCTGGCGCAGGCCCGCCTCGACCGGCACGGTGGGTACCGACCGGTAGAATGCCGCCCGCACCGCCCACATCGCCCCGGCCAAGGCCTCTGCGCAGAGGAGCGCGCGCTCGGGGGCGTCGGCCACCACGACCACGCTGGCCTCGTTGTGCGGCACGTCCGCCCAGGGAAAGCCGTCGAGGATCGATACGCACCACACCGCGGGGTCGGCCTCCAGGCCCTCGGCCATGCGCCAGAGGGTGGCCGTGGGGTCGGTGTCCGTCTGCGCGAACTCGCCGGGCAACAGCAGCGGCAGGCGCACCTGCGCCATCGCAGGCCGACGGCCCTCGCCCAGCATACGCAGCAGCAGGCCGGCTGCGCGCCGGCCGGTGGCAAAGTGGTCCCGGTGCGGCGCCGTGCGGTAGCCGACGAAGGCATCGGCCGCGCGCACCATACGCGGGGTGACGGAGGCGTGCAGGTCGAGGGCGCTAACCACCGGCACCGCGGGGCCGACGATGGCCCGGACCCCCTCCAGCAGGTCGGCCTGCGCATCTGCGACGTCCTCGGCCGTCAAGGACCCGTGTAGATCGAGCAGCACGCCGTCTACGGCCGCCGCCGCCCGCAGGCGGTCCAGCAACTCCCTGCAGAGCGCCCTCCACGCCTCCCGCTCCACGAGCCCCGACACGCCGGCCCATGCCGACAGCCCAGGCACGGCCTCGAGGTCGGCCTCCGCCAGCACCGCCAGGGCCCCCCCCACAACGCCGCCAGCCTGGGCGGCGCCGCGTAGCCACTCCGTGCCACGGCCGACATGGAACTGGTCTAGGGCCGTGCGCAGAGGCGTAAACCCGCACGACTCGTGCCCGATCCCCCCCACGAAGACCCTCCCACGACCCATGCCTGCCTCACCGTTCCTCTCTGCAGGCGCCACGCCCCCAACCCAATCGGCGGGGAACCGCCATCCCTTTCCTTTTCGGCCCGGGGCGGCTCCCCCTGCCAGCCCTGGTCGGCTGCCCGCGGTGGACAACCTGCGGCGGGTTCGGTACCCTACATCGACCGCTTACCCCGATATCACGTTCCACTGCACGGGCCACTGGAGGCGTGAAGGTGGATCGCGCCGCGGCACAATCCCCCGCCATCCCGCTTCGCGGGGTTCGGGCCGTCCTCTTCGATGTGGGCAACACGCTGTCCCACCTCGACTACGGGTTCCTCGCCGAGCGGATACGCCGTTTCGCGCCTGGAGTCACCCCGGACGGGGTGGGGCGCGCGGACGCGCTGGTGCGCCGTTACGGATGGGAACCCGGTCCGGGCGCACCGGTGCGCCGGACCGGGTTCTTCCCGGCTTACGTGGGCGCCATCTGCGAGTGGGCTGGTCTGAGCGAAACGGCCGGGCTGCAGGTGGCTGCCGCCGCAGAGTGGGAGCACCGCGCCCGGCCGAGCGGCCTGTGGAACCGGGTCGACCCGGAGGCGGCCGCGGTCCTCGGGGCCCTGGCCGAGAGGGGCGTGCGTCTCGGCGTGGTGTCGAACGCCGATGGACGCGTGGAGGACCAACTGCGGCTCTTTGGGTTACGGGAGCACTTTGAAGTGGTGGTCGATTCGGACCGCGCCGGTGTGGCCAAGCCGGACCCGCGTATCTTCCATCTCGCCCTGGCACAGATGGGCCTGCCGCCGGACGAGGCTGTGTACGTCGGGGACATCATGGATGTGGACGTGGATGGCGCGGAGCGCGCGGGGATGCGCGGCGTCCTCTACGACCGCTGGTCGGTCTGGACAGACACCGGCACACCACGGGTCACCCGGCTCGGGCACTTGGTTGGGATCCTCGGGACCAGGGATGGCGCTGACCACCCCCTGACGGGTACAGCGCGACCGGGGCGCGAGCGGACTCGGTGCCTGAAGCGGGCCGCGGCCTCACGGCTGGTCCTACGGCAGAGGCGGAACGAACGGCAGTCTACCGCCTTTGTCAGGCGAAGCGGGTAGCTATCGACACCACCGTTCCCTCGGCCAGGTTGTCCTGCAACTGCTCTGGGAAGGCCGTCACTCCCACATGCCCTTCCTCGATATCCTTGAACCTGATTTTCGCAAAGGGTTTGCCCGTCGCCTTGGCGCCCAGGGGCCAGCCTCTCGCCCCGACCACACCCGCTCGTACGCGGGGTCCTTCTCGGACAGCGGCGCCCGCCTGACAGCGCGAGATTCAGATTGAACGGCACCCGTTGATTCGCGGTGCTCAGCGGTGGCTTTCGCCTGTACCCAGGCCGCAGACAGTACGTGCATGTGGCTCATGATCTCGTATAGTACTGATCTTAGCACTGGCAGCGACTGGTGGCGCGAGCGGCGGTGCATAATCGGCCAGACTCAGACAAGACGAGAGGCATTTG
>JAJZZC010000152.1 GCA_021797775.1 Bacillota bacterium
AGGGGCGGCCGGTCGCCTTGGTGCCCAGGGGCCGGCCCCTCGCCACGCCCTCACCCGCTCGCGTCGCGGGGTCCTTCTGCGCAGCGGCGCCCGCCTGACACTGCGAGATTCAGGTTGAAGTGACGCCCCCGCTGTCATGCCACCTTGCCTGGAATGGCCCGGCCAACGGCCGCGAGTCCCGGTGACGGTCCTCCGGATAAGGCGCCACCCAACCGACACCCATCCACACCTACAGTATAGCTCATAACCCCTTGCCATTCCAGTCTGGCACGGCCCCGCGTTTGGGAGTAGTCTGACCCCCGGTCACCTCCTCGGAGAGGGCAAGGGGGGCTTCCCACTGAGGCAACCACAAGGATGTGCCGGGCTGGGCACGCCGCGCCTTCCGCTGCGGGCGGCGGAGGGCCGGGGCGGATCGGTGGCGGTCGTCGCGGAGCCGGTGGACGGGGCCGCGAGCGCGCCGGGAGACCTGCCCGACGTCTCGGTGCAGGGCAATCTGACGGAGGACGGGGCCTACGGGCGGCGCTGGCTGCTGGTGCGTGATGGCGAGGTACGGGTCTACGCCGCCAGCGGCTTCTGGCCCGATGGCGCGCCGCCGCGCGAGGCGCTGGCCGGCGCGCCAGCCTGGGACGGGCGCCGCCTGCTGCTGGGGGATCCGCCGGACGTCGACCGGGCAGGCCCGCTTGGCGCCGCCCCGCGCGCCGGGGAGGACCGCGCGGCCTCCGCGCCGGGCGCGGAGCCGGCCGGGCCCGTGCTGCTGCACGCGCTGCCGCTCTCCGCGGTGAAGGGCGCGCGCGTGGAGCCGCTGGTCGGCGCCGCCGCGCTGGTCGTCGACACCGCCAGCGGACCGCGGCCGCTGATCCGCTTCACCCCGGACCGTTCCCCCGACTTCGGCCTGGCCGCCCGCTGGCTCAGCGCCACGGCCCGGGGCGAGGCGCCGCCGGTCGACCCGCGGGACCTCCCGCGCTTCTGCCCGCGCTGCGGCCGCCGCTTGCCGCCCGACACCCGCGTCTGCGCGGGCTGCGTCGACCGGGGCGTCGTGATCCGCCGCCTGATCGGGTACGCCGCGCCGTACCGCTACGCCATGCTGGCTGTGTCCGGTCTGATGGTGCTCGGCGTCGCCTTGGCCCTCGTCCCGGCGCAGTTGAACCGCCTGCTCATCGACGACGTGCTGGTGCCGCGGCGCGACCCCGTGCTGCTTGGCGAGCTCGTCCTGGGGCTGCTGGCTGTGCAGCTCGTGCAGCGCGGGCTGAGCGTGGTGCAGGGGCGAATCGGCAACCGCGTGGGCAGCAGCATCGTGGGCGACATGCGCCAGGACCTGTGGGGCCACCTGCAGCGGCTGTCGCTGGGCTACTTCGACAAGCAGCAGATCGGCAACCTCATGGCGCGGGTCAGCCAGGACACCTCGCGCATGCAGAACTTCCTCACCGGCACCGCCCAGCAGTTCATCGTGCAGTCGCTGCAGCTCGTAGGCGCCCTCGCCGTCATGTTCGCGATGGACTGGAAGCTGACCCTGGTCACCTTGATCCCGACGCCGCTGGGCTTCGCTTTTTCGCAGTTTGTATGGCCCTACGTGCGCCGCATGGACCGGCGCGTCTGGCAGACGGTGGCAAGGCTCAACGTGGTGATCAACGACGCGCTGACCGGCATCCGCGTCGTCAAGGCCTTCGGCCAAGAGCGGCGCGAGGTGGACCGCTTCGACACCGTCAACGATGACCTGGTGACGCGCAACATCGCGGTGGCCAACATGTGGACCACGCTCGGCCCGATGCTCACCCTGGTCGCCGCGGTCGGCGGCCTGCTGGTTTGGTTTTTCGGCGGCCACATGGTGCTCGGGCAGAGGATCCAGCTCGGCACGCTCATCGCCTTCACCGTGTACATGGGCATGGTGCTGCAGAGCGTGCAGTGGGGGACGCAGCTCTTCAACCAGGTGACGCTGTCCATCACCTCGGCCGAGCGCGTCTTTGAAGTGATGGACGCCGAGCCCGACGTGCGCGAGGACGCCGCGCCGGTCACCCTGCCGCGCATCGAGGGGCACGTGCGCTTTGAGGGGGTCGAGTTCGGCTACACCAGCCACCTGCCGGTCCTGCAGGACATCGACCTCGACGTGCGCCCCGGCGAGATGATCGGGCTGGTCGGCCACTCCGGCGCGGGCAAGTCCACGATGATCAACCTGGTCTGCCGGCTGTACGACGCGCGGGTCGGCCGCATCACGATCGACGGCGTCGACATCCGGCGGCTGAGCACGGAGGACATGCGCCGCCAGATCGGCGTCGTGCTCCAGGACACCTTCCTCTTCGACGGCAGCATCGCCGAGAACATCGCCTACGCCCGCGCGGGCGCGGATATGTGGGAGATCATGGAGGCGGCGCGAGTCGCCAACGCCCACGACTTCATCATGCGGCAACCCGACGGGTACGACACGCGCGTGGGCGAGCGCGGCCAGCGCCTCTCCGGGGGCGAGCGCCAACGCATCGCCATCGCCCGGGCCATCCTGCACGACCCGCGCATCCTCATCCTCGACGAGGCCACCGCCTCGGTGGACAGCGAGACCGAGCGCCAGATCCAGGAGGCCGTCGCCCGGTTGGTCAAGGGTCGCACGACCTTCGCCATCGCGCACCGCCTGTCCACCCTGCGCAGCGCCGACCGGCTGGCCGTCTTCGACCACGGGCGCATCGTCGAACTCGGCACGCACGACGAACTCGTGGAGCGGCAGGGCGCGTATTACCGCCTGGTGACCGCGCAGCAGGACGCCATGGCGCACAAGGAAGTGATGGTTTGACTTCCTCCCACGGCTAAGGCCGCGGGATCCCCGTGTCCAGCGACCTGAGTCGATGTCCGTCTAGGCCGGGGCCGATGAGGCGTCGGCGACCTAGCCGTGGCGGTTCCACCGTTGGCCGCGGGGGCCTCCGCCGCGGCCCCGTTCGCCGGGACGCACCGCGCACATGCAGCGCCGCGATCGCGTCCGCGAGGCAGGTGGCATCGCATGCGCCGCGGCGAACCTGCTGGCGGACGGGCCGCTGCACCCGCCCGCCGCAGCGGTGGCAACGGCAAGAAGACCCGCGCGGCTCCACCGCGACGATCCGGGATGTGCTTGCGGCCCAGGACCGCCTCCAGGGCACGGCGCAGCGTGGCAAAAGACCCAGGACCGATGCACGAGGAGGTTGCCCCGATGGCCGAAGTCCATGTGCTCCCCAATCCCGGTCCAGTGGGCGAGATGGGCCGATGAGCAGCGAGGAACGCGCCGCCGGGGGCGAGATGCGCGAGGCCGCGACGACGGTCGCGGCCCAAGACCGCGAGGGGCCGCCCGCCGGCCTGCGGCGGCTCGACCCCTCGCAGGTGCGCCTGCGCCGGGGTCTCGCCGGGGACCTGCTGGCGCTGCTGGAGGATCGCTGTCTCCTGCGGGCCCAATTGATGCGGGCCTTCCCGCTGAGTCAGCCCGCTGCCTGGGTGGCGTTGCGGCAGGCCGACGGGACGGAGGTCGGACTGCTGCCCGGGCTGGATGGGCTCGACGCCGAGAGCCGGCACCTGGCTGAGGAGGAGTTGCGCCTCCGCTACTTCACCCCGCGCGTCACGGCCATCCTCGACCTGCGCGACGAGCTGCAGGGGGGGCGCAGCGGCGGCGTGGTCTGGGATCTGATGACGGACCGGGGTCCCGCCCGGTTGCACATGCCGAACACCAATGAGCACATCCAGCCGCTGGGCGGAGGGCGCCTGCTGCTCACCGACCGCATGGGGCAGCGCTTTGAGATCGCCGACCTCGACGCGCTCGATGCCAGTAGCCGCCGCCTGCTGGGGCGGTACGTCTGGCTGTGAGGGGGCGCGGCGGCCGAAGCCGCCGCACCCCCCGGCCTCCCTTCTCCGCCTGACTTTCGCAAAGGGACGGCCTGTCGGTTTGGCACCCAGGACCCGGACCCTGGCCTGCACCTCACCCGCTCGGTCGCGGGCTCCTCCTGCGCCGACGGCATCCGCCTGACACGGTGAGATTCAGGTTCAGCAGAGACACCCTGGGCGGGTCGCACGCGGCTGGCGCTCCATGAGCCCCCCACCCCGCCACGTGCTGCGGGCCGCCCCCGCCAGCGCGCCACCGGCCTACGACGGTACAATGAGCAGGCGGAGGTGGACCCCCGTGGGCATCACGTTGGACCTGCTGCATGGGGTGACGGACGCGGAACTCCTGCGGCTCTCTCAGCGCAACCCGGGCTACCAGTTCGAGCGTACCGCGGAGGGGAGGCTGACCGTGTCCCCGACCGGAGGGGATAGCGGACGCCGCAGCGGCGAGGTGTTCCTGCAGTTGGGGGTGTGGAATCGTCGGATCCAGCAGGGCGTTGTCTTTGACTCGTCCACGGGCTTCGATCTCGCGGACGGGTCCTGCCTCTCCCCTGACGCCTCCTGGGTACGACGGCAGCGGTGGGAGGCCCTGACCCCGCAGGAGCGCGGGGGCTTTGTCCCCCTCGCCCCGGACGCCGCGTTCGAGGTGCGATCCGCGTCCGACCGGTTGTCCGCACTCCGCTCCAAGATGCGGAGCTACGTGGCGAACGGCGTCCGCCTGGCCGTGCTCGTCGACGCGCCGGGGCGCACGGTCGAGGTGTATCGGCCAGGCCAGGAACCGGTGCGGCACCAGCACCCCGACGGGATCGCGCTCGACCCGGAACTCCCCGGGTTTACCCTGGAGTTCGGTCCCGTGTGGTCAGACGAGGCCCCCTCCTGACAAGGTCCGCAAGGGAGCGGGCCGGAGGACCCGCCGGGGCATCACCGCCGCCGCCATCCTTCAGCGCGGGCGCGCGTACCGCCACGCGCGGCCCTCCGGCCGGTCAAACGGGGCGGCGATCCCGGCCGGTGCGCGCGGCGCAGAGAGGGGGCGGACCAATGGCCGAACAGCCGGCGGCCGTCCGTGGCGCAAAAGGAGCGCTGCGCCGCGTGCCTGGAGCGCCGGAGGACGTACGCCGAGACGGTGACCAGGCAGTCCTGACGGCGGTGATGGGTCTCGTCTCGGCCCGAGCGATCTGCCCGTGCCTGGAAAACGGCTTCCGGGCCGTGACGGCCTTCGGCCAGCCCTGATCCGTCCGCCCCCCGGTTTCTGGGCGAGCGGGCAGCAAAAGCGCGACCGGGGGCCGCCCATCCGCGGGCGCAGGCGCTTCATCGGCTGCTCCCGGTGACTGCGCGGGTCGTGTCTCTGCGACGCGGCCCGCGTCTACGGTCGCAGGGGCAAAGCGGCAGAGGAGAGGAAGGGAACGGCCCATGGGCCCGCCCCGCTCGCGGCTTTCCACTGGCGCGCGCGTGGCCCTGGTCGTCATCGCCGTGCTGACGGCCTTCGCCATCTTCGCCTACCAGGACCGGCTCGGCGCTCGCGCCGCCGTCGGGCGGCCGGCGCCCGGCTTCGCGCTGGCCGACCAGACCGGCCGCATCTGGCGGCTCTCCGCCCTCCGTGGCCACGTGGTCGTCCTCAACTTCTGGGCCAGCTGGTGCACGGTCTGCACCGCCGAGGCGCCGACGCTGCAAGCCTTCGCCCGCCGCTACCGCAGCGAGGTCACCTTCCTGGGTGTCGACTGGCGGGAGCCGGAGGCCGCGATCCGGGCCTACGTCGCGCGGTACGGGCTCAGCTACCCCAACCTGCGCGACGGCGACGGCAGCGTGGCCCAGGCGTACGGGCTGACCGGGGTCCCCGAGACGTGGTTCATCGGCTCGCACGGCGTGGCGCGCGTCCACATCGTCGGGGCGGCCACCTTCGCGCAGCTGCAGGCGGACTACCGCGAGACGACAGGGCGCCCCATCGACGGGCGGGGCGTCGGCCCGGTGCCGGCAGGCGCGCGCGCGCACGCCCTGGCCTGGAACGGCGCCACGCTCTGGGTGGCCGCCAGCGACGGCCTGTCGGCGGGTGCTGATGGCGGCCGGGTCTGGCGGCCCGCCACCTCGCCCGCCTTGGCGCGGGGGGACGTCCGCTTCGTCGTCGGCGACGGGCCCCGCCTTTACGCGGGCGGGCCCCGGGTGGGCCTTTGGGCCAGCGGCGATCGGGGCGCCGCTTGGCGGCGCCTCACCCTGCCGCCGAAAGCCGGGACCCAGCCCGTGCTCCGGGCCTTTGCCGCTGACCCCACTGACGCGGCGCGCGCCTGGGCGTGGACCAGTGGCGGGCTGCTGCGCACGGCCGATGGCGGGGCGCGTTGGAGCCGCGTGACGGTTGCCTCGCCGCCGCCCGTCGCGCCGACGGCGCTCGGGGTAGGAGGGGGCACGATCTGGGCCGCAACGCCAGCGGGCGTCTACCGCTCAGGGGATGGGGGCCGCGCCTGGCGGCAGGCGCCCCTGTGGCAGGCGGTCTCCGCCGGGGCGGAACTGGCGACCCCGGCCGACGTGCTGGTAAACCGCCTGCCGCTGGCGGCGGCGGGGATCTCGGCGGTGGGGAGGGAGATGTTCTTCGCCGGCCCGTCCGGCGTCTGGCGTGTGGCTGCGGGCGGGGGTATGCCGAGGAACGCGGTGGCCGGCGGCGCGCGCGCGGCCAGCGGCTCGGGAGCGGGCGGGCTGCTGGCCGCCAGCCCGGCACGGCCGTTCAGCGGCGTGGCGCCAGGGCCCCGCGGCACCGTCTGGGCCATCGCGCCCAACGGCGACCTCTATCGTGCCGCCGCAGCCGGGGGGGTGTGGCGGCGCTGGCGCTATCCCGGGGGGTAGCCGCTGGCGGGTGCTACGGCGATGGCCAGGGTGGGGATCCAGACGCCCGCCGGTCTCCAGGTGGCCGACCACCCCGTGCGTGATGCCGATCGCCTTCGCCAGCGTGCGCTGCGAGAGCCCTCGCTCCGCACGCTGGCGGGCGAGGTTGTGGCCGACCAGGGAGGCGAATACAGGAGTATTCACGTGGCGAGTCTTCCCCGAGAGCGGAAAGGAGGGCAAGACGGTAACCGAGGCACGATGCCTCAACGAGGGCGCTTGTAGACCTCATCGTTACCCACATCTCGACCCTCGAGGTGTAGCCGCTCGCGGCGATTGTCGTCTGTTTGTGCGCAATGGCAGTCGCCGAGAGGCACCGCCCAGACGCAGGCTATGCCCGGCTGCCTTGTGGTCAAGGCCAAGGGCTGACGCCCGCTGCGCGGCCTTGACCGCGGCAGCGGCCAGGCGGCACAGGGGCTGGAGGGCGGTGCCCAAGAAGTGACCCTCTTCCCGAGCAGGAAAAGGTTTGCTGCCGCCGCGTAATCTGAGCCCCTACGCCCGAGTGCGGTGGTGGCGTCAAGCCCCTAGATGTTGGGCTTCGCAGCCCCTATAGAATCCAGATGTAGTGGATCCAGGACTTGTGGGTAACGGCAAGGCTTGTAGACGTCGCCACGTGCGTCGATGGAGACCACGACAATCGTACGGTCCTGCTCGTCCACACGGTAGAGGACGCGGAAGCCGCCGACGCGGAGCGCGTGGCCCTGGCCGGTACCTCAGCGCGGTAGCGCCACGGTCAAAGGCCCCCTTTGAGCGACGCCACCCTGTGCGCCATCGCCCCCGGCAGGGGCGGCCGCCGCCAAGCGGGAATGGAGTAGCGAAGACTGGGGAGGGGGGGAGAGGGCGATGGCCGTCGCCCAGGAACCTCGCGCGCGGGCCTATGCGCGCTATCGGGTCAGCGTGGAGCAGGTCGTGACGTTCCGCCACCAGGGCTTCCTGGTGGTGAAGGGGCTCGTGTCCCTCGCGGACGTGGCCGAGCTTGCCGCCCATTGCGAGGACGTCGTGGCCGGGCGCGTGGGCCGTGAGTGCTTGGGGGAGCACGTGGGATACACCGACGCCACGTGGCGCGCCGGGGGCGCCGCGGACGCGGCGGAGAAGCGGTATAACCGGATCCACATGCTGCACCGCCACCTGGAGATCCACGAGCGCTTCCTGCTGCACCCCCGGGTGCTCGACGTGCTGGAGGCGCTCATCGGCCCCGACGTGCTGGCGCTGCAGTCCATGCTGTTCCTCAAGCCCCCGGGGGCCGACGGGCAGGGCTACCACCAGGACTCCTACTACATCCCGACCCTGCCGGACACGCTCTGCGGGGCGTGGATCGCGGTCGACCGGGCCGACGTCGACAACGGTTGCGTCCGCTTCACCGTGGGCAGCCAGCACGAGCCAATCTACCCCGACGCCGGCAACGCTGCGCGGCACTACCCCAGCGAGCGCCTGGACGACCTGCACGTCATCGACCACGCCAGCGACACCGACGAGGCGCGCAACGGCCTAACGCCCATCGCGCGCAAGTATGCGGGGCGCGAGGTGCCGGGCATCGCCGAGCCGGGCGACGTCGTCTTCTTCGGGGGCCACATCCTGCACAGGAGCCTGCGGAACGGGAGCGACCGCTTCCGGCGGTCGTTCGTCGGGCACTACTGCAACGCGCGCTCGTACACGGAGTGGGACTACGGGTATGCCCCCGGCATGGCCAACGGGCGGCACATCCTGGCCCGGGGCCGCACGCACCTCCCATACGCGCAGCCGCTGTTCGGGACGCCGTGCGCGGCCAACAGCCCGGTGCCGGAGCGCAGCGGGGGGACGGCGCCCACGATGATGGGGGACGTGGACAGCGGGATGATGCAGGCTGCGCCCACAGAGTCCGAGCGGCTGGATCCGGCGGCGCACGAGGGGTGAAGACGGGGGCGCGAGGCCCGACTGAGAGCCGTCGGCGCCGGGCGCAGCGCCAGGGTGGGCTTGGGCCAGGGCCCAGCCCCATCGCCGGCTCCGCCGCGCCAGCCAGCCTTCTGGCGCCCCACGGGCGGACTGGACGTCCGCCACTGCCCAGGCGTCTCAAAGCGCCTCTTCCGCCCGCCTGCGCGCCTGCTACGGAAGGTGGGCCAACGCGGCCGCGACGACCTCCCGCTCTTTCCCCAAGCAAGCGCGTAACCGGCCTCGTCAACTCTTCCCTCCGCCCGGGGATCCCGCACGCGTCCACGCCCGCTCTAACTCCGCCGCTGCAATTCCACGAGTCCGGCTCCGACCGAGATCTCCAAGTCCAGCCGGCGCGGCGCGGTCTCGAAGTCGTCGCTCTCCACGGTGAGGCGCGGGCCGACACCCAGGGATTCGTGGCCGAGCATCTCGATCACCCCGATCCCCGCGTGGGCGCGCGCGCGGATGCCGACGTCTGCCGGCACCTTCAACTCGATCAACCCGGCGAGCAACTCGAACCGCCGCGAGGTGATCCCTTCGGGCAGGGGGGTGTCGGAGAGGTCGAACTCCAGGATCCCCACCGGTTGGAAGACATGCCCCCCCTCGACGCGCCAGTCCCTGCCGCCCGGCCGGAATCCGCCAGGCACGCGCAGATCCGGCCCGCTGGGGTGTCGCTGCAGTCCCCACCCCGTACCCAGGCCGGCGATACGCAGACCGATGAAGCCGAGGGCGATGGCCACCGCGACGGCGAAGAGCGGCGTCTGCAGCAGGCGCGCGAAGAGCCAGAGCACCCCCACGATCGTCAGCAGCCACGCCCACACCGACCGCTGGCCCGAGCGGATGCCCTGCACGCCGGCGGCGAGGGCCACGACGGGCCACCAGTGGCCGATCAACGCGGACGTGCCTGCGTGGGACAGGTGCAAGGCCGGGAGGCCGATGGCCAGGGCCAAGCCGAGGAGCGTGGCGGCCAAGGCGGCGCGCAGCAACGGGGTTGCCCTCCTCTATCTCGCGCGTGCGCCGCGCGCGCGGGCCGCTGCGTCGGAGTGCCTCCACGTCCGGTCGCGCGGGGCCCGCAGCGGTTGACCACCGCCACGTTAGTGCGGACAGGCACCGGCGGGAAGGGCCCGCCGCCGGATGGTGCCTCCGCCCGGAGGCTGAGGCGGGCCCGGCGTCGCCGTCCCGTCACCCCGTCCCCCCGACCGGGCCCAGCCCGTGGACCACCGCCCACACGGCCAGGCGCGTGCGGTCGGGGACGCCGACCTTGGCCAGCAGGTTGCTGACGTGCGTCTTGACCGTCTTCTCGCCGATACCGAGGGCCGCGCCGACCTCGGCGTTGCTCGCGCCCTGGGCGATCAGGCCCAGCACCTCGCGTTCCCGCGGGGTGAAGCTGCCGCCCGGCGGCGCGGCGAGCAGACGGCCGGTGACGGCCGGGTCGAGGGCGGTCTGGCCTGCGGCCACGCGGCGGATGGCGGCTGCGACCTCGTCGGCGGTGGCGGTTTTGAGCAGGTAGCCGGAGAACCCGGCATCCAGGGCGCGCCGCACGCGCTCGTCCTCCGCGAAGCCGGTCAGCGCCAGCAGGCGCGTGTGCGGGCTGTCGCGGCGGGCGACCGCGGCCAAGGTGGTCCCGTCGCCATCCGGCAGCACAAGGTCCACCAGCGCGACATCCGGCTGGAGCGGAAGGAGGGCCGCGCGCGCCTCTGCCAGGGTGGCCGCTTCTCCGGCGGCCTCGATGTTCGGCTCGGTCGCCAGGAACGCGCGCAGTCCGCGCCGCACCAGGTCGTGGTCGTCCACCAGCAGCACGCGCAGGGCACTCACCCGGCTGGCCCCCCGTCCGTGTCGCGTTCGCCGGGGCTGCGCGGCCCGTGGTCCTCCAGCAAGGGGAGCACCGCTTCGACCCGCGTGCCGCGGCCCGGTTGGCTCTTGACGCGCAGCACGCCGCCCAGGGCCGCCGCGCGCTCTGCCATCCCGGCCAGGCCCAGCCCCGGCCTTGTGCCGGCGGGCGCGAGCGTGAAGCCGCAGCCGTCGTCGTCCACGGCGAGGACGAGGCGGCCTTCCCGCGCGGACAGGGAGAGGCTCGCGCGCGGCGCGGCGGCGTGGCGCTGCACGTTGGCCACCGCCTCCTGGGCGATGCGGTAGAGGCCGGCCTCCACCGCCGGTCCCAGCGGCGGCACCTCCTGGATGTCCGCCCGCCAACCCGTGTGGTGGAGACGCCCGGCGGCGGCGCACAGGTCGGCCAGCGCCTCCGGCAGCGGCCGGCGGGCGAGGGCCGGGGGCCGCAGTTGCAACAGGAGCGCGCGCATCTCGCGTTGGGCTTCCCGCGAGAGTTGCTCCAGTTCGCGCACGGCCCCGGCGGCCTCCCCGGTACGCACCGCCGTGGCCGCCAAGAGATGGATGCCGAAGAGCCGCTGGCTGACGGCGTCGTGGAGGTCGCGGGCGATGCGCTGGCGCTCCTGCAGGGCCGCGAGCTCCGCGCTTTGGCGCAGCAGTTCGGCGTCGGCGTCCGCCATGCGCCGTTGGGTGCGCAGCCGCGCATCGGCGGCGTCCATGAGGGTGTTGCACGCGCGCGCCAGGTCGCCCACATCTCCGGATTCCGGCGGGATGCGGGCGTCGGCGGCGCCGTCGACCCAGGCGGTCACGCCAGCGGCCAAACGGCGGAGGCCCGCTTCCAGGGAGGTGGCCGCGCGATAGCCCAGCGGCAGCCCCACGACGAGCGCCGTCGCGGTCCCCCCCAGGGCCGCGCGCCACGCGAGGACCGCGCTCGCGGGCCCGGCCGGGTTGGCCAGGACGAGGGCCAGCAGGGCCCCCGCCGCGCCGAGGAGCCCCCCGGCGAGGCAGAGGCCGGCGGCGCGCCACCGCACCGGCATCACCCCCGGCGCCGGAGACGGACCTCCCCGGCCAGCATGTCGAACGTGAGGTGGACGCGGCGAGGCGACTCGGCGAAGCCGTCGCTCTCCACCACCAGTCGCGGGCCAATCCCCTCGGCGCGGTGATCGAGCAGTTCGAGGTCGCCCGCCCAGAGCTCGCCTTCGGCACGCACCCCGAGGTCCGTGGGCACGTCCACCGTGATCTCCCCCGCCCACATGCCGACGTGCAGGCGCGTAGTTCCCTCGGGCAGGCGGGCGGTGGTGAGGTCGAGGTGCACCTCGCCCACGGCCTGGAAGATGTGGCTGTTCTCGACCCGCCATGTGGGGCCCCCAAGGCGCACGTCGCCGGCGAAGCGCACGGTCCCTGTGGCGCCGCGGGTGCGGCCGAACCCGACCAGGCGCAGCGCGGCTACGGTGAGGAGTCCAGCCAGCAGGAGCGGTGCCGCGGGCAGGTGCGTCACGTGCGCATAGAGCAGGGCCAGGCCGAGCAGGCCCATGCCCGCCGCCCATGCCCGCTGGAGGATCCGCGGCCGGACCGCGCCGCGCACCCCCGCGGCGACCAGCACCACGGGCCACCAGCTCCAGATCAGGGCCCACGGGCCCGCCCGCGTAAGGTGGAGGGCGGACAGGGCGATGGCCAGGCCCACGCCCAGGAGCGCGGCGGCCGCGGCGGCCCGCAGCAAGGTCCAGACCCCCTCCGCGGGACGGATTCGACGGGTCCTGGCGCGGGCCCCCGTGCGGTGGGTCGGCGCGGCGCCCGCGGTGGGGCGGCCTCGCTGCCGGGGCCTCGCGCGGTCGATGGTGGCGTGACCGGCAGGGGCGGGGCCCACGGGGCGCTCGCCGGCCCCGTCCCCGCCGGCGCCCGGCCACGCGGCCGGCGGGCCGTGGTGGGCGCGTGGCCGGCTCGGACCCCGACGGCCCTGGGCGCCAGGCGCCCGACGGTGACCACTCGGGCGCACCCGTTGGGCCGAGGTGGTCGCGGCCAAAGCCCCGGGTTGACGGGCGCCGCCCCGGGGAGGTGGCTTCGGCGCCTATCCCGGCCGACAGGTTGTGGAACCACGACCGCAGCCCGCCTCTGTGGC
>JAJZZC010000153.1 GCA_021797775.1 Bacillota bacterium
CCTCGCGCAAAGCCTGCTCAGCGGCCGGACCGCCATCGTCTTCGATCCACAAGGGGAGTATGCGCGCTGGTGCCATGCCCTGGGGGGGCGCCTGGTCGTGCTGGGTCCCGCCGCGGGCGGCCGCGTCCACCCCATGCCCCCGCGTCCCCCTGCCGCGGCGCGATCCGCTGGTGCGGGGGGCGGCCGTGACGCGAGCGGGGCGACAGCGGCCTGGCGGGCGGTGTGCGCTGAGCGGCTGGCGGGCACGTTGCAACTGCTCGGCGCGGCGGCGCCCGCGGAGCGCAACGCCGCGTGGGCCGCCGCGGAAGAGGCGAGCCGCGCGCCGGACGGCGGGTCGCTGGAGCGCGTCCTGGCGGCGCTACGTGCGGGTGGCGATGCGGCGGCGCCCGTGGCGGCCCGCCTGCGCGTAGCGCTGGACGCCGGCCTCTCGGCCTTTGCCGGGCCGGAGGGCATGCCGCAGGACGCGCCGCTGCTGGTGTTTGACGTGAGCCCCATCGTCCGCCGCGCCCCGGCCGTGGCCGCTGCCGCGTACTACCTGCTAGCCGAATCGGTCCTGGACCGCGCCACGGCCGGGGGGCCGCCGCTCACCGTGGCCGTGGACGAGGCGCACCACCTGCTCGCGCATGCCCCGACGGCGCGCCTGGTCGAGCGGCTCTTCCGCACCGGGCGCAAATTGCGTGTGGGCGTCTGCCTGGTGACGCAGTCGGTGGGCGATCTGCTGGGCGAGCAGGCGGACGCCGATGCCGCGCGTGCCACCCGGGCGGCCCTGGCCAACGCGACCACCGCCTTTCTGATGCGGCAGCAGAACGCGCGGGAGGTGCAGTGGCTGCAACGCCTGTACCGGCTCAGCCCGGAGGACGCAGAGTGGCTGCTCAACTGCCGCCAAGGCGAGGGCCTGGCGCTCTCGGGCGACCGCCGCGCGCGCACGCGAGTCGAGGCCCCCGCCGACCTGCACGACTTGTTGGCCAGCGGGGCCCCGGCCCGAGCCGGGCCGGTCCCGCCGTGATCCTGGGGCCCGAGTGCTACGGGCCCCAGGATCACGGCAGGCGGTCGCGGGCAGCGGGCCGGTGGGGGGGGGCGCTTCCGCCCTGCCCCCGCGTCGGGACGCTTCCCGTCTGGCGACCCGCGATACTGGGGAGGGAGACGATCCGTGTATAACCAGACGACCCTGGTCGGCAGACTGACCCGCGACGCGGAAGAGGGGTTGCTGCCCAACGAGCGGCGCACGCCCCGGCTGCGCTTCACCGTGGCGGTGGATCGCGACTACGAGGTGGACGGGGAGACCCCCACCGACTTCTGGCCGGTGGAGGTGCTGGGGGAGCACGCGCCGCGCCTAGCGCCCCACCTGACCAAGGGACGGCTCGTTTTGGTCAGCGGCGCGGCGCACATCGACCAACGGCGCGACGACGCCGGTGCCCTGCGCGTCTTCCCCTTTCTCAGCGCCCGGCAGGTGCGCTTCCTGGACCGCCGGCCCGACCGGGCCGCCGTGGGCGCGGAGGCTGGGCGCGGTGCCTGAGGAGACCCTTGTGGCGGGGCGGCGCCTGTGCGCCGCCCCGGGCCTTCCAGACCCGCCACGGCTACGCTTGGCCATCGCCGTGAACGACCGCGCCCTGGAACGCGCATACGAGTCAGTCGACGGGATCGCGGTCCTCGCCGCGCTACGCACCACGACCGAGGTGCAGGCCCACGCCGACCTCCCGGCGGATGCCTGGGTGTTGTCGCAGCGGCTTCCCGGGGAGGCGCCGCTGCCGGCTGTCTTGGCCGGACTCCCGGCGGGCGCCCGCGTCCTTATCCTGGCCGGCCGGTGGGTGCGGGGACGCGCCCTGGCGGAGGCGTGCGCGGCGCGGACGGGCTGCCGGCTCCTCGGCTGGCGCCGCGCCAGCGGCGCCGCCCTGCGGGTGGTCCTGGACGAGTGGATGGCCGGCCTGGAGCGACCGCAGCCGCAGAGGGCGCGGGCGACATAGGGTGTCGCGCTGGACCGAGCCCACCTGCCCTGCCACGTGCCGGGGGTGCCCGCCTGCGTCCTTTGGGCGAGCTTGCGCCCCAAGGCCAACGGGTAGAAGGCCATTCTCCCGTGGTGTGGCGGGCCGTGGGTGCGGGGCCACGGCCCGCCGCACCGAGTCACGCTGCCACACGGCGGCGGACTGCTCGCGCGCGGCACCTCCGCGTGATACCTCAGCCTTGGCCGGGGCTCCCGCCAGGGACGGCCAGGCTATAGCAGCCGATGACGGCGTAGACGATCGCCACGAGCCAGAGCCAGAAAGCGGGATACGGGACCCACAATCGCGCGACCTCAGCCAGGAGCGGCAGTGTCCACGCCGCGAGCCCGATACGCCAGGCCTCGGGCCAGGAGGGCGAGCGCCCGCCCAGCCGCGCCAGCGTCAGGGCCACCCACGCGACGATGGCGGCGCGCACGAAGTCGCGCCCAATCTGGATAAACACGCTCATTACGCCGATGACCCAGAGCCCGGGACCGGCGAGCTGTGCCAGGCGCGCCTGCAGGGCGGCCTTGGTCAGCGGCAGGGTGCCCAGCGCCTGTAGCGGCAGCGTGACGTCATTCCCCGGGCCGGGGCGCAGGATCAACTCCTGCGGGCTAACGACCATACCGACCCGCGCCAGGCCCAGGGGATTGAACCCGGCCGGCGCCGTGGATGCCAGGATGACGGTGGCGTCGCCGGCCGAGGCGCGGACGGGCGCGCGGATTCCAGGAGGCAATGCTAGAACGTGGCCGGTCAAGGTGAAGGCGGGTAGGCGGGACCACGCCGCCAGCAGGGTCTGGAGCGTGCGCGACACCGCCGCCCCCGAGATCGCCGCCAGGGCCAAGGCGGCGCAGACCGCCACCACGAGGAAGGCGGCGTAGGCCCCACGCCGTTGCTGCGCCAGGACCCGGTAGCCCGGCCCTCCCAAAAGGCCCAGCCAAATGCGCGTCGGCCAGGATGGTCCAGCCGGCGCTTCGGGCCCCGCTGCCTCGGTCGCGACGTTCTCCTCCTTGGCCCGGACGGGATGCCGCCTACGGGTGCCCCCACCCCAGGCGGACCGCAGACGGTCGTCGCGGCCCCGGGCGCGCACCCGGGCGCAAGGCCTGGTTTCTGCGGCGGATCCGGTCGCCCCAGCCCGACCGCTGTCGCGTTGTAGCGGGCGAGGGACCCGTCGCCGCCTCCCAGTATAGTGAGCCGGCCCTCGCGCACAACGGGGGGCCCAGGCGGAGCGCGCGGACCAAGGATGCCGCTTGGCGTGAAGCCGCAGAAGCTGCATGGGCGAGGCGGCGTGTAAAATGGCGAGCGACGGGCGGTGGCGGCTCTGGTGGGTGGCGAGCGGGTCGAGTCGGGGCGGGTTCCGCGCGCGCTGACGATCGCCGGCTCGGATAGCGGCGGCGGCGCGGGCGCGCAAGCGGATCTGAAGACGTTTGCCGCGTTCCGCGTGTATGGCGCCTCGGCCCTTACGGCGGTCACCGCGCAAAACACTATGGGCGTCCACGCCGTGGTGGTTCTGGCTCCGGATCTCGTAGCGGCGCAGATCGCCGCGGTGCGCGAGGACATCGGCGTGGACGCGGCCAAGATCGGCATGCTCGGTAGCCCAGGCGTCGTCCGTGCCGTGGCTGCGGCGGTGCGTGCCGGCGGGCTCGGGCCCGTGGTGCTGGATCCGGTGCTGCGCGCCAGCCGGGGGGGCGTCCTGCTGGAACCCGCCGCCATGGCCGTCCTGCGCGCCGAACTGCTGCCGTTGGTGGACGTCGTCACCCCGAACCTGCCGGAGACGGCCGCGCTCCTGGGATGCGATGTGCGCGCTTTGGCTGCACCCGCGGCCCGCCGTGACGCGGCCCGCGCCCTGACCGCGTTGGGACCGCGCTGTGCCGTCATCAAAGGCGGCCACCTGCCGGACGTCGCGCCGGACGCCGTGGATGCCGCAGTGGACGTGTGGTGGTGCGCCGATGCCTCTGGCGAGTTGACCGGGCCGCGGCTCGCTACCCGGCATACCCACGGGACGGGCTGCACCTTCTCCGCCGCGCTGGCCGCGGGCCTGGCGCGCGGCTGGGACCGGGCGGCCGCGCTGGTGGCGGCCAAGGCATTTGTGGGCTGGGCCCTCGCGCACGCACCCGGCCTGGGCCGCGGGGAGGGGCCCCTGCAGCACCTGCTGCCGGACCCGGTGTGGGAGCGGATGCGCGCCGGGGCTCAGATCGCGCCGGACGCCGTCCCCTGGGGGGCGGGTGGCGGCCGGGGGCCTGCCGGCGGGGAGGCGAGGGGGGCAGGGTCGTGAGGGAGCAGCCGGGGCGAGATGGCGGGGCGCCGCACCTGCCGCCTTCAGGGCCAGCGCGCCGGGCCGCCCTGCGGCGCGCGCTGGCCGCGTACGTCCTTACCGATCGGCGGCTGCAGCGTGGGCGCGGTGAGGTGGAGGTCGTCGAGGCGGCGCTGGCCGGGGGGGCCACGGCGGTGCAGCTGCGGGGCAAGGGCCTACCCGGCCGCGAGCTTTGTGAACTGGCGGTGCGGCTCACGGCGGTCTGCGCCCGGCGCGGCGCGCTCTGCCTGGTGAACGACCGGTTGGACGTGGCCTTGGCTGCGGGGGCGCACGGAGTGCACCTGGGCCAGCACGACCTGCCCGCCGCGGCGGCGCGCCGCCTGGGGCCCGGCCTGGTCGTCGGCGTCTCCGCAGCCACCGTGGAGGAGGCTGCCGCCGCGGGTGCGGACGGTGCGGACTACCTGGGCGTGGGGAGCGTGTTTGCTACGGCCACCAAGGCCGACGCTGGCGCGCCCATCGGCCTGGCCGGCTTGGCACGCGTGGCGCGGGCCTCCGATCTCCCTACCGTGGCTATCGGCGGGGTGACCGCTGCCAACGCGGCCGCGACGATTGCCGCCGGGGCCGCGGGCGTGGCGGTGGTTTCCGCGGTTGTGGCGGCCGACGATGTCGCGGCGGCGGCCGCGGCCCTGGTGGCCGCGGTGGGTGCGGCCCTCGCCGCCACCGGGAGGACCCGGCGGTGAGGGCGGGCCAGGTCGGACCAGGCGGGGAGGCGGTGCCGGCGGGCGAAGCCGCGCTGATCGCAGCCATCCGCCGTACGCTGGGGGGGTCCGCCTCGGGCGAGGGCGTGGAACGGGGGATCGGCGACGATGCCGCCGTGCTGGTGCCCCCGCCGGGCGGGCGGCTGGTGGCCACCGTGGACATGGTCGTCGAGGGCCAACACTTCCGCCTGGACGGGCCGCGCCCCAGCGCGCCTCGCGACGTGGGCTGGCGCGCCCTGGCCGTGAACCTAAGCGACGTGGCGGCCATGGGCGCCCGGCCCCTCTGGGCGCTCTGCTCGCTGGGGCTGCCGCCGCACGTGGGCGCCGCCGCGCTGCAGGGGCTCTACGCCGGTATGCGCGAGCTGGCTGAGTCCCACGGGGTCGCCATCGTCGGCGGCAACCTGGCGCGGGTGCCGGAGCGGCTGGTCGTGGACGTCACCCTCCTCGGCCATGCGCGGCACCCCTTCCTCCGCGAGGGGGCGCGACCAGGGGACCGGCTGCTGGTCACTGGGCGGTTGGGCGCGGCCGCGGCGGGCTTGGCCCTGGTGGAGGCGGAGGTGAGGCCGAGCGGGGCGGCCGACCCGGACCCCCCGGGCCGCGACGCCTCGGCGGGGGCTCCGGGGGCCTGCCCGGTGTCGCCCGAATTGGAGGAGGCGCATCTGCGCCCGCAGCCGCGCGTGGCCGAGGGCCTGGCGCTGGCGGCGCTCGGGCCGGACGCCGTGCACGCCGCCTGCGACCTCTCCGACGGCCTGGCACTCGACGCGTCCCGCCTCTGTCCCCCCGGCTGCGGCGTCGTCCTTTGGGAAGAGGCGCTGCCAGTCCCCCCGGCGGTGCGGGCTGCAGCCGCGCGGCTCGGGGTCCCACCGTTGCGCTGGGCGCTCCACGGCGGAGAGGATTATGAGCTGCTGCTGGCGGTCCCGCCCGCGGCGGTCGCGGCGGTCGCGGCGGCACTTCGCGGGCTCGCGGGGGCGCGCACCATCGGTGCGTTTGTCGCCGGGGGGCACGGCGTCGCACTGGCCGCGCAGCCAGGTGGGCCGGTGGCGCCCCTGTCGCCGCACGGCTGGGATCCGTTCCACTGATGGGGCCCCAGGGCGGGAGCCCCGTGGTGCCGGGGTGTGGGCCCTGGGTCGCGAGCTGCGGGCGGGGGCGCAAGTGGTTGGCGGGGATGCCGCGGGGCTGGCCCTTGACCCCGGGGGGCCAGGGCTGCGTCTTTCTCGGCAAACCGCTCGGGCAGAGAGGCGGTTGCCACTACGGCGGCCAATCGTGCCGTACGTCGCCGACCACGCCAGTCGCGGCGGTGGAGGCGGCCCGGGCACGGAGGCTCCAAGCCCGTGCGCCGCAAGCGCCAGCGCGTGGCAGCCAAGGTGCGGGACCCGCGCCCCCCCGCTTTGCCGGGCGTTTCGGCCGAAGACCCCCTGCCAGAATGACGTCACCCTGCCCGGGGGGCGCGCCCTGAAGGACGCGGGCCCCTGCCGGGTGAATGGGGTCGGTCCGTCCGGCCGCTTGCGCCGCCGAATGTCGGCGGGGTCTTTGCCGCTCTGGACGATGCGCAGAACGGCGCCGCGACGGCGCGGTCGCCCAATCGGGGGTAGTGCCTTGCCCGGCCATTTCCGCGCGGAAGGGCGGATGTCCGCCGCCTACCCGCCGCTGTTCCGGGACCTGACCGAGGCTCCCGCGCGGGTAGCCGCGTTCTTTCCGCGCCCGCCGGCGGACGTGGGGGCGTGGCGCAGCCGGGCTGCGGAGGCCTTGGCGCTCTGGCGCGAGCCGCGGGCCCAGGAGCGCCGCCGGCAGGTGGTCGCCGCGCTCACCGCCGCGCACGAGGGCCTCGGGGCCACGGCCGCACAGCGGCGCAACCTGGACCGCCTGGCGGCCGACGACTCCCTAGTGGTCGTCACCGGCCAGCAGGCCGGTCTCTTCGGCGGCCCTCTCTACACCGCGTACAAGGCCCTGGGTGCGGTGGTCATGGCCGCGGAGGCCGAGGCCGCCCTGGGCTGTCCCGTCGTGCCCGTGTTCTGGGTGGCCTCGGAAGACCACGACTTCAGCGAGGTGAGCCGTACGCGGCTGGCTGCCGGGGACGGCGGCTTGGTGCACCTCTCCCTGCCCGGGCATGTCGACTTCCGCTCCGCCGGCAGCATCCCCGTGCCGCCGGAGGCGCGGCATCTGGTGGGCGAACTGGAGGCCCTCTTCCCGCCGAGGCCGGCGGGCATGCCCTTCGCCCAAGCCCTGCGCGCCACGCTGCAGCGCGCGGGCCGCCTCTCGCTGGCGGACTGGTTCACGGCGCAGTTGCAGGTGCTGTTGGGGGGGCGCGGCCTGCTCTTCTACGACCCGATGGCGCCCGCGCTACGCGCCGCGGCCGCCCCGATCTTTTCCGCCGCCGCCGCGCGTGCGCCCGCGGCCAATGAGGCCATCCGCCGCGCGGGCCAGCAACTGCGCGGCGCAGGCTATGCGCCGGGGCTCGACCTGGAGCCCGACCACGTGCATCTGTTCGTGTACCATGGCGGACGGCGCCTGTCGCTGCATGCCGCGGGTGCGCGCATCCGTACCACGGACGGCGAGGTGGAGTGGAGTCCCGAGGCGCTGGCCGAGCGCGCGCTGGCCGAGCCGACGGCCTTCAGCCCCAACGTGGCGCTGCGCCCCATCGTGCAGGAGTTCACCCTGCCGGTCTTGGCCCAGCTGGGCGGCCCCGGCGAGATCGCCTACCTCGCCCAGTTGGGAGTGGTCTTCGAAGGCTGGGACCGCCGCGCACCCATCGTGGTGCCCCGCCCTGGCGCGACGCTGGCTCTCCCGGAAGATGCGGCGGCGCTGCGCCGTGCCGGCGTGGGAGTCGAGCAGTTGCGCCGCGACCTGGAGGGCGTGCTGGAGCGGGCCGCCGCCACAGACGGCGCGGTGGACCTGGATGCGGTTTTCGCCCGCGCCCGCTCCGCCGTCGACGAACGCTACGCCCTGTTGGAGGCAGAGCTGGCCGCTGTCTCCACGCACATGCCCCGCGTCGTGCGCGGCAACGCCGAGCGCGTGCGCCGCCAGCTCGACTACCTCGAGCGCAAGGCGCACCAGCACCGCCGCCGCGCGCGGGGCGATCTGGTCAAGGGATTGCGCCAAGCGGCCGGGCGCCTGTTCCCGGGGGGCGCGCTGCAGGAGCGCAACAGTAGTGTGTACCCCTACGTCTTTCGCTGGGGCGGGGACTTCCTGGAGGCTTTGGCCCAGGCCCTGGGGCCGGCCTCCACCTTTGGCCAGCACCTGCTGCTGTACTGGGACCCGGAGGGCTGAACGGGCGCTGCTGTCCCGCATCCTCCGGGCGGACGTCACACCCGCAGTGGTCTTGTGGCCAAGGCAGGGCGCCATCGCCGTGCCGTTCTGCGCGGGGCGGGCGCGCATGATGGTGTACCGCTTGGGCATGGCCGGCGGTGGGCGGGAACGGGGCGGGTTTTGTGTGGCGGGTCCTTCCGCGGGAAGCGCACCTATCTTTCCCGGATGCTAGGGCCGTACGGCGCCGGGCTGGTGGTGGCTGGGGGGCGGCTCGGCGGGGCCAGGCACAAGGCTCCGGGTCCGGCTGGGGCGCGGCCCGGTCGGTGCCGGTGGTTTCGGGCCGCGTGGTGCCATTGGCCGCGCTGGGCGACGCGGGCCGGTGGTCCGTGGCGCCCTCTGGGGCAGGGCTTGCCAGGCTTGCCCGAACCCTGTCGTGTCGGGGTCGGAGGTGCCTCGTCGGCATACGGTGGCGACGGTCCGCGCGGCCGCCGGGTAGGGGCACCCGAGGCTGCTTCGCGCCTGTAACGGGCGTCGCGGTCGTGGGCCCCCGCCCCTGCCCTGCACGATCCGCAGGAGGGGCCGCGCGTATGCAGAGACGCGGTTGGGCCGCCGCCGGCGGGCGCGGGTGCGGCGGGCCGTCGCCGCTTGGGGTGGCCGCCTGCCCGCACCCACGGTGGGATCCGACGCCGCTGGCGGGATGCGCGTGTGGGGAATGGCATTCGCGGCCTCGCGTTCCATCCTGGGCGGGATGCACCCGCCGCGGTCAGGGATTCCGCCGTGTGGCCCGTCATGTGGGCACCCGGATGGCCGCGGGCCGTCACGGGGGGCATCCGTGGACGTAGCGGCCCTGGCTTCGTCGGACGGCGTGCCGGGAGCGGCCGCTGACGCGGGGTGCGACTGGCGGAACGGTGGGAGGCGGAGAGGGATGGCCTGGCGCGAGGCCGTTTTGGGCATGGACTTCCACGGTGCGCTCCCGCCTGGTGAGGCATTTCCGCTAGAGATCCTTTGCGTGGCGCCGCACCCTGACGATGCCGAGTTGGGCATGGGCGGTGCGCTGGCGCTGCACGCCGATCTCGGTCGCCGCGCTGGCGTACTGGACCTGAGCGGCGGCGACATGGCCAGCAACGGCACGCCCGCCGAGCGCCTGGCAGAGGGTGCCGCGGCTGCCGAGGTCCTCGGCCTCTGCTGGCGCGGCAACCTGGGCCTCCCGGACCGCGCGCTGCACGGGCCTGAGGCGGAGGCGCGCCTTGCGGCCGTGATCCGCTGGACCCGGCCCGCGCTGCTCTTCGTACCGTGCCCGGAGGACCCACACCCGGACCACCGCGCGGCCTACGACCTCTGTCTGGAAGCCGTCTTCTCCGCCGGACTGCGGAGGTATCCCGCCGCGGTGCAGGGGGGGCCGCCGGCGGCCGCCTTCCGCCCGCGTGCTGTGCTGCAGTATTTCATCAACGGGTGGCGGGAACCGCCGCTGGCGCTGGACGTGAGCGGGGTGTACGCGCGCAAACGGCGGGCTGTGGCTGCTCACGCCAGCCAGTTTGGCGGTGGGCCCGTTGGGCCGGAAGCAGCCGGTGCAGTGCCGACTCGCCTCAACCAGGGGCAGGCCGTGGCCCAGGTGGAGGCGCGCGACCGGTTCCTCGGCGCGCGGCTGGGCGCCGCATTCGCCGAAGGGTTCATCCCGGAAGGGACGCTGCGCCTAGCTGACTTCGGCTTCGTCGGGGGGGCGAGCGGATGAGCGAAGAGGCCGCCGCGGTGGAGCCCGGCAGTGGGTCTGCGGCCGGCGCCTGCGGCCGGCTGCACCCGGGGGCCGGGCCGCGTCCGGCCCCGTGCGGGGGGCTGCGCGTGGGCGTCGTCTGCTACCCGTCACAGGGCGGCAGCGGCGTCGTGGCCACGGAGCTGGCGCGGGAACTGGCCAGGCGCGGCCACTGCGCGCATGTGATCAGCTACCAGTTGCCGTTCCGCCTCCACCGCTTCGGCGAGGGGGTGGAGAACGTCGCCTTTCACCAGGTGGACGTGCCGAGCTACCCGCTCTTCCAGTACCCGCCGTATGTGTTGGCCCTGGCCACCAAGATCGCTGAGGTCGCGCGCTACGAACGGCTGGATCTGGTGCACGTGCACTACGCCGTGCCGCATGCCGTCGCGGCGGTCCTGGCGCAGGCGATGCTGGCGCCCCATCGTTTGCCGGTCGTGACGACCCTGCACGGTACGGACGTGACGCAGACGGGATCCGATCCGGCCATCCGCGACGCGGTGCAGTGGTCGTTGGCGCGCAGCGACGCCGTCACCGCGGTGTCGGACGCACTGGCCGCCGAGGCGCGGCAGGCGTTCGGCCTGGGGGAGGTCCAGCGCATCTACAACTGGATCGACCCGTCCGCGATGCGCCGCCAGCCGGACCCCGAGTTGCGCCGCCGTTTCGCGCGCCCGGATGAGGCGGTGCTGGCGCACGCCTCCAACTTCCGCGCCGTCAAGAACGTGTGCGACGTCGTGCGTATCTTCGCCAGCGTGGCGCGGCAGCGGCCGGCCGTGCTGCTGCTGTGCGGCGACGGCCCAGACGCTGGGTCCGCGCACCGCTTGGCGCGGGACCTGGGCGTGGAAGAGCGCGTACACTTCGTCGGCGTCCACCACGAGATGAGCGCGATCCTCTCGCTGGCGGACTGCTTCCTCCTGCCGTCCGGCCAGGAGAGCTTCGGGCTGGCGGCGCTGGAGGCGATGGCCTGCGAGGTGCCGGTGGTCTGCAGCCGCGTCGGCGGGTTACCGGAGGTCGTGGCCGAGGGCGAAACGGGCTTTCTGCGCGCCCCTGGCGACATCGAGGGCATGACCGCTGCGACCCTGGAGGCGCTGGAACCGACGCGGCACGAGGCATTGGCCCGCAATGCCCGGCGGCGCGCCGTCCACCGCTTCGGCACCGGTCGGATCCTCCCGCAGATCGAGGCTCTCTACGCCGAGGTGGTGGCGCGGGGCGCGGTGCGGCAGGGGTGAGGGGGAACGCGCGGTCAACGGCAGAGCGGTTCTGGCTGCGCCACGCACGGATCACGGCCGCTGCGCCGGACTTTGCCCGCAGCCCGCCGCAGGCGGGAGACGCCACGTTGTGCCCGTCCGTGCGCAGGGTGCGGCGCTGACTACGGGCGGGCCATGGCACCGCAGGCCGGCGGTGGTCCGCCGCAGGCCTGCGGGCGGCGGCCATGCCTCGCCGCCCGCAGACTGGGCGATGTATGCGCGCGCCGCTGGCCCACAAGGCCGCGCCTCTCCCCGCCCCCGTGGGGACGGGCGCTCCTTGCGCCGCCGGGCCCCGCGGCGTAGGATAAGGGCGTCGGGGTTCGACGCGGCGGCGTAGCTCAGTTGGTCAGAGCATGCGGTTCATACCCGCAGTGTCGGTGGTTCGAGTCCACCCGCCGCTACCATGCCGGTGATGGCCCCGCCTCCGGGCGGGGCCTTTCGGTGTCTTGCCCGGCGCTTGCCGAAAGGCACTCGTCCGAGGGACTGGGTCCCGAGAGGGGGCGCTGTGGTTGATCAAGGTGTTGCGGTCGTTCGCCAGCCTCTTGGGGATGACGGCGGCGGCGCTATGCTGGACCATCGGCTTTCGGCTCACCCCGTCGGAGTCCGCCATCTCTACCACCCTAGCCCTGCTGATCGGCCTTGGCGGAGTGGGGCTGATCTATGACCGCTACTGGCACCGTGCGTGGATCCTGGAACTGGTGGCGTTGCCGCTGGGCTTCTACTTCAACGTCACCAGCCGGTACTTCCCCCTGCCCTCGGTGTTGATCGCTGCCAGCCTGCTGGTGACGATGTTCGCCGCGCTGGCGGGCAGGGCCGCCGCTGCCCGGCGGGACCCCGACGAGGCAGAGGGGATGGAGCGGGGCAAGGAGTGAGGCGGCCGTGCTTCGTGGGGGTGACGCGGTGCTACCGGCACCGGCGCGCCCCTGCCAGGCGACCGTGGTGTAAAGAGCTGGGAGAGCGCTCCGGCATCGCGTATGCCGGGTGCCCCCGCGGAGCCCGTTGCGCTTGGCGTGCCGCCCCTGCCGCGGGCCCGGCCGCCCGGCCGGGGCCCGTTTCTGGCACCGAGTCCGCGTGCCATGCCGCAGGGAGTGCCTTTGTCAGATCTGGCCTGCGCAATCAACCTGAATCTCGCAGTGTCAGGCGGACGCTGCTGGCGCAGAATGACCCCGCGACGCGAGCGGGTGAGGTCGTGGCGAGGGGCAGGCCCCTGGGCACCAAGGCGACCGGCCGCCCCTTTGCGAAAGT
>JAJZZC010000154.1 GCA_021797775.1 Bacillota bacterium
CGCTCCTCAGACAGGGGCCGCCCGGCCGCGCCGGCCAGGCGCTCGGCCAGGCCCCGCACCGCCGCCTCGTCCCGGAAGCGCAGCGGGGTGCGCTCCAGTTGGCCGCGGCGGCGGATGAAGATCGCATCGTGGCGGTTGACCAGGATGTCGGTGACCTCGGCGTCCTCCAGGAGCGGCTGCAGGATGCCCAGGCCCAAAAGCCGTGCTTCGAGTTCGGAGACCAGTGCGAGCCGCTCTGGTTCGGTCAGCCCCTCGCGTTCGCCGGCGACGGCCTCGGCGATCGCCGCGCGCAGCGGCCTCGCCGCCGCCGCCGGGTCGGTCAGCGCCTCGGCCAGCAGCGCGGCCTGGCCCTCCAGCAGGCGGCGCTCCACCCGCCCGGCCGGATACTCCGGACCGGTCTCCGCTGCGGCGGAGGCGCCCGACCGCCTCTGCCGCAGCAGCTCATCGTGCAGGTTGACGCGCGCCAAGACGATCACCTCGCAGGTTGGCAAACCGGGACAGGAGCCCCCGTCGCCGTGTCGTCCAGAGCCCGGGATCAGCCCCGAGGGTCGTCAGCGCCAGGGTGTTCCAGGGGGAGGCGGGGCCCGTGTCGTCCAGGGCCACCGGGCGCCCTGCCCGCAGCGCGGCAAGGTGCCGCTCCGACTCGTCGGGCACCGTCGCGGCCAGCGCGATCGGTAGCCGGAGGTCGCGATAGTACTCGGTGACGGTCTCAGGCTGCTCGGCGCCCGGTCGCTGCCGGTTGCAGACCAGATGCCAGGTGCCGAGGTTGCGGCCGAGGTCCCGGGCCAGAAGCGCCAGCGCCGCCGCCGACTCCACGCTGACGGGGTCCCCGGGGTCACAGGTCAGGAGCACGTGGTCGGCGGTCCCCAACGCGGCGTAGGTGCCGGGATCATCGGGGGCGGGGGAGGTGTCCAGGACGACGAGGTCGTAGGCCTGCGCCGCGACCCGGCAGAGCGCGGCCACCGCCCCCTGGTCCAGGGCGGGAAACAGCCCGTCGTCCCGGCCGCGGCTGAGGACCAGCACCCCGTGGTGGCGCTCTGCTGCGGCTCGGATGCCCTCCGCGCTCGGATCGGCGAGCGCGGCCAGCAGGCCCCCGCGATTGCCCGCACAACCGAGGTGCCGGGCGGCGGACCAGACCCCGGCGTGGAGGTCCACGAGCAGGACCGAACGGCCCAGGGCCGCGGCCGCGACGGCGAGGTTGACGACCACGGTGGTCCGTCCCACCCCGCCCTTGGGGCCGGCCACCGCGCAGGTGCGGCGGCTGACCGGCACCGGGCGGGACTCGATCACGGTGCGCTCCAGGACGCGAGGCTCCCCGGGCGCATCGGGCGGAAGCGAAGGGTCCAGCCAGCGCGCCGCGGCGGCGAAGTCGGCGGGATGGTCCAGGACGTGTCCCAGGCGGTCGAGGTCATCGGCGACGTCGTACACCTGCGACTGGACCGCGGCGGCCACCGCGCGATCGCCCGGGCGCCGGCCGGGGGCGAGCAGCACAATCCGGGTTGCGGGCCGGGCCAGGCGGTAGCGCAGCAGGGCGCGGGGCTCGGCGACGGCCACGTCCAGCAGCAGGAGCTCTGCCGGCACGCGGGCGGCGGCTTCCAGGGCTGCACCGGCGCCTGCGGGAGTCACAACGGACACGGATGCGGCCTCGGCCCAGCCGCGGGCCTCCAGCACGGAGCCCACGGTGGCGGCTGTGTCCTGGGTCAGGATGGCCTGGACGATCACGAAGGCACCTCCCATGCCGGCGGTGCCGGCGGGATGTTGGCAGTTGTTCGGGGTGAGGAATATCGGCCCGTTACGGGGCCATTGGGCCCGCAGTCGGGGGAGAACCCGCGACGCCGGAGAGCAGTTCGCGGATGTGCGCAAAGCCCCGGCGCGCCGCCGCTCGGCCGGCCGGGCTGAGCGCCAGCCGCCGCGCTTCGTCGAGGGCGGCCAACTGTGCCCGGGTCTGCTCCCGTTCGGCCTCGGCCATGCGCTCCTGCCGTGCGGCGGCCGGCTCCGGCCAGCACTCCCCAATGGCGCGGACGATCAGGGCCGCGGGGTCCTGGGCGTGCCGGAGGCCGATCCAGCCGAGCTGCCGGCCGACCTCGTCGGGATGGGCGCGGACCAGGCGCTCGGCTGTGGACGGTACCACGCCGAGCTGAACCAGGGCCGCCACGAGTAGGGCAGGTGTGCCTGTGTTCCGGGAAGCGACGGGCGGTACCGCAGCTTCCGGCAGGCCCGACCCCGGGGCGGTACCGCGGGGTGCCGGCGCGGACGCGGTAGACCGCGCCGGGATGGGCCGGTGGGGGCGCAGGGACCGGTGCCGGGAGGCCGGGGCGGTGGCGGGCGTCCAGTCGCGCTCCAGGGCGCGCAGCAGGAAGCCGCGCGGGTTGTGCAGGCCGCCAGAGCGGGTCGCAGCCTGCAGCAGGTCGAGCTTGGCGGCCAGGTAGGGCCGGTCGAGGGGGCGCTGCCGGCCGAGATCCCGCAGATCCTCGGGGGTCAGATCGGACCGGCCGGTGATCTCCCGGTACCGGCCGCAGGCCCATGCCAGGTCGGTGCCCGGGTCCTGTTCCCGGTCCGGAGGGGGCGAAGCCGGTGGGACAACAGCCGGCACCGCCGGCGCTCCGGCCTGCGGCACCGCCGCGGGCGGGGTACCATCCACGGTAGCCACTACCGTGGGGAGCTGTTGTGCTATTTCCCCTGCTTGTTGTTCTATTTCTGCGTTCCCATCCAGGAACGTGCCCACGTTCCTACCCGGGAACATGCCCCCCTCGGTCGGGTGAGGCACGTTCCCATCCAGGAACGTGCCCTCTCCGGCGGCGTCTGCGGGAGCCTGGCCGAAACCGGAGGCCTCCGGGCGGCGCGCTAGCTCGCCCGAGGCCACGGCTTGGCGGAACTCGTCCTCGCTCAGCGGATCGTTCACCCGGTACAGGAAGCGCCGAGTCTCGCCGACCAGCCGGCCCCCGGCGTAGCGCCGCTGCCGCACGACCTCCACGTCGAGCAGGCCCCAGGCGATGCAGAGGCGCTCCATGTCCTTGAGCCGGTCCGCGCCGACCTGGCCGTCGGCCTTGAGTTGGCGTTTGTTGGGGAAGGCACGTCCACGCCAGCCGTTTTCGGGGTCGTGGTTGACGAAGCGGCGGAGGTAGGTCCAGTAGCCGACGCCGGCAAAGCCGCCGATGTGGGTCTGGTAGAGGTCGATGAGCTCGGTGTAGACCTGGACCCAGGGGGACTCCCGGCGGCGGCCCATGCGGATCAACGGTGGATCGGACCGCTCAGCCGCTTCTCCCACGGTGCTCGCCTCCCGGCCTGAAGGTGCAGGGGACGATGAAGGGCGCAAAGCGTTCGGGGTGCGGCGAGATGCTCAGCCGGTCCCAGTTGCGCGGGCCGGACTGTGCCGCATAGAGACAGGCGCCGTCGGCGAGGAACTCCGAGGGCACGGCCACCAAGGCGCGCTCGGCCTGCCAGGGTCCGCCGAGCCGCGTCCGCCGCAGCAGGACCACGCCCTCGATGCGGAACGGCGTCTCGACGGCGCGCAGGAGGCGTGCCGCGCGGTGGCAGAGGACGAGCCAGTAGGCGTCGGTGCGGCGGAAGTGGACCTCGGCGGCGAGCGCAGTCGGACGTGCGGTGAGCGTTGGCTCGGAGTCGTCGATGTCCCGCGCGTGCAGCCAAGCCAGGGCGACGGCCTCCGGCGTCGGTTGGGGCCGGGGACGGGACGCGTGCACGCGCCCTTGGCGTCTGGGGATGGTAGCGCAGTACGGCGGCGCAATGTCGCGGGCGACCAGGGCGGACAACGTAGCGACCTCCTCGTGTGGCGGGGCCTCTCGGACGATCTGCACAAGTGGGTGCGCGGCTAGGGTCGGCTAGGGTTGGAACCACAGCCGCGACGCCAGGCGCTGCGCCACCGTCGGAAGACGTACAATGGCTGGGGGCGTACGGCATGCGCTGGGAGGAACACATCGTGATCGATCCGGCCGTCAGGGGCGGGCAGCCGGTCATTCGGGGCACCCGCGTGCCAGTGGATGTGATCCTCGGGGCCCTGGCCGCTGGCGAGCGAACGGAGGACCTGTGCCAGGCGTACGCCCTGTGTGAGGAACAGATCAGGGCCTGCCTCGCTTTTGCCGCGGCCGAGATCGCCGAGGGCAGGTACCATGCGGTTCCTCATTGACGAGTGTGTCCCCAGACAGCTGACGGCGCGGTTGCGTGACAGAGACCACGACGTGTTGGACCCCCGTGAATCGGCGCTGCGGGGAGCGAGCGACGAGGCGCTCTTGGCGCGAGCCATAGAAGAAGCTCGGGTCTTGGTCACGCGTGACATCGGACTTGGGAGCCTGGCCCTTCGCAGTTCTGGAGCAGGGTGTGCGCCTGGGAGTCGTTCTGATCAGGCTACCGGCTGAAATGGCCAGTAAGGATACGGCTGCGACAGTGGAAGCGGCCTTGCTCTTGGCGGACTTGCCCAGTGACGGTCTCGGTGTGTTCGCGGTCATTTCGCTCAACAAGGTCCGAGTTCGGCTTGTGGTCCGCCGAGTGCCCACCGAGTAGCCGCCGGCGAACGTCTTCCGCGAAACGAACGCGGTGAGTTTTGGCCGTTGGTCGAGCCCTTGGGCCATCTAACAGATGTCTAACAGCGGGGGCGGTCAGAGCCTTCTGAGACAATCGCAGCGCGAACACCTGGTTTTCGCAAAGCCATGCACGCGTTGGGGTAGCTCCGTGGACGGCGCAGGTGTTCGCAGAGTTGTCGGACTTAAAATCCCCTGCCGGTAACGGCGTGCGGGTTCGAATCCCGCCCCCGGCACATGAGAGAACCACCAGAGCAGAGCCGCTTTCCGGGTCCGGGCCCAAGACCCCGTCGCGCTGAACGGCGCCACACGACTGCCATGCCGCACGAATGCCGCACGGGGGGCGTGCCGCGCCGCGCGGTAAGGGTTGGCCCCGCACGAAGCGCATGCAGGTATGGACGCTTGGGTCGCCTCCAAGCCAGGAGGGCAAACGCATCCAGTACCCTACGTTTCACATTCCACCTGCGCCCGGTGCTCTGCCACGTGCTCCCCAAGGGCATCGCTGCCAGCAAGCAGCCCTTCCCACCTCCGCCACCCGCCCTTGTTCCCCAGGAGCGGAGCCAGAACGATGCGCCCACCCTCGACCCGTACCTCCACCGCACCTCTCTGCGCGAGACCGACCTCGTCGGGGAGCACCTTGGGCAGAACCAGTTGGCCCTCCGGCGACACGGGGAGCGTTTGCATTGGCGACCGTTCACCCCATCCTAGAGCGCCCGGTACCTCAGGTCAAAGGGAGGCGTCCGGGCTCAGCGCGGGGGGGCGGGTACGACGCGACCCGCGTCGCCGCTGCCTCCTTCGACGGCTCGCTCGGCCTCGCTCCCGGGCCCGCGGACCGCCGTCCGCTCTTCCTCGCCGCTCGCGCAACGCGCCGGCATGTAACGCGCTCGCCCAGAGGGCAAGCACCTGGGCCGCCCGCCTGCCACCTCTCGGCCCGATGTCCGGCGCCGTTGGCCCGAGGTGGCGGCAGCGCTCGGCGACGCCAACCTCTCCTTGCGCGAGCCTGCCAGGACGGTCGGCGTGGGCACGGTGCGCCGGCTCCGGGAGCACCGGAAGCAGCGGCCGAATCGATGGGGGGGTGTAGCAGCGTGCCGAAAGGGGGTCGCCTTTGACCCTGACTTTCGCAAAGGGGCGGCCGGCCACCTTGGTGCCCAGGGGCCGGCCCCTCGCCACGCCCTCACCCGCTGCCGTCGCGGGGTCCTTCTGCGCCAGCGGCGTCCGCCTGACACTGCGAGATTCAGGTTCATCCATGGCCACCGCACGCCCCACACCCGGCAGGTGCCCTCTGCCCCAGCGGTGCCCGCGGGCGGTCACAGGCCCACCTCGTGGGCGCTTACGATACCACGGGCAGCCGCGCGGCCGACAGACCCGCGACCGTGCTCCGGCCAGCCGCCAGCGGCTGGCCGCCCGTACAGCGGTGCCCATCCGAACCGCCCTGGCCCCGACGGAACCGCCCACAGTCGCCACAGGCCCGCAGAGCCCGACCGGCGGACGTGTGACCCCGCTCGCCCCAGGTCCTTACAGACCCATCCAGTGGGGTGAGCGGACGCGTACGGCGCCGCATGCGGTCAGCCGGAACCCCACACGGGTTACAATTCGATTACACAGCGCTCCCACCTCTTCCACACAGCGGGCGCCCGTAAGACAATGGCCACGCGTCGGTTGGGATCGTCGCCACGGTGACTGGATCCGATCCGGGCGGACGGTCTTCCAGAACCTGAGTGGCGGGGGGGTGTGGCGAGGCCTCGGGAGGGATCGGCCCCCACGCTCCCAGAGCCGCCTCTTTAGGACCACGACGCAGAGGAGGTTAGTGCATGCGAAGCCTCAAGAAGTACCTGGTCGGCCTGAGCAGTGCCGCCCTGGTACTAGGCAGCGTCGCGTCCCTGGCCGGCACGGCCAGCGCGGCGAGTGCCGCTTCGCCCCCGTTCTCCGACATCTCTGGCAACGCCGCTCAGGGGCCTATCACCTTCCTGGCCTCCATCGGCGCGGTCAACGGTGTGGGCAACGGGCTCTTTGACCCAACGGCTCCGGTCACCCGGGCGGAGTTCTCGAAGATGATCGTGAACATGCTCGGGCTGGGCAATGTGGCGACGGCCCTGGCCAACGAGACCCCGAGCTTTGCTGATGCGTCGAAGATCCCCACGTGGGCCTGGGGCTACGTCAACGTGGCCGTGGACGATGGCATCATCGTGGGCTACCCGAACCACACGTTCGGAGCCAACAACACGGTCACTGACGCCGAGGCGGCCACGATGCTGATCCGTGCCATCGGCGACACCTCGCAGGTCCTGGCGCCCACCAGCAGCGCCGCTTGGCCGGGCAACTTCGTTTCGGCGGCGTACACCCTCGGCTTGACCAACGGGGTGAACTTCGTCGCCAACCTGCCCGCCACCCGTGGTGACGTGGCGCAGCTCCTGTACAACGCGGCGGTGAGCGTGCCGATCTACGTCGCCTCCAACACGACCCCGCCGACCTACACCAAGTACCCGCCGCTCTACCTCGGCGGCAACACCGGCAACACCGTCGGTGGCTTCGTGGCGTACCAGGGCACGGTGACGAACGTCAACTCGACTTCCATCTCGCTGTCGTACACCGGAACCGGTGCCGCCAGCAGTAACTTCAGCCCCGCGTGCCCGACGACACCGACGGTCACGCCCGGCGCCACGGTGACGTCTTCCACCTATTCGTCCTACACCTGCGCCGCGACCCTGAACTGGGCGTCCAGCTACCAGCTCGTGGGCGCGACCAGCCCCAGTTCCCTGCTCAACGGCACGGCCACGCTGCTGTACAACACCAACAACAGCAACGTCGTCTACGCCGCGCTGACGAGCGGCGCCTCGGCCAACACCGGCACGCTGAGTTCCGGCGCCAACGTGCCGTCCGGCTACTACGCGATGAGCAATGGAGACACGCCCTGGCTCGTGACCAACAGCTACGCCTGCAGCCAGCAGCCGGCGGTCGTCAACGACACGCAGACCGGACTGCCGGCCTCCAGCGTGAACGGAACGAGCTGCACCTACTACCTGCTGCTGCACGGGAGCCCGGACCAGGCGCTCCAGCTGGCCAGCGTGACGCAGGGCCAGGGTACGGAGTATGAGGTCAACCCGTCCAGCGACGGCACGGACCCGGGTACGCAGTTCAACGTCACGACGACGACGAACGGCGTCTCGAGCACGGCTTCCGAGCCGCTCAACGTCACCTACCTGACGGCGGGCGACACCGTCTCGTACACTGTGAACAGCAGCAAGGAAGTCACGGTCGTCAACGAGACCAATGTGAACGACCAGGTCGGGCGCGTGTCGAGCACGTACTGCGTGACGGGGTGCGACAACAGCATCTCCACCGGGGCGACCCCCCAGATCGTGGTGAACGTGAACGGTACGGCCTACACGCTGAACATCCAGCCCTACACGACCCTGACGCTGAACGGTAAGGCCGCGACGCTCAGCAGCAGCCTGGACAACACGGTGGCCTATGTGGCGGTGGCCGGCGGATACGGCAGCAACACCTCCGGCCCCGCGAACGTCGGCACCGGCGACGGCAACGCCGTCTCCATCGCCCTGTACCAGAACCAGGTCTCCGGTACGGTGTCGAGCATCAGCACAAGTTCGTCGGCCAGCAACATCTGCGCGACCGGTGTCACCACCGGGTGCAATGTCAACGGCGTGACCTCCTTCGTGCTGAACGGTACCACCTACAGCACGGACGGCAACTTCAGCGGTGCGCTCTCGCCCGGCGGGCAGGCGACCATCGCCCTCGACTCTTCGGGTGAGGCCCGCGCCGTCGTGAGCACCAACGCGGTGACGACGCCGACGGTCGGCATCGTGACGGGTACCGGCTCGACGCAGACCTTTGGCACTCCGACGCCCACGGAAACCGTGACGATCAACGGGACGTCGTATGGCCTTACCAACAACAACGGCGGCCTCGCCTATGGCGGGACGGGCACGACGGACCAGACCGTGTTCAACGGCGTCTACTACACCGGCTCGGTCAACGGGTCGACAACGCCTGACCTGGCGGACCTCACGACCCTGCCTGCCCCGCAGAACAACGGCGCGGTCCTGTTTGAGGTGAGCAACGGCGTGGCGGTTGGTCCCGGCGGCAGCGGCACGCTGCCGACGCCCATGTCTCTGGTCACGCCGATCGGTAACGCGAACGGTACGGCGAATTGCTGGGTCATCGCGGATACCAGCAGCGCCACCGCAACGTTGCAAGGGGAGTCGGGCTGCGGCACCTCTTCGGCGACGCCCATCGCGGGCGACTACCTGACCGTCGTGCTCGGCACCGGCTTCAACAACGGCGGCAGTTCCGAGGCGTTCACTTCGTTGGCGGTCGGCGACGTCGCTGTGCTGTACAGTGGAACAGCGAACGGCGACACCTTCTACGCCGTGATCGACAGCGGGACTGGCCCGACGACAGTGGGTACGGCTCAGTAGAGCCGGCACCCCATCCTGGTCCAGGCTCGTGGGAGGGGGCGCCCCGGAAGGGGCGCCCCCTCCCTTTCGCTCCCGGTGCCGTTCTCTGGCTTCTCCAATCGGTCGAGGCGCCGCCATGCACCCCCACGTATCCTCGGATGGGGCGTGCGGCAGCCTGCGCGAGCGTCCCGTCCCGCACGGTCTCTCTTTCGCGGAAGCCGCGGCTGTCCTGGGCGCCCCGGTCGGAACGGTGAAGTGGCGCCTCCATGAGGCGCACGCCCATATGCGCCGGGCGCTCGCCGTCGGGGACGATGCCGGTTGCCAGCGCCCGCAACCGCGGGGAGCCGACACCGCAAACCACAGGCCAGACCGGGTCTGCGCCCGCACCCGCGACTCCGGCGTGCTCCCACCGGTGCGCTGGACGCGCGGACCCGCGCCCGCGGCCCTCGCCGCGCTCAGGGGCGTCTGGCCTCCGGCGGCGTTGGAGGTTCCGCCAGGCACGCGCGTGCGGTTTGCCGTGCCCTCGCGCGTAGCGGGACGTCACCCTGTGGCATGGGTCGGCGCCGATGGCGGCCACCACCTCTGGTGGTGGGCCGGCGAGTGGGTGTGGCGGGCGTGCGGGGCGGGCATCGCGGAGGTGCGCGCCGCGGCGGCGGGGGCAGATGCTGGTGGCTGACGACGCAGCAGAGGCGTTGCTGCGGCGGTTCGGCGACTTGCGGGTCCTGACCGGCCAGCACCGCGTCGCGCTGTCCCCGGACGGCCGCCGGGTGCCCTACGCCGTTCGGCAGGCGCACGGCGACGCCGAGGCGCGGGCGTCCAGGGTGAGCCACCCTCCGCCACGGGAAGAAGTGCCGCCAGGGCACCGCTCGTCCACTCGGTTGTCCCGCGGCTCCCGGTCTGACGACGGACCCTCCTGTCGCCTCGTGGACGCCGCGCACTTCGGTAGACCCCTACCCGCCCTGCCGCCCAGGAGCAGGTGTTCGGAGAGCCGACGGGTCGCTGCGCCGCCTCACCGCCGGGCTGCCGGTCGCCGAGCCCCCCCTCTCACCAGACGGCCGCTGGCTCTGCTTCTACACCCTCGCGCGGCCGGGGGAGGGGGGCCAACCGGAGCGTTGCGCGCTGTGCGTGATGGCGGCCGACGGGCGCGAGCCCCTGCCGGTGGCGTTGGGGCTGCCCGGGTCGAGCCAGTGGCGCCACCGGCCGGTGGGGCACCCCCACGGATCGATCCTCGCCTTCTTGCGCGACGGTCGGCCCTACGTCCACCCGCTGGACGGGGGCCCGGCCCGGCCGGTCGACGGACTGCCGGAGGCGGCGGATGAGCGCCGGGGGGTGAGCGCTTCGCCCCCAAGGGCCGGGGCGGCAGCGCTCCGGGCGCGGGGTTGGGTTCGTCATTCGCGGCCGAAGGCGCGTTCGAGACCGGTGTCGAGCGCCGCCACCCGCTTTTGCTCCGGAACGGGCATGGCGCCTCGCTCCAAAGCCGCCGCGATCCGTTCCAGCACTGCGACAAGCCGGTCGTGCTCCGGTGTGAACCCGGCCTCCGCGAGCTGCACGATCATCTTCGCCCGCTCGTCCTGCGGCAGTGCGGCCAGCCTGGTGTACAGGGGGCTGTCCTGCGGGACGCTCACGCGGACCTGTATGCGCGCCATTAACCCAGCATCCCGGCCGCACCGACGGCCCTCTCCGCCGCGAGCCCGAATCCGAGCGCGTTGGCGAACAGGGACTCTTCGGGGGATAGCTGCGCCACCTCGGCGCCGGGCACGATGTCGCGGAGATCCAGGAGTGTGGCGCCTCCGCCGACGAGAGCCACATGGACGACCTGGTGCGCATCGCTGGCGAGACGGCGCCTCACATCGGCCCGCACACGGGCGGCGAGCGCCGTTAGGAACGGGCGTGCAACATCGGGGCCCCCGACCATGGTGCCGGCCCACCGAACCGGGCGGACGAGCGCTTTCGCGGCCAGGTCTGGGGGCAGCGCGTGGCCGGTGTCGTGTGCCACCTTGGCCGCCAAGCCGTTGGCTGCGGTGGCGACCCCAGCCTCGAACGACCACGACAGGCGGGGGACGGGCGCCATACGGGGGGATTGCAGCACCAGGACGTCCGTGGTGCGGGTGCCGACGTCCACGATGGCGACGAGCCCCTCGGAGGCCGGCAGCTTCTCTTTGTGGACGAGCCAGAGCGCCGCGCCGCCGCCCTGCGGCCGGAGGACCACGCGCGCCACCTGGACTTCCCGCGCCTGGGCGCCCACAGCCGGGTGGAGGGTGCGGCCTTCCCATGCGCGCTGCGCCGCGTCACGCTCCCGCGCGAACATCCCCAGCGGCATGCCGCTGCCGAGCGCGACCTCGCCCTGCACACCGGATTGCCACAGGGCCTCGGCTACGAGGGGCAGTGCCTCAGGGTCCGGCAGGCGTCCGTCCGCGAAGGGCCAGTGCGCGTCGGGGCGAGAGGCGACATCGTCGCCGACGAGGACATGGCGGCCATCCACACGGGGGGCGGATCCGCCTGGCCGACGCCCCATTCCTCAGCGCCACGGGTGTAGTCTGTCCATGCGGCAGAGAAGGCACGCCGCCCCGAGGCGGCGGCCCATTTCACGACTCCGTACCCGACATCGATCCCGACTGCCTGCATGCCTTCACCCCTTGGAGTTGGGCCAGCCACGCGGCGTCTCGAGCGGCCGGGGCGGTGGCCTACCGGGACGGAGGTGTGCCGTCGGCCTTGCCCAGCGCGGCGCGGGGGCGAGGCTTGCCGCGGCTGTCTGCGGCGGTGGCGGCCGGGCTTCGGCCCACGGTCCCCCGCGCGCCGGGTCCCGCGCGGCGGGCAGCGCCGTGGCCCGCAGGCAGGGGTCCTCGTGGAGTCGTGGCGGACCCGTCGGCCGCGGCCGATGCGGCCGGTGCGGCCGACGTGCCGACCGGGCGCAGCACGGCGCGCAGGGTGCGTCCGTCGTAAGCGTCGCGCAGGGCGGCGGGGGGGACGCCAGCGCGCAGGGCGGCCGCCAGGGCGGCGCGGTCGCGGGACTTGCGCGGAGGGGGCACAACGGCCGCCGGTTGGGGCCGGGGGGTGCTCCGGCGTCCAGTGCCCGCGGAGGCCGGGGCCGCGGGGTTGCGGGTGCCTGGGGGGCTCTGCGCTACGGCAGGAGCCGTTCCGGCGAGGCTGGCGCGGGCGCGGGGCTTGCCGGGGGCAGGCGCCGCGGGTGCCGGCCGGGGCTCCGGCCCGCCGCGGCGCCCGGTGCGCGCAACGGCGGGGACACGGGCCTCCCGGGGTGGCGTCTGCGTGGCGGCAGGACGCCCGCCAGCTGCCGGCAGGGTGCCGACCTCGCGCAGGACGGCGCGCAGGGTGCGTCCGTCGTAATCGGCACGCAGGGCTTCCGGGCGGACGCCAGCGCGCAGGGCGGCGGCCAGCGCGGTACGGTCACGGGACTTGCCGCGGGCGGGCGCGGCGGGCGCCCTTTGGGGCCCGGGGGCGCTTCCGGGGCCGCTGCCCGCGGCGGCGGGGGCCGT
>JAJZZC010000155.1 GCA_021797775.1 Bacillota bacterium
TTGCTGCGCACGGGTTCGGCGCCTGGATGCGGCCGCGCCGCCCGTGGGGTCACGGGGGCCACTGGCGGCCGTACGCGCCGAATTCGGCCGGTGGCGCAAGCGACTCGCCCAGAACGACGCGACCCTGGGCCGCGTGCGTGGAGAGCGGGCGCCCCCCCCGGGAGAGAGCGCGCGGAGAGCGGGCCCGCGCATGGCGCTACGTGGAAGGCCCGCGGTGGGTGGTGAGGCCGCCGGCCAGAGGGGAAAACCCGGCGGGCTGAACCGGGCAAACCGTGGCGCAGCCCGCCACGCGTCGGGCCGGAGCGCGGCGCTGCAAGTGGGCCACACCGCCCGTGACCCAACCCCGCCTGCCGCCCTGGGGCCCCGTGCCATGGCAGGTCCGGCGGCGGAGGAGGCCCGGCCAGGTACACCCGGATGGGGCAGTCAAAGCCGGAGGCTCTCCCCATCCCTCCCGCGGCCCGATCCCGAGGTCCCAGTCCGCCTGCTGCCTGGGTCCCCTCTGGGGCGAATCTGAAGGCCAAAAGGAGCGAAGGCCTGGTCGGGCGGACGGCGTGGCGGAACCGGCGCAGCCTCGGCTGGCCACGCTCGGCTCACCAGGCCCGCCCGTGCACGGATCGAGTGCGCCCCGTCCCTTCGCCAGCGCCCGGGACCTGCAACCGCTGCTGCGCCCGCGGGGCATCGCCGTCGTCGGCGCCTCCGCCGAGCCGGCCAAATTCTCCGGGCGCATCGTCCCGTCCCTGCTCGCTTGCGGCTACGGCGGGGCCATCCACCCCGTCAACCCGCGCTACGGCAGCGTCCACGGCCTCCCCTGCCACCCCAGCCTGGCCGCCGTGCCAGACCCGTGTGACCTGGCGATCATCGCCGTCCCCGCGCGCCATGTGCCAGCGGTGGTGAGCGAGGCCGCCGACCGAGGCCTCGGCGCCGCCATCATCCTCTCGGCGGGCTTCGACGAGATCGGCGGCGAGGGCGAGGCGCGGGCCGCGGCGCTGCGTGCGCTGGCGGGGCACATCCGCATCTACGGCCCCAACTGCCCGGGGCTCTGGCAGATCCGCGACGGGTTGGTCTACACCTTCTCGACCCAGTTCCACCCCAGGATGCTCCGTCCAGGGCCCGTCGGCCTGGTGACCCAGGGGGGCGCCTTGGGCCGCGCGGTGCTGGATGCCATGGACACCGGCCTCGGCTTCAGCTACTGGTTCTCGACCGGCAACGAGGTCGACCTGGAGGCCGCGGACTTTATCGCGTTGCTGGCCGACGATCCGGGCACGGCCGTGGTCGCCGTGATCACCGAAGGCTGGCGCGACGAGCATAGATTCGTTGAGGCGGTCCGGCGCTGCCGGCGCGCGGGCAAGCCCGTCGTGGCCCTGGATATCGGCCGCAGCCCGGAGGGCGCCGCCGCCGCGCGGCGGCACACGGCCACCCCGGCGCGCACAGCCGCCGACTCGGCCACGGTGCTCCGCGCGGCGGGCTGCGTGCGCGTCGACGACGTGGGTGAACTGACCGACCTGGCGCGCGTGCTGGCCCGCCATCCAGCCGCCCGCGCCGGGGGGGTCGGGATCGCGACGTTTTCGGGCGGGGCCGGCGGGCTGCTCGCGGACCAGGCCCGCTCCGCGGGGGTCCCGCTCCCCGATCTCGCCCCAGCGACCCGCGCGGCCCTGGCGGCGTTGCTGCCGGACATCGCCGCCGTCGGCAACCCCACCGACCTCACCACCGCGGTCTTCGAGGACCCGCTGCTGGTCGTGCGGACGCTGCGGATCCTGGCCGCCGACCCCGGCGTCGCGCTCCTGCTGTTCCCCTTCCCGCACCGCCACGACGGCTTCGACCCGGTCCTCGCCCGGCATCTGGCGGCGCTGGCGCCCACGCTGCCCGTCCCCCTCGTGGTGCCGGCCGCCTCTCCCCTCTTCGACCGGGAGGATGCCACGCGCGTGCTGGAGGAGGCGGGGGTCTGCACCGTGCCCTCGCTGCACCGGGGGGCGTTGGTCGCCGCGCGCTGGCTGGCCGGAGCGCAGAAGGGACGCGGATAAGGGGCTGCTCAACCGCGTGCGGGCCAAACGCAGGGAGCCGCGGGCACGGGCAGGCGCCTCCTGGATAAGTGATCGCGCGGGGCCCTCCTTCCCGACAACGGGGGCACCTGTAGAGAAGGAATGTCTGTGAGCGACCGGCATGTCGGGAGGTTCGGCGGCTGGGCAGGGTCGTATAACCGCTCCGCGCTTCAGCGCCTCCTCTTCGGATCGTTGCAGGAGTTCACGCTCCGTACCCTGGCGTCTCGCTGCGCACACCCGGAGTCCATCCTGGACATCGGCTGCGGAACGGGCCTGCTCCTGGAACGGGCCACCCTGCGGTTTCCGGCGGCCGAACTCACCGGAGTCGATCCGGGCGAGGAGATGGTCCGCGTCGCACGCGCGACGGGCGCCGGACGGGGTCCACTTTCTCCACGGCTTCGCGGAGCAGCTGCCGGTCGCCGACGCCTCGGTGGACGCCGCCGTCACAACAATGTCTTTTCACCACTGGCAGGACCAGCCCGCAGCCCTGCGGGAGGTGCGCCGCCCGCTCCCACCGGGGGGGGTCGCCCTGGCCGACGGCTTTCCCACGGGCTGGCTCCGACGTTTGTTCGCAAGGAACGATCGCGGGCGCTTCCATCACCCGGACGCTCTCCGCCGGATGCTGGAAGGCGCCGGCTTCGTCGTGGAGCGCTTCGCCAGGGTCCCTCGGCTGGGAGGCACGGTGCAGGTCGTGGTGGCCACCGTGCCCCGATGATGCGCGTGCGCGGAAGTGCGACGCGCCTACCGAGCGGCGTCACCGGGGAGAACGGCCGAAGCGTGGGGAAGCGAGGCCACGGGGGCGCGCGGCGCGGCGTTGCCGCGGGGCACACCCTGCCAGCGGTTCGGGTAGAAGGAGCGTGGCAGAGAATGGGCAAGGCGATCGTCGCGGTGAGCATCACACCGGTGGGTTCCGGGTCGCCCAGCGTCAGCGCCTTCGTCGCCAAGGCCGAGGCCGTTCTGCGCCGGGCTGGCGACATACGGTACGAACTGGGGCCCATGTTCACCAGCATGGAGGGGGACCTGGGGCGGATCCTGGATCTGGTCCAGGAGATGCAGCAGGCGGTCTTCGCCGCCGGGGCGCAGCGCGTGTCGACCGTCATCAAGATCGACGAGCGACGCGATCGGGACACCAGTATGGCACACAAGGTCGAGGCGGTGCGCGCGCACGCGGCGGGGTGATTGGCCCGCTGGGCGCGCAGCGCAGGGCCCCCCACGGCTAGTCAAGCCGCGGCGAGAACAGCGCGGCCGGCGATGGAGGCTCGCTGGACGCGGACCAAGGCGGGCCCGCTGAAGACGTAGCTGTCCGGAGCAACGGGCGAATCCTGGCATCGACCGGTGACCGGCAGGACCCGCCGCCCCGGGCGCCAACGCCCGTCCCCTATCGCCCGCACGTGCGGCCGTCGGGGCGCCCCGCCGTCGCGGTCCGAGGAACCATGCGGAGCAGCTGGCGGCAAAGCACCGGAGTCCCGGGGGGGGAATCCGCGGGGGCGCGCACGGGCGCAAACCGCGCCGCGCAGAAAAGGGGCAGCAACGGCGATGCTGATTGACACGCACACGCACCTCGGCCAGCTCCGGCACAACGACCCGGGGCTGACGGTGGAGCAGTTGGTGCAGCGCATGGACGCCCATGGCATCGACCGCGCCGTCGTGCTGGCGGTGGAGAACCCGGAGGAACTGGACTACTACGTCCCCTCCTGGCAGGTGCTGGAGTGGTGCGCGCGGCGGCCGGACCGGCTGATCCCGTTCTGCGCCTGCGACCCGCGCCACCGCTACCCCGGTCAGTTCGACCCCTACCCCGTCCTGCGGCGCTACGTCGAAGCCGGGGCGCGCGGGTTCGGCGAGAACCTCTGCGGCCTGCCCATCGACGATCCCTTGCAGCGACGGGTGTACGACGCCTGTGCCATTTTGGGGCTCCCCGTGCTACTCCACATCGACCACCACATCAACCGTGACGGCCCTGGGCTTCCCGGCCTGGAACGGCTGCTCCACGACTACCCGGGGATCAGCTTCATCGGCCACGCCCAGTACTTCTGGCGCGAGATCTCCGCCAACCCAGAACCCGGGGTGAGTTACCCCAAGGGCCCGGTGCAGCCCGGCGGGCGGGTTGAGGAACTGCTCAGCCGCTACCCCAACCTGATGGCGGACCTGTCGGCGGGCTCGGCGCACAACGCCCTCTCGCGCGACCCAGAGCACGCCCTCGGCTTCCTGGAGCGACAACACGGCAAGATCCTCTTTGCCACGGATGTGCTCGCCATGAGCCAGGAGTTGCCGATCGTCCCGCTCTTCCGCGACCTGCCGCTCTCCCCCGAGGCCCGCGCGGCGATCGCCTGGGGCAACGCCACCCGGTTGCTGCGCCTCTGAACCGGCGGCGGTGCATCCGGGCGAGGTGGCGAGTGGAGAGCGGCCGGATCCGGCGTTCCGGCCGCCGGGCATCCTGCCCACGCGACCGGATGCCCGGCGCAGCCCTGGCCCCCTCGTCGCGGGGCGGCCGCCCGGTCCCACGGCCGGTGGCGCCGGGGCCGCCGTCGCAGGCCCGGGGCCCCACGCCCTGACGGCACCCGCCGAGGGCGTTCAGGGCCGCGTCGTTCTCGGCGGACGGTCTCCGCGACAAGGGCTGGCAGCGGTTGGCGATCACCCGGGGCGTACAGCCGTTCGCTCTGAGCCCATCCGTGCACGGGCACAGTGGGCCCGGCCGGCCGAAATCGCGCGGCCATTGCGGTGGCAGGGACCGGGGTGCCCCGGACCCCCCACCGCACGGCGGTGTGCGCCATCGTTCGTACCCCCAAACCCCCTGGCGGTGTGACGGCACCCGAGGCGGCCGTTGTCCCCGGCGGCGTCGCCGAATGCGCCCCCGGGCCGGGCGCCCACAGCGCCGCGTGGCGGTGAACGGCTGCCGCCTGGTGATGTGGGCGAGCGACGTGGCATCGGGTCTGAACGCGTCCTGGCAACGGACGGGGGCCGTGTACAAACACTCCCGTCCGGGTGGGAATCCCCGGCGCGCGTCGCGCGGAAACGCCGCGTGGCCCGAGTCCGCCTGTTGCCTGCGCCCCGCGAGGGGCAAATCCAAGGCTGAAAGGGGCAAACGTCTGGTCGGGCGGACGTGTGGCCGGCCGAGAGATCGGTTTCCGTCTGGGACGTGCGCCCCGGCGACCCGGACCATCCGCCTGCGCGTCCGCAAGAGGATCGTACCGACGCGGAGCGGCTGGTCCGGCGGCCGGCGCCGGGCGTCGGGGGCGCGGACGACGACCCTGATCCCTCAGCGCGACGGGTGGCGGCGCCATCCGCCGTCGGAGAAACGCTCCCCCATCGCGGGCAAGGCCGCGGAGCGCCTGCGGGCCGAGGCTGACCTGAAGGTTGGCGCCGTCGGCCTCAACGCGGACGGCGCCGCGGCGACGGCGAGGGAAGGGCCACGTGGCCTGGGGAACCCACGGGCTGGCCCGCCCGGGAGAACGCCAAGCGGGAGAGGGCTCCTCAGTGAGGCCGCGGGCGGAACGGAGCGTGCCGCCCGCAGACGACCCGGTGCGCGACCCACTCCACAACGCGGCGCGCCCGTCCCCGCCGGCGGCCGGGTCACGCGCACCTGTGCTGAAGACTGTGAGGCCAGACCCCTTCGGCCCACTCCACTCCGGCCAGGGCACGCCACTCGCTGGCGCGGGCTCGCCGTACAATTGACGCTGGACGCGAGCGGTCACGCGCGGGGCCCGGGGGCGCGCGCCCTTGCCCCGTTGCGGGTGAACGAGGGCGGGGCGACCGTCCGGCCCGCGTGGCGCGCGGGCGCCCAGCCCAGGGGGGTGCGAGTGTGCAGGCGTGCAGGCGAGGGCCGGCGGGCAAGCCGCCATGGCCGCGGAGCACGTGGGGCGAGAGGGCGGCCGGGGGGCGTCCCTCGGCACGGTCCGCGCGAGCGCCGACGCCCAAGCGCCGTCGCTGGCGCGCTCGCCGCGGCTGGCGCCTGGCGCTCGTGGCCACCCTGACCACCGCTGGCCTGCTGCTCGTGGGAAACGCCCCGCGGGTCGCGCTGCGGGCAACGGGCCCGGCCCTGGCGCAACTGGTCGCACGCCCCGCTACGGTGCACCTCCTGCGCGCCACAGCCCGCACCCGCGGGTGGAGCAGCGCGCTGGCCTGGCGGTCGGGTGCGCTGTGGCCGGAGCGTCCCGTGCCCCCGGGCACCCGCGTCGCCGTGTCGGTGACCTTGCGCGACGCTTCTTGGCTGGGGGCCCTCCCCTGGGGACGCGCACACTCCGTGGCGGTCCGGCACGCGCCCCCCGATCCGCGGCTCGCCTCGGCCGCGGAGACCCTGCTGCCTGGCTTGCCGCTGCTTGTGCGCCTCACGTCCGCCGCGGCTGCCGTCACGGTGGCGGCCCCGGGTGGGACCGCGCTCCCCGCCCACCCCTTCCATGACCATGACGACGTCTGGAGCGTCGCACTCCCCGCGGCCCTGGCCGCCAGCGGCGGCCCCGTGTCGGTGCGGACGCGGGCGCGGTTCTGGGAAGCCCCCTCCCCGCCAGAGCCCTTGCGCTGGACGGAGGGAACGTTCGGATCGCCACTGCGCCTGCAGCAGCTGCTGGCGCAACTCGGCTACCTGCCTCTGAACTGGCGCCCCTCGGAGCCCGCCGCCGCCGCCGCCTGCCGCTGCGCCTTGGCGCTGACTCACCCTCCGGCAGGGCGATTCACCTGGCGCTGGCCAGGGGTACCCGCTCCGCTCCGCCGGCTGTGGTCCCCCGGTACCGACAACATCATCACCCAGGGCGCGGTGATCGCCTTCGACCGGGTGTCGAGACTGCCGATCCTGCCGTACGCCACGCCGGCCATGTGGCAGGACCTGGCTGCGGCGTGGGAGGCGCGGCACGTCGACCCGCACGCGTACACCTATGTACACGTGTCCGAGGTCTTGCCGGAAACCCTCTTGCTGTGGCGTGACGGGCGCACCGTGCTACGCTCGCTCGTCAACACCGCCAAGCCGCCGGCCCACACGCACGTCGGCACCTTCGTGGTCCACCTCCGTTTTCGCCGTCAGTCGATGCGCGGGTTCGGACCGACAGGGCAGCCGTATTTCTACCCAGACGTGCCCTGGGTCAGCTACTTCCAGGGCAACGACGCGCTGCACGGCTTCACGCGGAAGGCCTATGGCTTTCCGCAGAGCGCCGGCTGCGTCGAACTCCCGCGACCCCAGGCGCGGCGCCTGTGGCACCTGATCCACTACGGCACGCTGGTGACCGTGGAGGCGGCACCGACCCTCTGAGCACGGGTCTTCGGAGCCAGCCGGAGGCGGGGACCCGGCGCCGGGGCGAAGAAGCGGGGCCGCTGGCGCTCTGGGCCTGGCGCCGTTCCCTGCGCGAGGGTGCCGCCTGCCAGAGAACGCGCGGCCCAAGACGGCGCGCTCCCTCCCCACGGCTGCAGCCGGGGCCTCCACGCTGACGGTGCGGGCGGAACGCCATCTCCTGCCGCCTGGTCCCCTCGTCATGCCTGTGGGCCCGGCTTCTTCCGCCGCGCCCGCTCCAGGCGCTCCGCCGCCTTGGCGATGCGCTTGCCGGCGAGCGGTGCCTCCATGCGTGGGATGTGCCTGTTGCCGCCGCGCTGCGGGCTTCCTTGCAGGAGATCCGCGCCGCCGTCGCCGCGCACCCGAAAAATCGCGCGGATGTTCTCGCTGAGCAACGGATGGCGAGCGCCCGTGCCGCACCGCCGAAGCATCTTGAGAGGCGCCGGGTCGTCGATCGGCCAGGCGGCCGCCCACAGGGTCCTGTACGGCGAGTTGCACCGTGCGCGCTGGGGCGTTGCTGCGAGGCACGCCCCACCTATCTCGCTGGATGGTCCGCCGCCTTGCAGGATGCCCGGCCATCCCCAGCCCGACCCGAGCGGAACGCCGTTGCGCGGGGGTGGGCCGGCGGGCAACCGCCCGCTGGCGAGGGGCGGGGGCGGCGGCCACCGCGCCCGGGCCGCCGCCCCTGCGGTTCCGGCCTGCGCCCGGTTACGCCGGACTGCGACCCGCCGCCCACAGCAGCGCGACCGCCGTGCTGAGGAGCCAGGCCGCCTCCCTCCAGCCCAACCGGCGGAAGGCCGAGGTGCGCGGTTGCTGCGCGGCCATCTCCGCGTGCAGCACGCCCAGGGCCAGCGCCACCGCGCCGACGGGCGCCGCGCCGACGGTGGCGCATGCGCTGAACAGCAGGCCTCCGCCCCCTGCGGTCCAACCCCACAGCCACACACCGGCGTCGGCTGAACGCCCCGGCTGGCCAGCGCGTGGCATCCGTTCCACGTACAGCTCCACCGCGCAGACGCTGGCTGCGGTGGCATAGCCCATGGCCGCGGCCACCGCCGCGACGGGCAGCCCCGCGGCGCCACGCCCCGCGGCCGCGGCCAGGACGGCGCCCCACGCCGCCAGCGCGGCGGCGGGAACCCTGGGCCACCAGGCACGAGCGTTCCGCAGTCGCAGCGCGCCCTCTAACAGCCCCGCCGCCCCGATGGCGGCAGCGCCGATCAGGGGGCGCACCCCTGGATGCAGGCCCCACATCCAGCCGGCCAGGCAGACGGCGGATGCCACGACCCACAGCGCGCCCCGCAGCCAGCCACGCGGGGGCGTGCGGCGCCGCGCACTCCACAAAGACGACAGCAGATGCTCGCGTGCCAGGATCGCGGCCGCCAGTGCGGCACCCAGGCACGCGGCCGCCCAAGCGGCGTGACCCACCCAGGTGCCGGCCGCCCAGGGCACGCCGAGCACCAACCACAGCCCCCGTTCGGCCGGCCACCGCCCTGGGCCCCCACGGCGGCCTGACACGTGCCTCCCTACCGGCCCGGGCGCCGTGGCGACGCCTGCACCCGCCGGGCGCGGACCCCCACCCCGTGATCCCCCGCCCATAGCGGCACTCCCCTCCGCCTGGCGCTCTGAGAGCGCACTGGCCGCGCGGAACCCCCGCCCGCTCGCGACCGACGCGCCGCGCCCATGCGGCGGCGCTCCTCAAAGGCACATCCTGACGCCAGTCGCAGGGCGCGACCGCGACCAAACGGCAGAACAGGCCTGCCGCAAAGGTGGCCCTTTCCGGGGACGCAAGGTCTGGGGGAGGGGGGGCCAAATGGACCAGTCACGCCGGGCCCCTTGAACCTGATTTTCGCAAAGGGTCCGCCCGTCGCCTTGGCGCCCAGGGGCCAGACCCTCGCGGCGACCACACCCGCTCGATACGCGGGGTCCTTCTCGGACAGCCGCGCCCGCCTGACACTGCGAGATTCAGGTTGGACACGTTGCTGACGCCCGGGAAGGAACTCATGCGCTGCTGGACGGCTTGGGCCAGCGACTGCAGGGTGATGCGGCTCGGCCCGGTCAATGGTCCCGACCGTCCAGGGGAAGCAGTCGTCGCCCTCACGACCGGTCCTCACACCGGCCACCACCCGCTGCGGTAGCTCGCTGCTGACGATCGCCAGCCTCGGGCGCCCCGGCGCACCGGGGACTCGCGCGCCGCCTCCCCCTCGCCATCGCTGGCATCATGGCCACGGCGCGGACAGACCCGATCACGCACGCCCGGCAGACCGGCAACCCCGACTTCGCCCTGGCGTTCCGCTCAGAAACGGCCTGCGCCAGCGGGGGTGCGGACCCGTTCGTTATGCGCGAGGAAGCAGGCCGACTGCCAACCCCGCGCGCCAGTCCCCCCGCACCACGACGCCGCCGATGTTCGGCTGGTCCGCATACCGCGTCCATCCCCGGACCCAAACCTCAGGTTAATGGCTTACGGCTCCTACCGCCACAGGCCCGGCACCTACCGGGCCCTGTTCTACGCCCACATCTCCTTCCGGCCGCTCCACTCCCGGCGGTCTGACACCTGCCCAGCCCGCCGCTCCCTTGTCCTTCTTCAGCGATCTGCGTAGTTACGGCCGGGTCCCTTCACCCAATCAGCGCCAGCAGCCCTTCGGCGAACTGGTTGGGGTCGGTGGTCGAGCCGAAGTTGTACACCTGGACGTGGTTGTTATTGGCGGTGATCTTTTGATACGCGGCCACCGTGTTGTCGTGCTCAGCACCGTAACCAACAACAGCCACCGCGACGTAAGTGTGGCCGTGGGCCTTCGCGCACTCAGCTTCGAACTGGGCCATGTCCTCGGCTTCTCCGTCGGTCACCACAAGGAGCACCAATGCCGGCCGGTCTTCCTCAGCCTTGTCGCCGAACTCTTCCAGGTAGTCGTCCACCACGAGCTTCCAGCCGGGCATGATTCTGGTACCACCACCAGGGCGGAACTTGGACCACTTTTCCCGCCAGTTGGCCGGGTTCAGGTCACCCACTTCTTCAGCCGTGTCACTGAACACAACGGTCATCAGGCCGCCCGCATCCTTCCCAGCGCTGGCTTCGGCCTCGGCTTGAGAGTCAGCGGCGCCGAGGGAGGCAACGATGGTGCCCAAGGCCTCGGTAACCACTCCCCACCGCGACACGTTGGCACCATGAGCGGCGGCGTAGTTCATGGAGCCCGACTTGTCGACCAACAGGACCGGTTCGATCTCGATGCCGACCGGGACAACAGGACTGACGTTGGACATGGGCTCTTCCCTTCTTCCTGTTCTCGACTGAGACCTACAGCTTGTCCATAGGGGAGTCGTTGGCGTTCTTGCGCTTCTCGCTCGACGCCGCCGGCATCGCAGCCGGCACCGCTGCTGCTGTCGCGGCGAGAGGTGTCGGTCCGAGGCTTGCCAGCACCTCGTCCGCCGCCGCCTGTTGGGCCAAGTGCGCGTTATGGACCGCAAGGCCATCGCCGCCTAGCCCGCCCGTCAGCGTCGCGTCTGCCTGCTCCTGGGCCAAACGGGCATTGACCTTGTCCCTCACTTGGTCGAACGACGGGATGACGTGCTGCGTCAGGGAGGTGACCGCCTTCATCGACTCGTTGATGTTGTGCTGCATAGCGGCCTGGTCGATCTCGGCCGACAGTTGCTTCGCTTCCGCCATCTTTTGCTGCAACTGGTCACTGTTGTCCTTGAACGCCTGTTGCGCCTGATCAGCCGCCGCCTTCGCCTGCTCGTAGGTCGGCTGCTCCGAGGCGATCAAGCTGCGTACGGTCACGATCTGGATCGCAATGGCCTGCGCAGCGTCGGTATGACCAACAGCGACAGCGGCCCGCGCTTGGTTCTCCAAGTTCGCCAGTTGGGCCATATCCCTTTGCAACTTGTCGCCCAAGGTTTTCGCCTGAGCCATCACCGCGGCACACGCGTGCTCTAATTGGTCGTGCTGGTCTTGAAGCCTGCGAATGGTCAAGGCCAGCTGCGCCTTGGGGTCGGCGTGGGCGTCGACGGCTTCGCTTGCCTTTGCCTTAGCGAGCTCGTTTTCCTTTGCGAAAATCTCTCGCCACCTAAAAGGCATGGCCTACCGTCCTTTCATTCGAACCTCGGAACCACCCCGGAGGACGCCCCGACCGCGAGTGGGCCTCGTCGAGCGCGGCCACGCAGCCACCCGGTTCACGTCTTCGAGCCGAGCGATCGGTACCCGTTGCCCTTGCCTCCTCTGGTCACTGGGTAATCCCTGTGCGGGGTATGTCTCCAAGCTACCACTCAGGCCCGCCGGCGGCAAGGGCACGCGAGCACGGCGGCTTCGGCGCGCAGCACCGCGCCGGCGGACTCCCTCAGCCCCATCCGACGAGACAGGTGCTTCGCCCGCCTCATCGCCTCCAGTCCCCCCTATCTCTGGGGCGCAGGCCCGTCCGCCAGCCGGGCCCCGGGCGTCTATCGCCGTTCCCGTGGGGCGTGTGCGCGGCGGCAGGCCGGCCACGAAGAGGTCCTGGCCGCGAGCGAAGACGCCCCTGCGGCCGAGATCGACCGGTCCCCGCCGCTATGGCCCGGACAGGGGCAGTCCCGATTGAGGGTCAGGAAGGCGAACCGACCAGATGACGCTTCGCCCGCGCCGGGGGCATCGTCGCGAAAACGGCCATGAGTTGGGTACCGCCAGAGCGGCACAACGGCCTGAGTCCTGGAGCGCGTCGTGGCCAGAAGGGGTATGGGTGTAGCGGCTCACGGCAAATGCGTGGAAACCGCTCAAGGTAGGGGCGAGGGACGGCGCCCCGGCCAACCGAGCCTATCCTTGGGCGACAAGGCGTCAAGGACAAGGGCCCGCGGCCCGCTACGCGCTCTTGACGCCCCGCCGCCCAAGGGGGACAGGCATTGCGGGGCGCCGTCCCGAAAATCGCCGTTAGGGTGCGTGAGCAGGATTCGTTCACTCCCACGGATCCTGAGCGGCTACAGTTGCGGGGGCCAGGGGCGGGAGTGCCTATCTTCCGGTCCGCGTCGGCCACGGTCACGTGTCCCAGACTTCGGCTCATCGGTTCGCCGCCGCCCGGAAACCGTTGAGCCCCAAGGATCACCCAAATGCTGGCAGACTGTGCATCCCGCACGCGGTCTGCCGGATCACCATACCACCT
>JAJZZC010000156.1 GCA_021797775.1 Bacillota bacterium
CCGACGCCCTTCATGCTAGCCCCCGCGATCTGCTACCACTGTTACCACGAGCTGGCCGGCCAGCGCCTGCGCGCGCCGCTGCTGCTCACCGCGGCGGGCCACTGCTTCCGGCACGAAGCGCCTTGGCGACTCAACGCGCACCGGCTGTTGGAGTTCCGGATGCGCGAGATCGTCTTCTACGGTGAGCCCGCCTTCGTGCGCGAAACGCGCGGGCGCATGATGGCCGCGACGTGGCAGGCCTTCGCCGCCTTCGGCCTCGGCGGTCACGTGGAGACCGCCAGCGACCCCTTCTACTTCACGCGTTACGCCGAACTGGGTCGTCACCAGTTGCTCCACGACATGAAGTACGAGTTGGTCGCCGCCCCGCCGGGTGAGGAGGCATTCAGTCTCGCCTCCTTCAACGACATGGGCGACAGCCTGTGCGTCCCCTTCGATGTGTGCGATACGGCTGGGCGCCCGCTGCACTCCGGCTGCGTGGGCTTCGGTCTGGAGCGCTGGGCCCACGCCCTCACCTGTACCCTCGGTGAGGATCCCGCGGGTTGGCCCGGTGCCGCCCTGCGCCTGTTGGGGCTGGCGCGAGACGGCGCGGCCCCCGAGACGGGGATGCGTGCGGGATGAGCAGCCGCGTGCTGATGACCTGCGCGGCGTGGGCGCCGCTTCCGGAGTTCGCGCGCCACCTGCTGGCCCGGGGCGCCCGGGTGGTGCTGGCGGGTGGAGAGGGGATCGCGCCCCCGCAGGCCGCGGCCATCCCGCTTGCGCCGCCGGGGTTGGGGGGAGCGGCCCTAGTCGGCTTCGCCCGGGAGTGTCTGGATGGTCTCGACGCCCTCGTGCACGGGGACGAGGGCGTGGATGAGGCGGCTCTGCTTGACAGCGGAGCGCTCCCTGACCGCGTCGCGGAGGTCTTCGCCGCGATCCATGCGTTGACGCGCGCCGCCGTGGCCGAGATGGCGCGGCGACGCGAGGGGAGGATCGTCTTCCTTTTTCGTGCCGAACCGGGCGGCACGGGTCCCGTGCTGCGGTCCGGCAAGCTTGCGCTCATGCGTTCGCTGGCGGCGGAACTGCAGCCGCTGGGCATCGCCTGTGCCGCGGTGACCGTACGGCCGCCCGCGCCAGCGGCGGGGCGCGCCTCCCGCCGGGCGCCCGCCCCCCCTTCCTGGGAGCGGCAGGCCGAGCTCCTCGACGTCGCCCTGTCGCCGACGCTCGCGCCGCTCGTCAGTGGGCAGCACCTTGGGGGCGGGCCTGACGACCCCGAGGCGCGCCCCACGCACGCGGCGTGGCGGCGGGTTCCGCCCGGGTGAGGGCGCGGAGGCGCGCCCCGCAGGTGACGCCAGGGCCCGTCAGACCCGGGCGCGCGTTCCCATGCGTTGCTCAGACCCCATGGCCGGGGCACCAGTACGGCGACCCTGCCCGCGTACGGAACGCCGGGCGTCCCCGCCACACGCCTTTTGTCGGATGGCGCACTCATCAAAGTGAAGCGGCGCGCCGATATAGGAACGGGGCGTCTGGGGCGGGTGGCCGCCAGGGCAACGGAGGGGCCTCGCCCGCTGCCGCCGCCCACGCGGGTCGCGCCCTGTGCCCGAGGACCACGCGCGTCTCTCTGGGTGGGCGCGCGGCGGGGCGGGCCCGGTGCCCCCGCGTGGCCCAGCGGTCGCGGGAGAGGGCCGGCCCTATGGCGGCGAGCATCCGGCACGGTGACGCCGATCGGGTCATCCTCGGCGCGGCTTCCCCCAGCAGGTGGGACGCCGGGCCGGCCATGCGCTTTGCCCGCGCCGCTGGCCGCGCGCTGGCGCGGCCGACCACCCTGCGTGGGTGCGCCGGGGCTGTCTGCGTGGCGTCGGAGGGGGCGTGGGTTGGAGACGCTGTCACAGGAGCTATCGTTCCCCCAGCCTCTCTCCGCGGATGCTCCGGCGCCTCCCCAGCGGGTCGCCCGCCGGCCGGCCACCGGCGGCGAGGTGCGCTGCCTCGACTCCGCCTCCGCGGCCGCGTACGCGCACCTGAGCTTTCCCTACCTCGAGCCCACCCTGCGCCGGATGCCGGAAGGCGTGCGCGCCCTGGGGGTGGCCACCGGGGGCGAGCCGCTGGGGCTGCTGGTCGGCCGCGCCACGGGCGTGGGCCCGTGGGAGGTGCTGTCCCTCTGCGTCGCCGCGCCGTGGCGGGGTGTGGGCATCGGCACCGCCCTGGTCGAGCGGTTTGCGCGGGAGGCGGGCGCCGGAGGGGCTCCAGGGGTGCGGATCGGCTACACCGTCCAACGCTCGACCCCCGGACTGGAGCGCGTCCTATGCAAGTCCGGCTTCACGGCCCCCGCAGTCGAGGCAGTCGTCTACACCTTCGAGTACTCACTGGGCGAGGCGCCCTGGCTGCGCCTCGGCCGGCTGCCGCCGCCGCTGGCGGCCGTCCCCTGGGCGGATCTCTCGGCTGACGCTGTGGCGGCCGTGCGCGCGGGGAGCGGCACCGCCTATCCCGCGTACCTCGACCCGCTGGCGGCAGGTCCCCCTGAGCCGGCGTGCAGCCTGGCCCTCATCGCGGGTGGGCAGGTGGCCGGCTGGTGCATCGCCCTGGCGGCTGCGCCCGACGCCCTGCTGTACGCCAGCCTGTTCGTGCGCGAGGACCTGCGCGGCGTCGGCTGCGCAGGCGCGTTGCTCGCCGCCTCTGTGCGGCGCCACCTCGCATGCGGCATCCCCCGGGGCGTCTGCGCGGTGCGCCGCGACAACCCCGGTATGGCGCGCCTGGCTGATCGTTTGTTCGCCCCGTACGCCGTGCGCGCCACCGAGCGCCGCACGGCGATGCGCCCCTTGGGCTCCGCGGCTGCGGCACGCGCGCGAGAGGGGGCCGAGGCGTGAGTACCCAGATGTTCCGTCAGGCGGCTCTGAACAAGGTCACGTCCCCGGAGCAGCTCGACACCCTGATGGTCGTCACACGGCCGCGGGCGTGGGCCACGCTGGCCGCGCTCGGTCTGATCGTCGTGCTTCTCGTGCTCTGGAGTGTCTTCAGCTCCATGACGACTACGGCCAAGGTGGCCGGCATGCTCCTGCCGCCGGGCGGCATGGCGGCGGTCACGGCCCCTGTGACGGGCACGGTCAGCACCATCGCCGCCGCCGGCCAGCGCGTGGGGCCCGGCCAGGCCGTGGCCACGGTCCACCTGTCTGCCGGGCACACGGTCACGGTGCGTAGCGCGACGGCCGGCGAGGTCGCGGGGGTCGCCGGCTACCCGGGCGCCTACGTCACGCCGGGGAGCCCGCTGCTGAGCGTGGAGCCCGCGGGCAAGGCGCTGGTGGCGACCTTCTTCGCGCCCGCCGGCGTCATGAGCGAGATCCGCGACGGCATGTCCGTGCGCATCGCACCCTCGGGTGTCAACCCCGAGACGTACGGCTTCATGCTGGGCAAGGTCAGCCAGGTCTTTCCGTACCCTGCCAGCCGTTCCGGAGCGATGGCCCTGTTCCAGAACGCGGCCGTCGTCCAGCAACTGGTGGGTTCGGGCCTTGCCTACGAGGTCCGCGTGACCCCGCTGGCCGCGCACACCCCCAGCGGTTACGCGTGGAGTTCGGGCGAGGGACCGCCGCAGCCGCTTCCCGGCGGCACGCTCGTCGTCGGCTCGTTCGTGGTCAGCAGCGTCCATCCGATCGGTCTGCTGTTCCGTTCCAAGGGTTGAACCTCGGTGGGAGCGCGACGCGCAGCCCAAGAGAGGGCCTGGCCGGAGGGCGCCCACGAAGGCACCCCTAGCCAGGCCGGCTGCTGGCCAAGGAGGACACACATGGCGGCGGAGACCGCGCGTTTCATCCCTCACAGCCCACGGGTGCGGACGCCCACCGTGCTCCAGATGGAGGCCGTCGAATGCGGCGCGGCCTCCCTGGCCATCATCCTGGCCCACTTCGGCCGCTACGTCCCGTTGGAAGAATTGCGCGCCGCCTGCGGCGTGTCGCGCGACGGCAGCAAGGCCACCAACGTCCTCCGCGCTGCCCGCGGTTACGGGCTCATCGCCACGGGATGGCGGAAGGAGGTCTCCGAACTCCGTTCCCTGCCGCTGCCCGTGGTGGTCTTCTGGAACTTCAACCACTTCCTCGTGGTGGAGGGGTTCGGCCCGGGCAAGGTCTACCTGAACGACCCGGCTGGCGGGCCGCGCGTGGTCAGCGAGCAGGAGTTCGACGGTGCCTACACCGGGGTCGTGCTCACCTTCACGCCCGGTCCTGACTTTCGCGCGGGGGGCGCGCCGCAGCGGCTCACCACGGCTTTGGCCGCGCGCCTGCGCGGCTGCCGTCAGGCCCTGGCGTTCGTCGTTCTGGTCGGCCTGGTGCTGACCGTGCCCGGCCTCGCCGTCCCGGCCTTCAGCAAGGTGTTCGTCGACGACTACCTGATCGGCGGCATGCACAGTTGGCTTTGGCCCATCCTGCTGGGGATGGGCCTCACCGCCGTCCTGCGCGCCGTGCTCTCCGCCATCCAGCAGCGCTACCTGCTCCGCCTGCAGACCAAGCTGGCCCTGAGCACATCGGGCACCTTTTTCTGGCACGTGCTGCGGCTGCCCTACGAGTTCTTCACCCAGCGCTTCGGCGGTGAGATCGGCGCGCGCGTGCAGATCAACGACCAGGTGGCGCAGATCCTCTCCGGGCAGCTGGCCTCCACGGTCCTGGGCATGCTGCAAATCGTCTTCTACGGTGCCGTGATGATCTCATACAGCGCCCGCCTCGCGGCGGTCGTGGTCGTCGCGGCCGCGCTCAACGCGGCGACGCTGCAATACGTGGCGCGGCGCCGGGTCGACCAGAGCAGGCGCCAGCAGCAGGAGACATCCAAGCTTACGGGAACGGCCATGAGCGGGCTGCAGATGATCGAGACCCTCAAGGCCACGGGCGCCGAGTCCGACTTCTTCAACCGTTGGGCCGGGTACCAGGCCAAGGTGATGAACGCCTCGCAGGACCTCGCCGCTTCGAACCAGGGCGTGGGCGTGGTCCCCGCGCTGCTCGCCGCCCTGAGCGCGGCGGCCGTCCTGGGCTGGGGCGCGCTGATGGTGATGCATGGGCAGCTCAGCGCCGGTACCCTGGTCGCCTTCCAGAGCCTGATGGCCAGCTTCGGCGGGCCCGTCGCGGGCCTGGTGGGCATGGCCGGCACCCTGCAGCAGCTCGAAGGCGGCATGAACCGGCTGGACGACGTGTTGCGCTATGCCGCCGACCCCCAGGCGGGGGTTGACCCGGACGCCGCGGCCGATCTGGCGGCCCCGCGGCTCAGTGGCGCAGTCGAGTTGCGGGACGTCAGCTTTGGTTATAGCCGGCTGGATCTGCCCCTGATCGAGCACTTCTCCCTCACCCTCCGCCCCGGCGACCGCGTCGCCATCGTCGGCGGCAGCGGCAGCGGCAAGTCGACGGTGGCCAAGCTCGTCTCTGGGCTGCACGAGCCCTGGAGTGGCGAGGTGCTGTTTGACGGTGTGCCCCGCCGGCAGGTACCGCGCGCGGTCCTCCACCGCTCGGTCGCGGTGGTCGACCAGGACATCTTCATGTTCGAGGGCAGCGTGCGCGAAAACATCACGCTCTGGGACGAAACCATCGATGATGACGTCGTGGTCGGCGCGACCAAGGACGCCTCCATCCACGGGGACGTCGCCGCCCGCCCAGGTGGGTACGGCAGCGGGGTGGCCGAGGGCGGGGCCAACTTCAGCGGCGGCCAACGCCAGCGCCTGGAGATCGCCAGGGCCCTGGTGGCGCAGCCGTCGGTGCTGGTGCTCGACGAGGCCACCAGCGCCCTGGACCCCGTCACCGAGGTGCGTATCGACGAGAGCCTGCGGCGCCGCGGCTGCACCTGCCTGATCATCGCGCACCGCCTGAGCACGATCCGGGACTGCGACGAGATCGTGGTCATGGACCGCGGCAAGATCGTGCAGCGGGGTACGCACGACCAGCTCATGGAAGAGGGCGGGTTTTACGCCAGCCTCATCCGCGCCGAATAGCGGGACCGCCCGCGGGAAGGGGGGATCGTACCGTGGCCGCGATCGATTGGGCCGCGCTGGTCGGTCGGGCTCGGCCGAGTGAAGCCAACCGGCCACCTGTCCGCAACATGACCGACATCCTGTTCCTATCTGACGACGAACGCGCACTTGTTCACCACATGATGAGGAAGGGTGCGGTCACCGTCGGCGAGGCCGCCGCGCTGCTCGGCCTGGAGGACGAGGCGGAAGCGGTGGAAATGCTGACGCGCTTGGTCAGCGGTGGCTATGTCCGGACCGATGGCCGGGATCAGCCCCGGTACGCGGCGGCCCTGGCCAGCCGGCCCGGCCGCCAGCTGTCGCCGGGCATCTGGCAGGTATTGTATGAAGAGGTCGGTGACCTGTTCGACGGTGAGGGCGAGAAGCTCACCGTTGGCGGCAACCGGCCGCTGCTCCTGCGGGACGCGGGCAGCGTCTGGCTGGTGCGCGCCGGCGCAGTGCACCTCTTTGAGGTCGAGGCTACGACCCGAGGAGCCTCTGGCGCGCGCCGTTTCCTCTCCACGGTCGAACCGGGGGCAGCCCTGTTTGGCCTGGGGGCCGGGGATGCCCCGGTGGACTTCATCGCCCTGGGCATGCCCGGCACGGTCCTGCGCCGCCTGCCGGTCGGCCGCTTGCTGGAGCTGACCGCCGACGCCCGCCACGGGCGGCAGGTGGCCGCGCTCATCGATACCTGGGTCCGCCGGTTGGAGCAGGTCGCTCTGCGCGAGTTCCCCCCCCGCGACTACGTCGACCTCGGTGGGGAAGGCGCGGTCGACCTGCCCGCCGGGCGTGCGGCGCGCCCGCGCAGCGAGGTGCGCTGGGTGTCCCTGGAGCGGGGGCGGGCCCGTGTCGCCGGTCTTGGCGCCGACCTGCAGCCGGGCGCCGCCGGGGCGGTCCCCGTCTCTGAGCGCAACTGGATCACGGCATCCGAGGACACGCGCCTGCACACGCTCGACACGCCGAGCTGGCTCGCCGCCGCCTCGGACCTGGGGGACCTCGGCCGCTACCACGCCGCCGTGCTGCAGGCCGCTGGCGCGGCGCGCGCGGCCGGCGTGCAGCGGGAACGGCGCCGCATGGAGGAGCGGGCGCGCGGCGACGCCCGTGCCCTCGGCGGCGCGGTGTCGCGCCTGGCCGCGGTCCTCGATCCCTCCGAACTGCTGGCCCTGGGCGCGGAGCCGGAGGCGGACCCGCTCCTCAGCGCGTTCCGCCTCGTGCAGCATGCCTTAGGGCTGCAGCCCCTGGTGGCCCCGCGCGCCGAGCCGGCGGCCGCGAGCGACGAGCGCCTGCGGCAACTGGGCGCCGCCGCCCGCGTGCGCGTACGCCCAGTGCGGCTGCGGTCAGGCTGGTGGCAGGAGGACGGCGGGCCGCTACTCGGCTTCCGCGCAGACGGGCGGCCGGTGGCGCTCCTGCCGGACAGCGGCCTGCGCTACCACATGGTGGACCCCGTGGAACGCCAGCGTGTGCCCGTGACGGCCGAGGTGGCCGCCCGCATCTCCCTGGACGCGGCGACCATCACCCGGGCCTTCCCAGACCGCGCGCTCGGCGCGCTGGACCTGGTGCGCTTTGCTTTACTCGCCACGCGCCGGGACGTGGCCACCATTCTGGGCACCGGGGCGGCCATGGGCCTGTTGGCGCTGCTCACCCCTATCCTCACGGGGAGCATCTTCAACCGCATCATCCCCGGCCAGGAGCGCGGCACCCTGCTGGACGTGGTCATCGGCCTCGGCGCGGCCGGCTTCGCCTCGGCGCTGTTCCAGCTCGCCCGCGGCATCGCCCTGGCTCGGCTGGAGGGGCGGATGGACGGTACGGTGCAGTCCGCCGTCTGGGACCGCTTGCTGGAGCTGCCCGTGCCGTTCTTCTCCCAGTACACGGCTGGCGACCTGGTCAACCGCTCCATGGGTATCAACCAGATGCGCCAGGTGCTCACCGGCAGCGTGCTCAACGCGGTCCTCTCCGGCATCTTCTCCCTCTTCAGTTTCGCGCTCCTCTTCTACTACAGCATGCACCTCGCCCTCGCGGCCACGGCCCTGGTCGTCCTGCTCTCCAGCGTCACGCTCTGGGCCAACGTGCGGTTGGTCGGCCAGCAGCGCCGGGCGCTCTCCGTGCAGGGCCGGCTCGCGGGCATGGTGCTGCAGTTCATCACCGGGGTCGCCAAGCTGCGAGTCTCCGGCGCGGAAGCGCGGGCCTTCGCCCGCTGGGCGGACCTGCACGCGAGCTACCAGCGGGTGATGATCCAGGCCGGTGGGACCCAGAACGCCCTGACCACGGTGTCGGCCGTGTTCCCCGTGGTCAGCTCGCTCGTCATCTTCGCTGTCGTCGGCCTGTCGCACGGATCGCTGATCAGCGCCGGGGCCTTTCTGGCCTTCACCTCGGCGTACGGCCAGTTCTCCTCCAGCGCGCTCGGCCTCAGCGGCGCGGCCATGTCGCTGCTGCAGGTGGTGCCGCTCTATGAGCGGGTGCGCCCCATCCTCCAGACCGTGCCCGAGGCCGACGCCGGCAAGATGGACCCGGGCGAGCTCAGCGGCCGGATCGAGGTGAGCCGGGTCACCTACCGCTACGCAGAGGATGGCCCGGCCGTGCTGCAGGATGTGTCCATCGAGGCGCGTCCGGGCGAGTTCGTCGCCTTGGTCGGCCCCTCGGGGTCCGGCAAGTCGACCCTGATGCGCCTGCTGCTGAACTTCGATACGCCGGAAGCCGGGGCGGTGTACCTGGACGGCAAGGACCTGCGCAACCTCGACGCCCGCGCGGTCCGGCGCCAGATCGGCGTTGTCCTGCAGACCAGCCGGCTCATGCCGGGCGACATCTTCAGCAATATCGTCGGCGCCTCGTCCCTCACCCTGGAGGACGCTTGGGAAGCGGCCCGCATGGCCGGGTTCGAGGAAGACGTGCAGCGCATGCCGATGGGCATGCACACCTACCTCTCGGTCGGCGGGGGCACCCTCTCCGGGGGGCAGCGCCAGCGGCTGATGATCGCGCGCGCCCTGGTCAAGAAGCCGCGCATCCTCCTGTTCGACGAGGCGACCAGCGCGCTGGACAACCGGACCCAGGCCATCATCAGCCGGAGCCTGGAGGAACTGCGGGCGACTCGCATCGTGATCGCCCACCGCCTGAGCACGATCATCAACGCCGACCGCATCTACGTCCTGCAGGGCGGCCGTGTGCTGCAGACCGGGATGTACGAGGAGTTGGCCGGGCAGCCAGGCCCCTTTGCGGAGTTGATCCGCCGGCAGTTGGCCTGAGGGGCGACCGAGGGGGAGGGGTGCGTCTTGAACCTGCGGCGGAAGACCATGTTGGCCGTCGTGCTCACCCTGCTGGGCTTGGTGGTCGTGCTCTACCTGTCCCTGTCCACCATCCTGGGCGGCTTCTACGGCGAAGCCGAGCAGCAGACCGTGCTGGCCAACATCCAGCGCGTCACGACGGCCTACCGCTCCGAGGTCGGCGCCCTGCAGGCCCTGGTGATCCAGTGGGCCGAGTGGGACGCCAGCTATGCCTTCATGCAGAGCGACAGCAGCACCTTCGTCGCCCAGAATCTGAACACCGCGTCGATCGCCTCGCTCGGCGTGGATGTCGTCGCCTACATCCGTCCGGGCGGCGGCGTCCTGTACAGCACAGGATACAACCCCAAGACCGGGGCCCTGCAGCCGCTGAGCGCGGCGCTGCTCGCCCAGCTGACAGCGCGCAGCCCGCTGCTGCAATTCCATGCGTTGACGGCGACCCACTCGGGACTGATCGTGCTGCCGGGCCACCGCCTGCTCCTCGTGGAGGCGGGGCAGGTGCTGACCAGTAGCGCCGGGGGTCCGCCCCGCGGCACCCTGGTCTTCGGTCGCTACATGAACCGGCAGATGGTCGCGACCTTCGGCAGTCTCACGCACCTGGCGGTGTCCGTGGCGCCCTACGCCGCGGCGGGCGGTGTGCCGGGCTTCGCCCTCGCGCGGCGGGCGCTTGGGCATGGCAGCGACTCCTACATCCAGCCCGTCAGCAACACGCTGATCGCCGGCTACACCCTGGTGCGGGACATCTACGGCCGGCCGGCGGTGATCTTCCGCATCACCCTGCCGCGCTCGATCCACCGCCTGGGGCAGGCCAGCCTGCGCCTGCTGCTGCTGGCGCTGCTGGTCGCCGGCGCGGTCTTCATCCTGCTCACCATCGTGCTCCTGGAGCGGTTGGTGCTTTCGCGCGTGGCCCGTCTGAGCGCGGGGGTGAAGCACATCCGTTCCAAGGACGACCTCTCGCAGCGCCTCGTCCTCCCGGGGGTGGACGAGCTGTCGGGGCTGGCGGCGGACATCAACCGCATGCTCGCGGACTTAGCGGACTCGGTTCACCGCCAGCGGGAGCTGCAGCAACAGGTGGCCGAGCTGCGCATCGAGATCGATGAGCAGAAGAAGGCGCGCGAGGTCAGCCGCATTGTCGATAGCGACTACTTCCAGGACATCCAGCGGCGCGCGGCCGAGATGCGCCAGGCGCGGACGGCGGCGATCCAAGGGGGGCCCGCCTGAGGTGGGGGAAACGCGCGACCTGCTGTGGGAAGTGCAGGCCTCTGACCCGAGTGACCTATCGCTCACCGGCCTGATGTTCCTGCCGCCCGCCAGCCGGGACTTGCTCCTTTGGCTGATCCGCCGTGGGCAGGTCCGCGCGGCGGAAGTGGCGGCCTTCACGGGCCTACCCGGCGCACGTGCGGTCGCGCTCACGCGGTTGCTGGTGCAGCGCGGTGTACTGGAACTGGCGGCGGGTGGCGACACCCTGTACCGGGTGCGGCTGCAGCGCGCGCGGCCGGAGCGCCGGGGCCAGGTGCCGGGTCTCGACCTGCCGTGAGCGCCGTCCCGGGGTCGAGCCACAGAGAGGGTGGGCCGCTTGTCCGTCCGGACCACGGTCGCGCGTTCCGGTCTCCGGCAGGCCCTCCCGTTGGCCGCGATTCTGACATTGAACATGGGGATGTCCGCCATCGCCGACGCGGTGGCCACCTCCGGGTTCGTCGTCCGGATCGGGCCCCACCAACTGGTTTGGCTGTGGATGGCCACGCTGCTCGCCGCCCTGGTCACGAGCGGCGCGGTCGGCGTGTTCATCGACCGCGCGCCCCGCGGCCGTCTGGTCACCGTGCTGGTGGTCGCCTCGGCGGCGGCCTACGCCGCCCTGGGCGTGCTCTTCCTGCTGCATGTGGCGGTGCGCGCCGCCCTGGTGCTGCTCTTCATCCTGGCCGACCAGCAGTTTTTTCTCTTCCCTGTGGTGTTCTGGACCTTTGCCAACGACTTCTACCGGACGGCCGAGGGCAAGCGGGTCTTTCCCTGGATCCAGTCTGGCGCCACCCTTGGCCAACTGCTTGGCAACGTGGTGGTCGGGGGGCTGGCCGCCACCCTGGCCCATGTCCGACTCTCGCCTCTCTTCATGCTGATTGCCGCGACCTGCGGCCTGGCGGCGTGGGGCGTGCTGCTCCGCGTGCCGCGCCGTGGCGGCCCCGCGCCCCGAGGCCAGGCGGCGGATGCGGCCGCCTCTGGGTTCAAGGTCGTCGCGGATTACGTGCGCAATGTCCCGGTGCTGCGCGGGATCGCGCTGACCGCTTTCTCGGCCGAACTGGCGGTCTTGCTGTTGCAGTATCGCTTTCTCGCCGTGCTGGCCCGGGCCGGCAGCGTCACCAGGGTGGAGGCCCTGTTCGCCCTGTTCACGGGGGCGACGGTGGCCCTGACCGCGGCCCTGCAGTGGCTGACCGCCGGCCGCTGGCTGGAACGCGTCGGCCTGAAGCGGTCCTTCGGCGCGCTGCCTGGGGCGGCGGGCCTCGGCGCCGTGCTGGCCCTGTTCGTTCCCGGACTCGGCGGCGCCGGCTCGGCGCAGGTGCTCACGCAGGTGGTGAAGTGGGGTTGGGATGCTCCGGCGCGCGCCGCATTCCAAGGCCTCCTCCCCGACGAGAGGCGGGGGCGCATTGCCACGTTCCTCGACAGCTACGTCGCCACTTTCGGCTCGTTCGGCGCCTGCACCGTACTGGCGGCATTGCTGCTCGCGGCTGGGGGGAGTGGGGCCGCATGGCTCGCGCCCGCCTACCTCGGGGCGGCGGGGCTCGCCGGTGGGGCCGGCATGTGGTTCAGCCAGCGCGTCGCCGCCGTCTACGACCAGAGCATGCTCAACTGGCGCATGGGCAGCCGCAGGCGGAGCCGCGTGCTGCAGGCCCTGGACCTGGATCTCTAGGGGCGTTTGGCCGTGGGGGACCGGGGACGGGAGGGGCTCCGGTCTCCCGCGGGTCGTCGGCCGCCAGGCGCGCACCGGTGGTCGCGTGTCGCGCCGCCGGCAGCGATGGCGTGGGCCGCGCGTCAGCGCGGTTCCGCGGCTGCAGATGGCGCGGCGCGTGGCCCACGCCGTGTGGGCGGGGGCCACGTGGGCCGGGGCGGTGCCTGGCGGGGCGGCCTGCGTCGCCAGCGCCGGGTGGGCGGGCCCCCCACGGGTCGGGGCTGGCGCAGCGGC
>JAJZZC010000157.1 GCA_021797775.1 Bacillota bacterium
GCGGATCGCAAGGCGGGGGGGGGGGGGGACGAGGCCGCCGTCCCCGCCCCCCAGCGGGCCAGCCCGCTGGCGCCGCGGGCCGTGAGCGGGCACGCGGCGCAACGCGAACCGATCTGCGCGCGGCGCGAGGACCCAACGGCGCAGCCCCCGCCTATGACCACACCTCACCCGGCGTCCCACACCACACAGAGGGCGGCCCGTCGACGCCGCTAGCCTTTGCGCGCCCGCGGCGACCGGCGGCGTCCGGATGAAGGCGGCGCTCCCGTCTGTGACGGGAGCACGCGGAGGCTCTGGGCCGCTGTGCCGCCCCCCTTACCGCCCGCGCCACGCCGGCGCCCCGTCCGCCCAAGCCGATAGGGAGGCGACCTCGGCGTCGCTGAGCGGCCGCCCACGGCGCGTCCCGGCGTACGGGATGATCCCCGCGCGCTGCAGCAGCCACTTGGCGCCCGCGGGATGGTTGGTACAGAGCACGGCATCGAGGAAGACGATCTCGCGCGCCAGGGTGCGCACTTCGTTGGCCCGCCCGGCGGCGTGCGCGCGCCAGAGCGCGGCCAGCAGGTCGGGGCGCGCCCCGGAGGTGATCGTCATCGTCCCGCGGGCCCCCGCCTCCAACCCATAGACGAGCAGCGGGTTGTTGGCCTGGTAGACCACGGAGTCCGGGGCCGCCGCCACCTTGGCGGCGATACCGTGCCGCGTGCAGGTGGTGTCCTTGACCCCGGCCACGCCGCACTCGGCCACGAGCCGCCCATACACCTCCGCCGGGATCTCGGACGGCGAGCTGCCGGGCCACTCGTAGAGCAGCACCGGCACCGGGCTGGCCGCGGCGAGGCGCGCGAAGTGCGCGTAGAGCGCCTCCGGCTCCCCCGCGTGGCGGCGCGGCGGCACGAGCACCACGCCGGCCACGCCTGTGGACGCCATGCGGGCGACCTCGTCCAGCTGCGCCGCCGGGTCTGGTTCGAGGTCCGCGGTGGCGACCACAGGCACGTCCCCAGCCCGTGCCACGGCCTCCCGCGCAAGCGTGAGCCGTTCATCGAGCGCCAGGTCCGCCATCTCGGCGGTGCCGCAGACGGCGAAGATCCCCTGGCTGCCCGCGGCGACGTGGTGCTCCACCAGCCGGGCGTAGGAAGCGAGGTCGAGCCGACCATCTGAAAGGAACGGGGTGACCAGCAGCGTGAAGCTGCCCGCAAAGTCGCGCGGCGACCGTGGCACGCAGAGACACCTCCCGGTGCATCACCCACGGGGCCCGCCCCGGCCGGGCACGAGCCGCTGCCGGCCCGCCAGAGGGGGGTCCAGGGGGGAGCCCCGGGTGGTTCTGCGCGCCGCCCGAGCTACCTGGGTGCCGGCGATCCTCCACAGGTCGCCCCGGATGCATCGGGAAGCTGAACGTTCATGATCCTCTGTGCGAAAACCGGGCCGGACCATGGGTGCGCGCGGGCCGGCTTCGGCATCGTCGACGGAGCGGAGGGCGCAGCTTCGGGCACGGGCCAGCCCCGCTGCGTCACCCCCCGGAAACGTGGGCCCGCCGCACGCGATCACGCGCGGCGAAGGCCGGGCACGTGCCTCAGCAGGAGGACGGTGGCGCGCCGCGTTGCTGTCTGAGAAACCCCGCATCGACGAGGCGGTCGCACTCCGGCGCTACGCCCCCGCCCCGGCGATGCTGCGGAACGCCAGCCCCAGGTGCCGCAGCAGGTCTCCGGCCAAGAGTGCCCTGCGCCCGAGCCGCCGGGCCGCGAGGTCGCCGGCCCGGCCATGGACGAAGACCGCCGCGCGCGCGGCATCCCAGGGGGCGGCGCCCTGGGCGAGGAGTCCCGCCAGTACGCCCGTCAGCACGTCGCCGCTCCCGCCCGTAGCCATGCCGTCGTTGCCCGCCGGGCAGAGGGCCGTCCCCCCGCCCGGCTCGGCGACCAGCGTCCCCGCCCCCTTGAGCACCGCGACGCACTGGCCCTCACGCGCCAGGCGGCGCACGGCGCCCAGCCGGTCCGCCTGCACGTCCGACGCGGCGCACCCCAGCAGATGCGCGGCCTCTCCGGGGTGCGGGGTGATGACCACCCGCCCCTGTGCCCCCGCGATCATCGGCAGATCCAGGGCGTTGAGCCCGTCCGCATCGACCACCACCGACCCCGCGAAGGCGGCCAGGATGTGGCGCAGCACCGCCGCCACCCCGGGGCCCCGGCCGAGCCCCGGGCCGACCGCCAGCGCCTCCGCCGCCCCCAAACCGGCGCGGAGCGCCGGCGCGCCACACGCCTCCGCGTCCAGGCCCCCCGCGGCGTCCGCCGGCAGCGCGCGGACGGTGGCCTCCGTCAGCTTGGCGGCGATCACAGACTGCAGCGGCTGGGGGCACAGCACCTGGCAGAGGCCGCACCCCGCGCGCAGGGCCCCTTCCGCGCACATCGCCGCCGCCCCGGCGAACCCGACGGCCCCCACGACGGCCAGGACCGTGCCGTAGGTCCCCTTGTGCCCCTCCCCCCGGCGCACCGGCAGCAGGGCGGCCACCGCCACCTCCTCCAGGCCTTCGACCGCGTCCAGTTCGCGCCACGCGGCCTCCGGGATGCCGAGGGGCTCGCAGAGCACCTCACCCGCCCACGGCCGCCCCGGCGGGGCCGCCAGAGCGGCCTTTACGGCGCCGAAGCAGAGGGTCGCCGTCGCACGCACACACGGCCCTTCAGGCCCTCGCCCGAGGTCCCCGGACAGCCCGGACGGCACGTCGGCAGAGAGCACCGGGCGCCCGCAGGCGTTGACCGCCGCGATCACCTCGGGCAGCGGGGGCCGGACCGCGCCGTGGAACCCGGTGCCCAGCAGGCAATCGACGACCACGCCCGCCCCGGCCAGGTGGCGCGCCGCGTCTGCGGGTCCCGGCTCCAGCGCGACGGGCACACCGGCCGCGCGCAGCAGCGCCAGGTTGGCCGCCGGCGCCTCCCCGAGGCGCTCCGGGTCGGCCCAGAGCAGCACCTCCGCCTGGACCCCGCGGGCCGCCGCGTGGCGCGCGCCCGCCAGCCCGTCGCCACCGTTGTGGCCGCCGCCGCAGAGGAACAGAGCCGGCCCGCTGCCGCTGCGCATCGCCAGGGCCTGCCGCGCCAGGGCGGCCGCCGCCACCTCCATCAGCGCGCGCACCGGCAGCCCGAGCTCCTGCACGGCACGCCGGTCCAGTTCACGCATCGCCGCCACGCCGAGCAACCGCAACAGCCCCGCCCTCCCCTGCATAGCGTGGACCCGCCCGCGCCACGGCAGAGACCCCGCCCAAGCCGTGCACCGGGATCACGCCCTCTTGCCGGCGCAGCCGCCGGCGGCACGCAGGCCAATCCGCGTGCCGCCGCTGCTGGCAGCCCCCCGACAAAGGCCCGGCAGCGTGCGCAGAGAGGCCCCCCCCACGGCTGGCGCCAGCGTGGCCATCCACGGCACCCGCCGGCCGACCTGCGCGACTCCCCGCCGAGGCCCACAGCAGAGCCCGCGCGCGGGGACCCGCGCAAGCGGCCCTGGCGCGCCGCACCCTGCGGGCACCAGGCCCCAGAGAAGCCATGCACCCAGGGTTCCCCCGCAGGCGCAAGCCTCCCTGCCGCACGACGGGACCGTGGGGCAGCGCCGCCGGAAGGCCCGAGGGGTCCGTTGCTGCCCGCGGGACAGCGTTGCCTTCGGCTAGCGGTAGGCGGTTGGCCAACGATCATGTCGACCGCGAAAAATGGGGGGGGCGCTTGACCGCGCCCCCCCACGAGCGACCGCAAGGACCCGGTACCGCACCGGAGGGCGACCGGGCCCCGGTGCCCGCCCCGAGCCGGCGGCTACCGCGAACGCGGGCGTTGGCGGTAGCCGCTACCCGCGACTGCCGATGGCGACACCGGCCAGGAAGACCAGGGCACCGCCGAAGACGACCTGGACCACCGAGAGCCACATCTTCGTGCCGAAGTAGCGATTACGGATGACGGCGATGGTGATCAACTCGGTCGCCACCACGAGGTAGGCGATGATCAGCGCCAGGTGGATGTTCGGGATGAGGAACGGGAGCGAGTGCCCGACGCCACCGATGAAGGTCATCAGCCCGATAATCAGGCCGCGCAGCAGCGGCGAGCCGCGCCCCGTCAGCGTGCCGTCGTCGGAGAGCCCCTCGGCGAACGCCATGCTGATGCCGGCGCCGACAGCCGCGGCCAGGCCGACGACGAAGGTGGTGTGCGTGTTATGGGTGGCGAACGCCACGGCGAACAGCGGGGCCAGGGTCGAAACCGAACCGTCCATCAGGCCGGCTAGCCCCGGCTGTACGACCTGCAAAATAAACGAATGTTTGTGTCCGCGCTCGGTACGGGCATCCCCGCCATCGGCCACCGCCGCAGTGCCGACGCCGGCCTGCGATGCTTCCGCCACGCCCTCACCTCCGACATTCCACACGCCGGGCATGCAGAGACAGAGTCCGTTCGATCACGTGCGTCGCACCGCAGGGTCTTTGGGCGTTCGCGGCGTCCCCACGGGATGGCGGGCCCCGTCTGTGGCTCCACACGCACTTGCCGCGTGCGTGTGGAGCGGCGAGAGCAGGAGCCAGGCCGGGACACCGCCGCTCAGGCCCCCGCCTGGGCCGGTATGTCGCCGGCATCCGCCGTGCCGCCCGCCGGGGCGCGCTCCTCCTGTGCCACCGCGCGCTGGCACTCGGGGCAGAGGCCATGCAGCAACTCCGTGCGCGCAAACACCCGGTACCCGCCGACCACGTCGGGGAGCGGGGTCTGGCCGTGGGGGGCCGGGGCGTCGTCGATGCGCTGGCAGCGCACGCACACCAACTCCGCGTGGGGCCGGGTGTCGGGGTCGTAGTGCACCTGCCCGTCGCCGGCCTGGAAGCGGCGCAACTCGCCGGCATCCGCCAAGTCGTTGAGGGCGGCGTAGACGGTGGTGAGCGAGAGGTGCGGCAGCAGGCCCTGCAGGCGCGCATGCAGTTGCTCGCCCGTCGGGTGCGAGGTGTCACCGACCAGTGCCTGGTAGATGAGCACGCGCTGGGGCGTGACCTTGCCGCCACGGGCGCGGACGCGCTGGACCAGTTCCTCCACGCTGCGCACGCGGGCACACGCCTTCCTGCGGTCGAACCGCCTTGGTGCGGGGTCGAAACTGAAGTGATTTTAGAAAAGGAACCGCCCCAGCGTCAACCGGGCGCAGCCCCGCTTTTTCTTAGCGGGCCGGGGGAACGTGCAGGGGGCGGCCGAGCAGCAGCCCCGCCGTCTCGCCCAGAGCCTCCGAGAGCGTGGGGTGGGGGAAGCCGGCGTCGAGCAACCCCTGCGCCGAAGCGCCCGCCGACAGCGCGACGCAGGCCGCGCCGATCAACTCGGTCGCGTGGGCGCCCACCAAGTGCGCGCCGAGCAGCCGTCCCCCCGCATCGGCGACGAGCTTGCAGAAGCCGTCGGCCTCGCCCGCCGCATGGGCCCGACCGAGCGCCGCGAAGGGTACGCGCGCCACGCGCACATCCGCGCCTGCCGCCCGCGCCTCCGCCTCGGTGCGCCCTACCCACGCCACCTCCGGCCGGCAGAACACCGGTTGCGCCAGCGCAGGCGTGGGCACCGGGGGGAGCCCGGCAATGGCCGCCACAACGGTGGCCGCCTGATGGAACGCCCCATGCGCCACCATCGGCCCACCCAAGGCATCGCCCACGGCCCACACGCGCGGCGCCGCGGTGGCGAAGGTACGGTCGACCTGGATCTCCCCGCTCGGGCCCAGCGCGACGCCGGCCTCGGTCAGACCGAGGCCCGTGGTCGCCGGGTGCCGGCCCACCGCGACCAGCACGACGTCCGCGGGCAACTCGCGCGTGGCGGTGCCGTCAACGATGCGCGGGACAGGCCCCGGCGCGATGCCCAGCACGCGGGACCCGGGGAATACGGCGATGCCCCGACGGCGGAAGGCCGCCTGCAGCCGGCGAGCCACCTCGGGCTCCGCGCGGGGCAGGAGCTGGGGCAGCGCCTCCACGATGGTGACCTCGGTGCCCAGGTCGGCGAAGGCGGTGGCAAACTCGCAACCAATGGCGCCGCCACCGACGATGCAGAGGCGCCGTGGGCGCTCCGCCAGGGTGAGCAGCCCGTCGCTATCGACCACGCCGGGAGTGGAGAGACCGGGGAGGGGCGGTCGCGCCGCCGTGGCGCCAGGGGCCAGCACGACGGCGCCCGGCGCCAGGTCAAGGGCGCCGCCACCGCCGGCGCCGGGCTCTACAGGCGCCACGTGGACCCGAGGCGCGCCGTCGGCCCCCGGCTGCCGGAACGTCGCCCACCCGCGCTGGATGGTCACCCCGGACCCGCGCAGCAGCGTCTCCAGCCCACCCGCCAGCGTGGCGACCACGCGCGCTTGGCGCGCCCGGATCGCGGGCCAGTCCGCCCGGACAGCCGCCGGCCCGAGCGCGGGGTCGCCGCCGACGAGGCCGAACTCCGCCGCGCGCCGGACCTCGTCGGCGACGCGCGCACTCTCCAGCAGGGTCTTGGTCGGGATGCATCCGCGGTGTAGGCAGGTACCCCCCACCCCGCCAGCGTCGACCAAGCGCACTCGGCGCCCCGCGTGGGCCAGACCCAGCGCTGCGGCGTACCCGCCCGGCCCAGCCCCGATCACCACCACCTCGTCGGACGCCGGGGCGGCAGCCGACTGCTCGCTCATCCGTCCTCCCCCTTCTACGCGGCACCGGGCCCTCCGCTCTACGTGGAGCCGTGGTCCGCGCCAACCGGCCGGACTCGTGGCGGCGCCGCTCTCGGGGCCGCTCCGTCAGACCGCCTCGGCGTGGGTGTTACCCCAAGTCCGCCTCCACGGCCGTCCCAGACCACGGCATCTCGTGCCACAAGCCGTTCACTCCCGATCCCCGCGGCGGCCGCGCACTCGGCAACCCCTTCCCAGGGTCCCGCCCGTCCATCCTGACGGAAACCGCTGGCGGCGCAACCCCCCGGGGCTGTGGCAGCGGGGAAGCGGCTTCGGGCCCTCCGGCCGCGCGGACGGGCGGGCGCCGCCGTTCCCTCGGGTGCGGGGCGCCACGACGGGCGCACGGCGCGGCGGATGGCGGCGACATGCACGAGCCCCCTGGCGACCTGACGTCGCCCACACCGCAGTGAGGGGCACAAGGAGGGGCGGCCGGCCGCGCGAAAGGCCCCGGCCCGGCGCCGATCGTCGGCAACCGGTGTGGACCGGCTGATTGGATGGCGGGCTGGTGCCCACCGTTGCCGGCGACTTCGGGCAACGGCCGATGCAGACGGGGGGGGGGCGGCAGATGGCGGTCACAGCGTTCTTGCATCCCGGCTGAACGTCTTGCCAGAAGGCGAAGGCGTGGCTTTCGCAAAGGGCCCTAACGTTTGACGAGAAGCACATCTGGAGGCAACCGCCGGCGCGCGACGAACTAGTGGCCATGGCGGCGCTGCACCCGCGGGGGGCAGAGGGCCTCCTCTCGCGCCGCGGCACGCGCTTCCGCGAACTCGGCCTGGACAGGCGCGGGTTCCGCGAGGACGAACTGCTGGACCTGCTGGCGCAGGAGCCGAAGCTCCTGCGCCGCCCTCTGATCACCGACGGCCGGCACCTGGTGGTCGGCTATGACGAGCAGGCGCTAGAGGGCGCCTTCGGCGCCGGGGCGTGAACCGGGGTGCTCGAGACGCAGAGTTCGACGCATTTGGCTTCTGGCGCGTCTCGCCCGTTGTGCACGCCGGAGATCCGCGGGTGGATCGAAACACTAGATGTAGTACCAATCGCGACGATGACGTACTGCAGGCGGTATGGTGATCCGGCAGACCACGTCCGGGATGCACAACCTGCCAGCATTTGGGTGCCCCTTGGGGTTCAACGGTTTCCGGGCGGCGGCGAACCGATGAGCCGAAGTCTGAGACGTGGTGGGGACCGGGCGGCGGTAGGCACGCGCATGGCCAACCACTGCCGCCTGTGACCCGTTTGGCACCCCCTTGGACAGGGCGCATGGCCCCAGAACGCACGCGGTCATGGTGTGGGCGCGGAAGGGCCGGCCCCAGCGCCACACACACGAAGGTGAAATCTGTGTCCGCTATCCTTACCCAATCCGCGCTGATCCCCTTGTGGCATCAGCCGCCATTGACCTTTGCCGCCGCTGATGGTTAACCACTCCGGGCACTTCGCAGCTTTTGCGCAATGCGGTACAATTCGGCGCGAGCGGTTCTTTCGCAAGCGAGCGCCAGCGGATTCTTCACGTGGGACGTGCCGGTCGCGGTACGGCAGGGATCGCGCGACTTCTCTTCTTCCAACCGGTTCGCCCGTGGCCACTGTCCAGCCACAGGCGAAGGTGCCGCTCTGCGCGGCAAAGTTCCGCTGACCGCAACCACTCCGAGCGGGGGGGAGTCCACCACCACCGACCCGTCGTGCGCGCGCCCCACTCGTGACGCAGGAAAGGGGTTGACGCCAGGTGCTCGCAACACGGCGCCGTGTCCTGCTGCGCGACGCGTCCCTGGCCGCGGGGGGATTGCTCACCGCCCAGTTCCTGGCCGCCTGCGGGGCGGCGACGGCCAAGCCCACCACGTCGGCCGGCAGCCCGGTGACGATTACCTATGGCAACTGGGAAGTGTATACCACACAGGCTGACATGCACAAGAAGAACGTCGCCGCGTTCAACGCCAGCCAGCGCAAGGTGCGCGTGGTCTACCAGGGCGTGGCGAGCCAGAAGATGGCCATTGAACTCGCGACCGATGCCGCGCCCAACATTGTCAATTGGTATCAGGTCGATCCCTTCGGTCCCGAGGGCGTTCTGCTGCCGCTGGACGAATACATTTCAACCGACACGACCCTGCAGAACACCATCGTCAACAAGCAGGCGTTGCAGCAGTACGTGGTCAAAGGCAAGACCTATGCCTTTCCGTCCGCCATCTATTGCCAGATGGGCGTGTACTGCAACGAGGCCATGTTCGCCCAGGCAGGCGCCAGCATCCCCAAGTCAGGCCCATTCACCCTCGACCAGTTCCGGACCGCCATCGGGCAACTCCTCGCCCACACCAAGACCAAGAAGAACACCTGGCCCATCGCCCCGTTCTTCCCGTCCGAGTACATCGCCACCTCGGAAGGCGCGCCCCTGACCTTCAGCGCGAACGGCAGGCAATACAACATCGGCAATCCCATCATCGACCGCAGCTACGCCTGGCAGTACGACCTGCAGTTCACGCAAAAGGCGTCACCCTCGGCCGCCGCGGTGTCCAGCCTGGGCGGCAGCGGCGGCGACGTGACGATGTTCCAGAGTGGCAACATCGGGATGATGCTGGTCGACCCCTACCCGATCTCGCCGCTGCAGGCCCAGAAGGTGCCCTTCAAATGGGTGGTGGTGCCTGGGATCCGCGATAAGGAATACCCGGTGCACGTGGGCATCTACCCGCTATCCATCACCAACACGTGCAAGGACCCCGAGGCGGCGTACCAGTACCTGCACTACATCGCCACAGACAAAGCGGCCAACGAACTCAAGCTGTCGACCGGATACGGCATCCCAGACCGCCAGGACGTGGCCGCGCAGGCGACAGGCCCGCTCGCGCAGTTCGTCTATCTCCTGTCACACGCGACGACTTCGTACACCGCGCCGCCGCCCCTCAACAGCGTCACCCAGTTCAACACCAAGGTCCTCACACCGGAATGGCAGGCCGTGGAGACCGGCAAAGCGACGGTGAGCGCCGCGATCCGGCAGACGCTGGCCCAGTGGAACAAGAACGCTTCCTATCACACGCCGTCCTGAGACGCGGTGGCGCTCCGGCGCCGCGTCTTGCCACACGGCACGGGCGCGGCCCGGCACGACCACAACCCCCCAAGGGGTGGCGGGCGCCGCCGGGCGACCCGGGAAAGACGGGCCCGCGCCCGGGCTAACCGGCCTGGACGGGCCGGACGCAAAGGTCTGGACGTCCGCGCGCGGGGTGTCCGGCGGACCCGGGACCGACCCACGGAGCCTGAGGCGGCGCACCATCGGCCATCCGCCTCAGGGTCCGTGCGGGCCAAGCGGCGGCACCCCCACCCTGTGCCCATGGGTGCACGGGCCGCACCCGGCCTGAACCCCTCTGCTGGAAGGTCATCGGGTTCGGGCCGTCGCGGCATTGCAGGCTACGAGGGAGGCCTACCACGATGGGCGAAACGGATGGTCGAGTCAGGCTCCCGGCCAAGCGCTCTCCGGGTGCGCTCGTCTATGCCGGATCGCAGCCCGGCGCCAGCCTACTCGTGGGCCGGCAACGGGGGGCCGGCCGGCGCAATCGCCTGGGGCGGCGCGAGGCCATGGCCGGCTACCTGTTCATCACCCCCGCCATGGTGGGGCTCGTCGGCCTGATCGCCTTCCCCGTCCTCTTCGCCCTGTACATCAGCTTCACCAACTACAACTTCATCCACATGCAGTTCGTCGGCCTGCACAACTACAGCAAACTGGTGCAGGACCCGCTGTTCTGGAAATCTCTCGGTGTCACCTGGTACTACGTCCTCGTCAGCATCCCGCTCAACCTCGTCGTCGGACTGGCCCTGGCGATGCTCCTGAACCGCAAGACGCGCGGCATCGGCATCTTCCGGACGGTCTATTACCTGCCCAGCCTGGTCGGGGGCGTGGCGGTGTCCCTGCTCTTCCTCTGGCTGCTCAATCCGAATTTCGGCCTGATCAACTACCTGCTCAGCCTGGTGCACGTGCAAGGACCGCAATGGATCTTCAGTGAGACCTGGGTCATTCCCGCCATGATCCTGATGAGTCTGTGGGGCGTCGGCGGCAGTATGCTGATCAACCTGGCGGCCCTGCAGGGCGTACCGACCGAACTGACCGAGGCCGCGCGTATTGACGGCGCCTCGCGTCCGCGCATCCTCTGGCATATCACGCTGCCCATGATCAGCCCCGTAATCCTCTTCAACCTGATCATGGGGATCATCGGCAGTTTCCAGATCTTCACGCAGGCCTACGTCATGACGTCGGGCGGACCGAACAACGCCAGCCTCTTCTACGTGCTCTATCTTTACGAGAACGCATTCGAGTTCTTCAAGATGGGTTATGCCTCCGCCATGGCCTGGGTCATGCTGGTCATGCTGCTCGTGCTGACACTGCTCGTCTTCCGCTCCTCGAACGCCTGGGTCTTCTATCAGAGCGAACTGCAGCGGGGAGGTGGGCGGTCATGACCCGCACGGCCCGGCGCGCTCGCGTCGCGGGGGACCTGCTGGCCGAGGTCGTGCTCGTCATCGGTGGCGTGGCGCTGCTCGTGCCCCTGGTGTGGATGCTGTCCACCGCCCTCAAGGGCTCAGCCTTCGTGATGGTCTTCCCCCCGCAGTGGATCCCGCACCCCCTCACGCTGCGCCCCTTCGTCAGCGCCTGGCACACGATGCGCTTCCTGCGCTCCCTGCGTAACACCGTATTTCTGACCGTCGTCAACGTGCTCGGGGTGGAACTGTCCGCATCGATGGCCGCCTTTGCCTTTGCCCGCCTCCACTTTCCTGGCCGTGACCTGCTCTTCCTGATCCTCCTCTCCACCCTCATGCTGCCCGCCACCGTCCTGCTCATCCCCACATTCATCATCTTCAAGGATCTGGGCTGGCTCAACACCTACCTGCCGCTGACGGTCCCCTCCTTCCTCGGGGGCGGAGCCTTCAACATCTTCCTCATGCGTCAGTTTTTCACAAGCATCGACCCGGAAATCTTCGACGCCGCGCGCGTGGACGGCTGCGGCTACTGGCGGATGTATTCCCGCATCCTGCTGCCGATGGCCAGCCCGGCGCTGCTGATCGTCTTCGTGTTCACCTCCGTCGGCACGTGGAACGACTTCCTCGGTCCGCTGATCTACCTCAACAACAGCAAGCTGTATACGTTGACGCTACAGCTCCAGGTCTTCGTCGGGCGGCACGTGGTGGCCTGGAACGACCTGATGGCGGGGACGCTGATGGTGGCCATCATCCCCATCGTCCTGTTCTTCGTCGCGCAGCGACACTTCACCCAGGGCGTGGTGTTTACCGGTATCCGCTGACGTCGGCGCCGGCCCGCCCGCTGCGTCGGGCCAAGGCGGGAACGCGCCGATGCGGACACACGCTCCCTCCGTGCGCCCCGCGCAGACGGGCGGGCGCGCGGAGGGAGCGGACGGATGCCGGTGGTCGGCAAGATGGAAGGGCATGGCAGCAGGCGTTTGCCGCGCTGGGCCGCAGCTGGCGGGCCGGATTGGGCGCGGCCCGGCGTGCGGTCGGGCATCGGCGCGGTCGACGACGCCGCGTGCCCCTTTTCCGGCGAGGAGCGCCAGCGAGGAGCGCCAGCGAGGAGCGCCAGCGAGGAGCGCCAGCGAGGAGCGCCAGCGAGGAGCGCCAGCGAGGAGCGCCAGCGAGGAGCGCCAGCGAGGAGCGCCAGCGAGGAGCG